>CAZUPH010000072.1:0-18341 GCA_964621995.1 uncultured Rubrivivax sp. | reverse complement strand
CCGGCGGCGGCGGCGCGGGCGGCGCCGGGGCGGCGGCCAGCCGCAGCAGGCGGGGCGGCGCGTCGGCGCGACCCGAGCGGCCATCGGCCCGGGCCCGCTGCACGATCGCGACCAGTTCGTGATCGGCCAGCCGCGAGAGCTCGACGCCCGGCGACAGCGCGGCGACCTGGCCGCGCAGCAGCGCCAATGCGCCGGCATCGACGACCGCGCTCCCGACACCGGTCGGGTCTATCGACGGGTCGTCCGCCGCGGCCCCGTCGGGCTCCATCGACAGCGTCGACCCGGCTTCGTCGAGCCAGTCGTCGTCGATGCGAAGGGTCATGCGCAGGGCCCGGGATTCTCGACCGCCTGTCGGCGCGTCCGATGCGCCGGGATCAGGCCGCGACCTTGTTGATCCAGGTCCGGGCCTGCGGGTTGTCCGCCGTGGGCGTGAGCTTGGCCTCCAGCGCGGCACGCTTGACGGTGCTTGGGCTCTTCGGGTTGAAACGGTACTCCTGGATGCGGTAGGCCGGCGGCGGGTTCGCCGAGAAGTCCGGCAGGATGATCGCGTCCTTGGGCAGCTGCACCATCTGCTTGACGAAGTTCGCCATGTTCTCCGGCAGCGGCATGTAGTGCCCGCTCTTGGCGTTGACGACGCGCACGATGCCGCCCACCACGAGCATCTCGCCAGCCGCGACGACCGCGCTGCCCGACAGGAAGCTCGAGTGGTGGAACACGCCCTCCACGTGCTTGTGCGAATACAGCTTGCCTTCGGGCGAGAGCACGAAGATCGCCCAGCCGTCGCCGGAAGCGCAGGTCTCCAGCCCGGTCGTGTCGTACTCGGAGCCGTCGTGCACCCGGCACAGCTTGCCGTCGGCGCGGAATTCCATGCGGTAGGCCTCGGCCGCGACGGCGTCGTAGTACTGGACGTGCCTCGCGCCGTAGGGCGGGTTCATCTGCACGTAGTCCCAGAACGACTGCCCGGCCAGGCCGTTCTGCTTCCACTCCTTGAACTTGGGGCTGAGCTGGAAGCCCACGCCATGCTGGGGCGACAGCATCTCCAGCCAGTAGCTGCGGTGCACGTTGTGCACCGATCCCGTGCCCTTGTGCTCGCCGATCTTCTTCCAGTCCGAGGGGCCGGCCAGCGTGCGCAGGCCGAGCCTGCGCATCTCGTCGGCGATCTGGTCGGCCAGGTCCTCCATCGCCTCCCAGCGCTTCGTATTGGTCTGCGTGGTCTTCGGCGGGTGCGAGGTCAGCCAGGTGCCGACGCCGACGAGCAGACGCTCGAGGTAGTCGCCATGGTCGTTCTTGGCCACGCCGCCCGAATTGAAGAAGACGACGCCTTCGTAGATGGACTTCAGCAGCTCGTTGCCGCTGGTGTCCATCTTGGCGTCGATCAGTGCCTTGGTGCTCAGCATCTCGGATCTCCTTGCCTTGCCCTGTCGAATGCCCGCCGCGGGTTCAGGCGAAGCGGTAGTCGAACTGTCCGTCGGCCACGCCGACCTCCACGCCGGCGATCGGCCTTCCATCCATCATGCGGTTCAGGAACTCGCGGCTGATGTCCGGCAGCATGGTGTTGGTCAGGATCGCGTCGATCATCCGCCCGCCCGATTCGCTCTCGGTGCAGCGGCTCACGACCAGCTTGACCACGTCGTCGCCGTACTCGAACGGGATCTTGTAGCGCGCCTCGACCCGCTTCTTGATGCGGCCCAGCTGCAGCTTGACGATCTTGCCCAGCATCTCGTCGGACAGCGGGTAGTACGGGATCGTCACCAGCCGCCCCAGCAGCGCCGGCGGGAAGATCTTCAGCAACGGCTCGCGCAGCGCCTTGGACATGCCCTCGGGGTCGGGCATCAGGTCGGGGTCCTTGCACAGGCTGGCGATGAGGTCGGTGCCGGCGTTGGTGGTCAGCAGGATCAGCGTGTTCTTGAAGTCGATGAAGCGGCCCTCGCCGTCCTCCATGAAGCCCTTGTCGAAGACCTGGAAGAACATCTCGTGCACGTCCGGGTGGGCCTTCTCGACCTCGTCGAGCAGCACCACGCTGTAGGGCTTGCGGCGCACGGCCTCGGTCAGCACGCCGCCCTCGCCGTAGCCCACGTAGCCGGGCGGCGCGCCCTTCAGCGTGGAGACGGTGTGCGCCTCCTGGAACTCGCTCATGTTGATCGTGATGAGGTTCTGCTCGCCGCCGTACAGCGCCTCGGCCAGCGCCAGCGCGGTCTCGGTCTTGCCCACGCCGCTGGTGCCGGCGAGCATGAACACGCCGATCGGCTTGCTCGGGTTGTCCAGCCCGGCGCGGCTGGTCTGGATGCGCTTGGCGATCATCTCCATCGCGTGGTCCTGGCCGATCACACGCCGGCTCAGGTGCTGGGCCACCTTCAGGATGGTCTCGATCTCGTTGCGCGCCATGCGGCCGACCGGGATGCCGGTCCAGTCGCCGACCACCGCGGCCACCGCCTGGTAGTCCACGGTGGGCAGGATCAGCGGCGTCTCGCCCTGCAGCGTGGCCAGCTCCTGCTGCACCTCCTGCAGCCGCGCCAGCAGCGCGGCCCGTTCCGCGGCGCGGTCGCCGTCGGTCAGGCCCTCGGCCACGGCCTCGGCGGCGGCCTGGGCCTCCAGCCTGCTGCCGGTGCCCTCCACCGGCTCGATGCCGGCGCGCAGCTTGGCGCGCAGGTCCAGCAACTCGTCGACCAGCGTGCGCTCGGCACCCCAGCGCGCCTCCAGCGCGGCCAGCCGCTCGCGCTCGGCGGCCAGCAGTTCGCCCGCCTCGGCCTCGCGCTTGGCGACGTCCACGCCGATGGCCTTCTCGCGGCCGATGATGCCGAGTTCGGTCTCCAGCGCCTCGATGCGCTTGCGCGAGTCGTCCACCTCGGCCGGCACCGCGTGCAGGCTGACCGCCACGCGCGCGCAGGCGGTGTCGAGCAGGCTCACGCTCTTGTCGGGCAGCTGGCGCGCAGGGATGTAGCGGTGGCTGAGCTTGACCGCGGCCTCCAGCGCCTCGTCGAGGATCTGGACCTGGTGGTGCTTCTCCATCGTGCTGGCCACGCCGCGCATCATCAGGATGGCCTTGGGCTCGTCGGGCTCGTCCACCTGCACGGTCTGGAAACGGCGGGTCAGCGCCGGGTCCTTCTCGATGTGCTTCTTGTATTCGGCGAAGGTCGTCGCGCCGATGGTGCGCAGCGTGCCGCGCGCCAGTGCGGGCTTGAGCAGGTTGGCCGCGTCGCCGGTGCCTGCGGCGCCGCCGGCACCCACCAGCGTGTGCGTCTCGTCGATGAACAGGATGATCGGCTTCGGGCTGCCCTGCACCTCGTCGATCACGCTGCGCAGCCGCTGCTCGAACTCGCCCTTCATGCTGGCGCCGGCCTGCAGCAGCCCGACGTCCAGCGCGCGCAGTTCCACGTCCTTCAGGCTGGGCGGCACGTCGCCACGCGCGATGCGCTGCGCGAAGCCCTCCACCACCGCGGTCTTGCCGACGCCGGCCTCGCCGACCAGGATGGGGTTGTTCTGGCGCCGGCGCATCAGGATGTCGACGACCTGGCGGATCTCGTCGTCGCGGCCGACGATGGGGTCCATCTTGCCGCTGCGCGCCTGCTCGGTGAGGTCCACCGTGAACTTCTTCAGCGCCTCCTGCTTGCCCATCGCGGCCGGGGCGATGGCGCCGCTGGCCTCGCCCGGCGCTGCGCCACCCGCGGCGCCGGAAGACCCGTCGCTGGCGCCCTGCCCGTCCTCGGCCGAGCCGGCGACCACCTTGGGCAGCTGGTCCGAGACGTCGTCGGCCTTGAGCTTCTCGAACTGCCGGCTGATCGCCACCAGCGCGTCGCGCAGCCGCTTGGTCTTGAGCATGCCCACCAGCATGTAGCCGCTGCGCACGGCGCTGTCGCCGTACAGCAGCGTGCCGTAGACCCAGCCGCGCTCGATGGCGTCTGCGATGTTCTCGGCGATGCCGGCGATGCTGGTGGCGCCGCGCGGCAGCCGGTCCAGCGCCGCGGTGATGTCCTTGGCCAGCGCCGACATGTCCAGCTGGTAGTGCTTGATCACGCGGTGCCAGTCGGTGTCGTTGCCCTGCAGCAGCTGCGCGACCCAGTGCTCCAGCTCCACGTAGGGGTTGCCGCGCAGCTTGCAGAACACGGTCGCGCCTTCGACCGTCTTGTAGGTCGCTGCGTTGAGCTTGCCGAACAGCGTGACGCGGTTGATCTCCGCCATGGAAGGCTTCCTTTCAGGACGACAGTGAGGGCGAGGCGATGCGGGGCACGAGATTCAGCGCGCTGGGCCGGCCGTCGCGCGCGCGGCCCAGCCAGGTGGTCCAGCCCAGGCGGCCGCTGCGGCCGGGGCGGCAGGCCGGGCGCTGGCCTTCGGCCAGCTCCAGCCGCAGGTCCCAGCCGAACTCGACCCCCGCATATTGGCGCACCAGCGCCTGCACGGCCGGCAGTGCGGCGCCCACCGGCAGCAGCGACTCGAATTCCGGCAGCGCCAGCGCGCCGATGTGGATGCGGAAGTGGTGCTGGCGGTCGAAGACCGCGCCGCCGAGCACCGCGCTGCTGCCCAGCCGCGCGGTGGGCTGGCGGCCGCGCGCGCCGGCGCGGCCGATGCGCGTGCGCTCGGCCTGCGGCAGCGCCATCCAGCGCCCGACGAAATGCTCCACGCGCACGGGGCGGCCGAGGAAGGCGCCGAGCAGGTTGGCCAGCCCGTCGGCATGGTGCACCTGGCGCGACAGCAGCCCGGCGAAGGCCAGCCGCGCGTGGTCCGGCGCCGCGTCGCGGCCGCGCCATTCCGCGCCGCCGACGCCGAGCAGCGAGCCGACGTAGTCCGCGAAGCGGTCCTCGCGCGGGCGGTCGTGGCTGACGGTCGGCTGCGCCTGCGCCCAGGCGCGGTAGAAGAGCAGGAGCAGCCGGTGGTGGAACAGGTCGGCGAAACGCGCGAAGGTCTCGTCGCCCTTGTGGATCATGCGCTCGCGCGCATAGGCCGTCAGGTGCAGCGGCAAGGGGCCGTTGGGCCCGAACAGGCCCAGGAAGCGCACCTCGATGCGTGGCTTGCCCAGGCGGCTGTTCAGCTGCACCGACGAGATGCTGCTGGCGGCGAAGGACAGGTCCGCCGCCTGGCCCAGGCGCACCGGCTCGTCGGCCGGGCGGCGCGCCGTGCCCAGGCGCGGCTTGTCCGGGTGCGCGGCCTCCAGGCGCCGCAGCGCGTGGAAGAAGTCGTGCAGGTGCGGCGCCGCGGCGATCGCGGCCAGCGGGTCGGCGCGCCGCGGCGCGGCGGCGGTGGTGCCGGTGTCCGCCTTCGCGTTCACAGCACCGGCCGGGTGCCGCAGCGCGGCCGCCCGACGAGGATGTCGCCGCGCACCTGCGAGTGCAGCCGCGTCTGCGTGTAGCTGTTGATGGCGGCGTGGCGGGCCAGGAAGCGTTCGAGCACGCAGCCCAGCAGGAAGGCGCTGGCGCCCTCGAAGGCGAGGTCGTCCACCTCGACGCGGATCTCGGCACCGCGGCCGAAGGTGATCGGCCCGGGCATCGGCAGCCGGCGCACGACCTGCTGGATGGCCACCGAGCGCAGCCCGTCCACCTGGCGCTGCGCCGCCGCGTCGCCACCCGGCGCATACAGGCGCAGGATGGCGCGCAGCGCCGCGGCGCCCTGCTCGGCGTCGGTGTCGGTCAGCGACAGGTGGTTCAGCGAGAGCTGGTTGATCAGCTTCCAGGCGATGCTGCCGTCCGCCAGCGGCGAGCGCGGCCGCGAAGGGCCCTTGATCACCGCGATGTGCTTGACCGGCGCCGTCTGGCCGAGCGTCAGGTCGCCCTTGGCGCTGCCCACCGGCATCAGCACCGGCAGGTCGCGGTTCGTGCACAGCGCGCGCACGCCGATCTGGCGCAGTTCCTCCGGGAACGGGGCCTCGTTCGCATCGACCACCGACAGATAGAGCTCGGTGCCCACGTAGGCCGTGCGCGGCCCGTCGCGCTGCTGCGTCTGCGACAGCAGCCGCGGCTGGCGCTGCACGGCGTAGTAGGCCTGGTGGCCGCTGTCCTCGGTGTGGAAGGCGTTGTAGAAGGGCAGGAAGCGCCACTCGCGCTGCGCGCCGCTGCCGTGGCCGGTGACCTCGGTCAGCGTGTGCACCTCGAAGTCCATCGGCCGCGCGCGGTCGGGCACGACGTGGAACTCGTGGCTGCCCGGGTCGACGTGGATGCGGTCGCAGCGGCGCTCCAGCAGGTTGATCGCCGGCACGCAGTTCAGCGCCAGCGAGCCGGTGTCCACCGACTGCAGCAGCGCGTTGTCGAGGCGGTCGAAGAGCAGCACGACGTCGACCTCGGTCTCGGCATGCCGGTGCAGTGCGTCGCCCAGGCCCTGCAGGTCGAAGAACAGGAAGCGCTGCGGGAACGCGAAGTACTCCTGCAGCAGCCGGTAGCCCTCGAAGCCGTGCAGCGTGGTCGGCAGCAGCGCCTGATCGTCGTCGAAGCCGGCGGCTTCCACCGCCGCCGCGTCCAGCGTCTCGTGCCAGGCCGCGGGCCGCCGCGTCGGCAGCACCAGCAGGCCCAGCGTGTGGCCGATGACGAGGTCGTGCAGCCGGTAGGCCACCTCGTCGATGCCCGCCAGGTGCAGCCGCAGGTCGGCCAGCGCGATGCGCGAGAAATCCAGCCCGGCGGTCGCGCGCAGCCGGATGCGCAGGCCGGAGCGGTAGCGCCGCCACTCGGGCAGCGCGGCCAGCGGCAGGTCGGCCGCCTGGCTGAAATACTCCACCTGCGCGATCTCCAGCGGCCACATCGTCAGCGCGTGCGCGGTGCGGAACTCGCAGGCCGTGGCGCCCGCCTTGCCGGGCTGGCTGAGCATCGTCGTGCCGCGCGGCAGCGTGATGCCGGCGCCCAGCGACGGGTCGTTCAGGTCGGGCTGCAGCTGCGCGATCAGCATCGCCGGCGTGGGCGCCAGGAACTGGGGGTAGACGATCTCCAGCAGTCGCTGCGTGAAGCGCGGGAACTCCGCGTCCAGCCGCAGCTGCACGCGCCCGGCGAGGAAGGCGAAGCCCTCGAGCAGGCGCTCGACATAGGGGTCGCTGACCTCCAGGCCCTCCATGCCCAGCCGAGCCGCGACCTTGGGGAAGGCCTTCGCGAACTCCGCCCCCATCTCGCGCAGGTGGCGCAGCTCCTCGTTGTAGTAGCGCAGCAGCCGGGGATCCATGGGGCGGCGCCGTCCTCAGCGCTGGAGCTCGCGCACCGCGACGCGGCCGGTCTCGAGGTCCACGTCGGTGTGCAGCAGCAGCTCCAGCGGCACCGGCTGGGCCCACATCTGGCCGCTGATGCGAAAGCCGATCTGGTTGTAGTGGTCCATCTGCTCTTCGCTGATCAGCGCCTCCACCTGCAGCGTCTCGGGCAGGATGCGGGGCTCGAAGTCGAGGATGGCCTGGCGCACGCGCGCCTGCAGCACCAGCGGGTCCACCGTGGACGCCGTCTCGCCGGACAGCGGCGGCAGCCCGTAGTTCATGACCGAGGACCGCGCGTACGGCAGGCCGGTCCAGTCCACGGCACGGCCGGGCGACACCGCATTGAACAGCCAGGCCAGGTCGCGCAGCACCAGGTCGCGCAGCCGCGTGCGGTTGATGACGCGCAGCTCGGCGCCCTCGGCCGGGTTGTCGGGGTCCTCGTCGGTCAGGCGGTCCAGCAGCGCCGGCTGCAGGCGGTCCTGGGCGCGCAGCGTGGCCATCGGTGGTGAGCCGCGCTCAGGCCTCGGCCTGCGCCAGCACCACGGAGCGCAGGTCCATCAGTCCGATGTCCGCCTGGTCGGTCGTGACCAGGCGCTGGCCCAGCCCGGTGTAGGCGCCGGGCGAGGCCTCGCGCCACTCGGTGCGGCGCGCCAGCGCCAGCGCGTCGCCGGCGGCGAGATCGGTGTCCGGGTAGCGCGTGGGAATCAGGCCCACCACCTCGCCGCCGTTGACGAAGCGGAAGTTGGCAGGCGTCCACACGGCGTCGCGCAGGTCCTGCGGCGCATGCACGTCCACCTGCGCGAGGCGGTTGAAAGGCAGCCAGTAGTACTTGCCGTTGATGACCGCCTCGAGCATGGGCCCGAGCCGCGAGTCGGCATCGGCGATCCAGGCGAAGTCCTGCGGGGCGGACTCGCCCACCGTCACGGTGCCCGGGCTCGCCGGCGCCTGCTCCAGCGCCTGCCCGCGAAGCTGGCGCGCCGCATCGGGCTCGCCGCGGCCCTCGCGCAGCATGGCCTCGATCAGCAGCGCGACCCAGGTCTCGGGCTCGCCGAAGAGCATCGGCGCCTTCTGGCCGGCGAAGACCTGGCGGCGCAGCGCCTCGCAGGCGATCGCCTCGCGGTAGGTCTGCACCATCGGCAGCGTCGCCGGGTCGAGCTCCAGCGAGACGTTGAGCTGGTTCAGCGCGCGCTCCCACTGCCCCAGCACGCACAGCAGCTGGAACAGGAAGACGCGCAGCTTGGCGTCCTGCGGGCGCGAGCGCACCTGCTCGGTGAGCAGCTTCAGCGCGGCGCGCGCGTCACCGTTCTTCAGGGCCTGTTCGGCCTCGGCGGCAAGGGATGGCATCGGCGCTCCGTGGCGTGGCTGCGGCAGGCGACGTGCCGCTGGGGCTTATCGCGCCGGCTGGTTGTCGATCGTGACGGACGAGGCGCCGCCGCCGGCACCGGCCGAGCCCTGCGGTTCGTAGTCGACCGTCAGCTCCAGGAAGTGCAGGCCGATGCGCTCGGTCAGCGTGGGCGCACCGTCCGGCATCACGTCGGACTGCACGTCGTAGGCCACGACGCGTGCGCTGCCCAGCGTGACGACCAGGTAGGGCAGCGGGTCGGTGCCGCCGGCCTTGCGCACCGAGAGCACCGCCGTCGAGAGCAGCTCGTTGTTGCGCATCACGGACATCAGCGCCGTGGACGCGCGGTCGACGCGCTTGACGAGCTGCAGTTCCTTGACCTGCACCCGCCCCGTGCGCTGGCCGTTGACGGCCGACGGGGAACTCATGCCCCAGGACCAGTCGACGACGTCGATCTGGCCGGCGAAGCGCTTGTCGACGGACTCGCCGGTGATGACGCCCGTGCGCTGGCCCGTGGCCTTGAAGAACATGTCCGAGCGCGGCATGGCGGGCAGTCCGGTTCGATCGCGGGGACGCTGCGCCCGTGCCCTCCGGTGCCCGGGCGGCGCTGCGGTGCGCCTCCCGGGCCGGGGGGTCTATCGGCGCGGCAGCGCCGGTTCAGGCGTTGTCGTTCTCGGCGATGTTGTAGACCATCTCCTTGGTCGTGTCCGGCGAGCCGTCCGGCTTCTGCGGCGTGTACTCGTACTTCACCTTCGCGAAGTTCAGCGTCACGTTCTCGGTCAGGCGGTCCTCGCCGCCCGAGCCGCCGCAGCTGAGCGAGGTGACGAGCACCTCTTCCATCTCGATCTTGATGTACTCGATGGGCTGGCCCTTGCCGCCGGCCTTGCGCACGACCAGGTTGGCCTTCGGGTAGTGCTGCCCGTTGCTGCAGGCCAGCAGCAGCGCGTGCGAGGACGCGTCGGTGTACTTCGTGAAGGACAGGTCCTGCACGTTGGCCTTGCCGGCGCCGCCGCCGCCGCCCTGGTGCGTGGTGCCGGAGTTGCTCATGCCCCAGCTCCAGGCCAGGACGTCGATCTCGTTGGGGTGCTTCTTGTCGGTCGACTCGCCCTTGATGTCGCCGATCTTCATGAACATGTCTACGGCCATGGTGTGCTCTCCTTGGTGCCCCGCGATCTAGGGGCGGTTGTCGCTGCAATGTCGCCCGTCTGACCGGACGCCCCCCCGCGCAGCCGCAGGCAGGAGATTGGGTGAAATCCCAACGGGTCTATCCTGCCTTCGCCGAGGGCAGCTTGGAAACGAGCCTGAGGGATACCGTGAGGCCCTCGAGCTGGTAGTGCGGGCGCAGGAAGAACTTGGAGCTGTAGTAGCCCGGGTTGGCCGGGTCCTCCTCGACCACCACCTCGGCGGCGGCCAGCGGCTTGCGCGCCTTGGTCGTCTCGGAGGAGTGCGCCGGGTCGCCGTCCACGTACTGCATGACCCAGGTGGACAGCCAGCGCTGCACCTCGTCGCGTTCCTTGAACGAGCCGATCTTGTCGCGCACGATGCACTTCAGGTAGTGCGCGAAGCGGCAGGTCGCGAACAGGTAGGGCAGCCGCGCCGCCAGGTTGGCGTTGGCGGTGGCGTCCGGGTCGTCGTACTCGGCGGGCTTGTGCAGGCTCTGCGCGCCGATGAAGGCCGCGAAGTCGCTGTTCTTGCGGTGCACCAGGGGCATGAAGCCGTTCTTGGCCAGCTCGGCCTCGCGCCGGTCCTCGATCGCGATCTCGGTCGGGCACTTCATGTCCACGCCGCCGTCGTCGGTCGGGAAGGTGTGCGTGGGCAGGTTGGTGACCGCGCCGCCGGACTCGATGCCGCGGATGCGCGTGCACCAGCCGTACTCCTTGAAGGCGCGGTTGATGTTGGTGGCCATCGCGTAAGCGGCGTTGGCCCAGGTGTACTTGCCGTGGTCGGCGCCGCCGGTGTCTTCCTCGAAGTTGAAGGCCTCGACCGGGTTGGTCTTCGCGCCGTAGGGGATGCGCGACAGGAAGCGCGGCATCGCCAGGCCGATGTACTTGCTGTCCTCGCTCTCGCGCAGCGAGCGCCAGGCCGCGTACTCCGGCGTCGTGAAGATCTTGGTCAGGTCGCGCGGGTTGGCCAGCTCCTGCCAGGAGTCCATCTGCATCAGCGTGGGCGAGGCGCCGGCGATGAAGGGCGCGTGCGCCGCGGCGGCGATCTTGGCCATCTCGCCGAGCAGCTCGACGTCGGGCGCGCTCTGGTCGAAGTGGTAGTCGCCGACCAGGGCGCCGAAGGGCTCGCCGCCGAACTGGCTGAACTCCTCCGAGTAGATCTTCTTGAAGATCGGGCTCTGGTCCCAGTTGGTGCCCTTGTAGCGCTTGAGCGTCTTGCCCAGCTCCTGCTTGGAGACGTTCATGACGCGGATCTTCAGCTGCTCGTCGGTCTCGGTGTTGTTCACCATGTAGTGCAGACCGCGCCAGGCGCCTTCGAGCTTCTGGAAGTCCTCGTGGTGCAGGATCAGGTTGATCTGCTCCGAGAGCTTGCGGTCGATCGCGGCGATCATGGCCTCGATCGACGCGACGACGTCGCTGCCGATCAGCTGCGTCTGCGCCAGCGCCTGCTGCGCCAGCGTCTGCACCGCCTGCTCGACGGCGCTCCTGGCGTCCTCGCTCTTGGGCTTGAACTCCTTCTGCAGCAGCGACGCCAGGTCGCTGCCCTCCATCTCGACACTGGCCAGTGCCGACGAACTCTGCGCTTCAGCCATGTTCGGTCTCTCCTGCGGAACCTGCGGATGTCTAGGTGGTGTCGGTCGCGGGGCGGTGTCAGCCTTCGCTCGGCTTGGCCGACGAGGCCAGCGAGCCCAGCAGCGCCGGGTCGTTCATCAGCTTGCCGATCAGCTCCTCGGCGCCGCCCTTGCCGTCCATGTAGGTGACGAGGTTCTGCAGCTGCTGCCGCGCCTCGAGCAGCTTGTTCAGCGAGTCGACCTTGCGCGCCACCGCGTCGGGACTGAAGTCGTCCATGCTCTCGAAGGTGATGTCCACGCTGAGGTTGCCCTCGCCGGTCAGCGTGTTGGGCACCTGGAAGGCCACGCGCGGCTTCATCGCCTTCATGCGCGCGTCGAAGTTGTCGACGTCGATCTCGAGGAACTTGCGGTCGGCCACCGGCGCCAGCGGCTCGGCGGGCTTGCCCGAGAGGTCGGCCAGCACGCCCATCACGAAGGGCAGCTGCACCTTCTTCTCGGCGCCGTAGACCTCCACGTCGTACTCGATCTGCACGCGCGGGGCGCGGTTGCGGGCGATGAATTTCTGGCTGCTGCTCATGCAAGCTCCTGAAGGTGCAGGGTCGAGGTGAAGCTGAGGTTTTCCTGTAACTGCGCGTATTCGTCAAGGCCCCTCAGGCGCATCAAGGGCTCTGCGGGGTCTCCACCGTGTCGGGATCGACGCCGACGATGCGTGCCACCTCGGGCAGCGCGTCCGGCGCCAGCTCCTTCATCAGCTGCAGGAAGTTGTGGTTGACCAGGTGGCGTGCGCGGCGCAGGAACAGCGTGGCCGGGTTCGTGGGCTCGGCGCGCTCCAGGTACTCGCAGACGAGGTCGATCGCGCGCAGCGCGTCCTCGCGCGAGTTGACGCTGCCGGACAGGCCACGCCGGCCGCCCCGCGCCGGTGCACCGCCTTCGCCCGGTTCGCCCTCCGCCTCGTCGGCTGCGCCCACTTCCGGTGCGGCCTCGGCCGGCATCAGCGCGGCCACGGCGCGCACCAGCGCCAGCAGCGGCTTGAAGTCCGGCGCGTCGCCGGGCAGCCGCTCCTGGGCGAGCCGGGCGAGCTCGCCGACCAGGTTCACGGCCGCCAGCGCGTCGGCGCGCAGCGCCGGCAGGCGCTCCACCGCGGCGGCCACCATCAGGCGCTGCGGGTCCTGCGGCGGCACCGTCTCGCTGGACAGCGGCTCGGCGATGCCTGCGGCCAGTTCCACCGCGCGGCCGTCGAGTTCGCCGACGGCACGGTCGCGCACGACGCGCGCCGCGCGCAGGTCGGCCAGCAGGCCGTTGTGGTCGCGCAGCACGGTCAGCGCATTGACGCGGCCGTAGGGGTCGCCGTCGTCGGGGTCGGGCAGCGGGTGCACGCCCTCCCACAGATCGCGCAGCATGCCGTTGACCAGCTTCAGCCCGGGCACCAGCGCACGCCAGCCGTGCAGGTGCAGGCCGGCGCGCAGCCAGAGGATGGCGATGCGCAGGTCGCGCGAGCGCTCCAGCAGTTCCTCGGACAGCTCGGCCACGCGCGGCCAGTCCGGCGGCTCGGCGGCGCGCTTGGACTCGCCGATCTCGCTCTCGGGTTTACCCGCGGCGGCCTGCGTCAGGTCGAGGAAGGCGTTGTCGTACTCGAGGTCCGGGCCACAGGGCGCCGACGCGTCGTCCAGGGGTTGCAGCCAGGCGGCGATGCGGGCGTCGGCGTTGTCGAGGTCGGTCATCGAGGCGGTGGCTGTGTTCCTGGGGCACGCGCGTGCGCCGTTGCGGAAAACCGCGTGGCGTCGGGCTTCGGGCCATGCAAGGCGCCGGAGTGTCGCAAGAACCCGCGCCGCTGAGAAGCCCCGGGTTCCATATTCGACCGGCAGGCACCCACGGCCCGTCGCTGCACCGATGCTGCCGCAGCGGCGCGCCGGTGGCGTCCCCCGCACGAGGGACAGTGAACGATGGCGCATTGCGGTTTGCGTCGGTAACATGCCTTCACAACACATCACGCGGACGAGGGGTCGGCATGGCGAGCAAGTTGGGTACGGCCCGTCGGCTGCGATCGTTCGCCTTCGTCGGATGGCTGCTGCTGGGCGCGGGTTTTCCCGCCCACGCACAGCCGATCCGCACGCCCGAGGTGGTGCCGCCGGCGTCCGGTCTGGCGCCGCCGATCCGCCAGCCCGATGCGGCCGATCCCGTGCCAAGGCGGGAGCCACCGCGCGAGCTCGGCAAGCCCGAGGACGATGTCCGCATCGACGTGCGCGCCTACGCCGTGGACGACGACGCGCCGGCCGAACTGCGCGCCGCGCTGCCGGCGCTGACGCAGGCCTACACCGGCACCCAGCGCAGCTTCGAGGACCTGGCCCGCGCCGCCGCCGAGGTCACGCGCTTCCTGCAGCGCGAGCTCGGCTACTACCTCGGCTATGCCTACCTGCCCGAGCAGACGCCCACCGACGGCGTCGTGCGCATCGCCGTGCTGGAGGGACGGCTCGACCGCGTCGAGCTCAACTGGCGCGACGGCCTGCCGGTGAACCGCGAGGTCGTCGAAGGCTACCTGGCGCGCCTGCGCCCGGGCAGCGTGCTGCGCGTGCGCGATGTCGAGCGCGTCGTGTTCCTCGTCAACGACCTGCGCGGCATCAGCACGCGCTTCGAGGTGCGCGCCGGCAGCCAGCCGGGCACCGCCACGCTGGTGGTCACGCCGCTGCCGGAGGCCGTGTGGGCCGGCAAGGTGGAGCTGGACACCAACGGCTCCAAGCCGCTGGGCGAATACCGGCTTGCCGGGCTGCTGCAGATGAACAGCCCCTTCGGCCGTGGCGACGGCTTCACGGCCAATGCGCTGGTCTCGCACACCGGCGGGCTGGCCTTCGCGCTGCTGGGCTACACCACGCCGGTGGGCAGCAACGGCTTCAAGCTCGGCGCCTCGCTGTCCGGCGTGCGCTACCAGCTCGACAAGGAACAGTTCCCGCTGGACCTCAACGGCACCGCGGTCACGGTCAACGCCTACGGCCTGTACCCGGTGGTGCGCGCGCGCAACCTGAACCTGTTCGCGCTGCTGTCGCTGGAGCACAAGCAGTACGAGGACCGCAACCTCAACGGCAGCGCGCGCAAGACGGTGGACGCGGTCGTGCTGGGCGCCACCGGCGACTTCCGCGACAGCGTGCTCGGCGGTGGTGTCAACACCTACGAGCTGAGCGTGGCCTCCGGCCAGCTGAAGTACCCCGACGGCCGCAACCCGGCGCTGGACGACGACGAGCGCTACACCAAGCTCAACTACGGCTACACGCGGCTGCAGGACCTGGTCACCGGCCGTGCGCTGCTGTATGCCGCAGTGCGCGGCCAGTATGCGGCGAACAACCTCGACACCACCGAGCAGTTCCGCATCGGCGGCCCCGATGGCGTGCGCGCCTTCGCCACCGGCGAAGGCACCGGCGACATCGCCACCGTGGCCACGCTGGAGCTGCGCGTGCTGCCGCCGGAGGACTGGCTGGTCCGCATCGCGCGCGAGATGGTCTTCAGCGTCTTCGCCGACGGCGGCTACGTGCAGTACCGCTACCGGTCGCGCGGCAGCGCCGACCCCAATGCACGCCGCAACCACGCCCGCTTCGGCGGCGCCGGCATCGGCCTGGCCTGGGTGCGGCCGAACGACTATGCGCTGCGGCTGTCGATCGCGCGCCCGGTCGCCGGGCAGGCCAGCAGCGAGGACGACCGCAAGAAGATCCGCGTCTACCTGCAGGCGGCGATGTTGTTCAACTGATGGCCGCCGCGCGGCCACGGCCGCGCGGGCGTGCCCGAGGGGACCGAGATGACTGCGACCATGCGCCCGATGTACCCCGCCGCGTCCACCCGGACCGGCCGGCGCCGGCACGGCGCTGCGCCCGATCAGCCTGGCGGCCTGCCTCGCTGCGGCGGCACCCGCCGGCTTCGCGCTGCCGCAGGGCGAGGTGCCGAGCTTCGGCGAGGCCACCGTCTCGCGCCCGGCACCGGGCCGCATGGACATCCGCCAGACCACGCCGCGCGCCGGACTGGACTGGACCAGCTTCTCGATCGCCGCCGGCGAACGCGTGGACGTGCAGCAGCCCTCGCGCAACGCCGTGCTGCTCAACCGCGTGCTCGGTGACGATCCCTCGCTGATCTACGGCTCGCTCACCAGCAACGGCAGCGTGTGGCTGATCAACCCGCGCGGCATCGTCTTCGGCGCCGGCTCGCGCGTGGACGTCGGCTCGCTGGTGGCCAGCACGCTGCAGATCACCCAGGACGACCTCGCCTCCGGCCGCCTGCAGCTCGGCCGCGGCGCCGGCGCCGGCGCGCTGCGCGCCGACGGCGACATCACGGCCGACGGCAGCGTGGTGCTGGTCGCGCCGCAGCTCGACATGGGCGGGCACATCACCGCGCCGCGCGTCGGCCTGGCCGCGGCCAGCGAGGTGCTGGTCGACCTGGACGGCGACGGCCTCGTCTTCTTCAACGTGCGCAACGACGCGCTGCAGTCGCGCCTGCAGATGCTGGGCCGCGTGCGCGCCGACGGCGGCGTGGCCGACCTGCGCGCCGCCGCGCGCGCCGGCCTGACCGACACCGTGCTCAACCTGGAGGGCGTCGTGCAGGCGCGCACGCTGGGCGTGCGCGACGGCCGCATCGTCGTCGATGGCGGCGCGGACGGCATCACGCGGGTTGCCGGCACGATCGACGCCAGCGGTCGTCGCGGCGGCGAGCACGGCGGCACGGTGACGGTGCTGGGGCACAACGTGTTGCTCGACAAGTCCGCGGCTGTCGACACGGCAGGCGACACCGGCGGTGGCCGCGTGCTGGTCGGCGGCGACTACCAGGGCGCCAACCCCGAGGTGCGCAACGCCGCCAACCTGATCGCGATGCCGGGCGCACGCATCGACGCCAGCGCGCTCACGCAAGGCGACGGCGGGCAGGTCGTGCTGTGGTCCGACGGCTCCACGCGCTACTTCGGCAACATCGTCTCGCGCGGCGGGATGCTCGGCGGGGACGGCGGCCACACCGAGGTGTCGGGCAAGGCGCATCTGCAGTTCGACGGCTCGGTCGATCTCGGCGCGCCGCAGGGCCGTGGCGGCGACCTTCTTCTGGATCCGGACCACATCGTCGTGCAGAACGGCGGCGGCGCCGGCGCCATCACCGGCGACATCACGTTCAACGTGCCACCCAGCGGCACCGTGACCATTCGGGCCTCGACGGGCGCGAACAGCCTTCAGGATCTTCTGACCACCGTAGGCGCCGGGACAGTGATCCTGCAGGCGCGGCAGACGATCACCGTGTCCAATTCGGTTACCGGAGGACCCGACAAGGCACTGACCCTGCAGGCCGGGGGCGACATCACCATCAATGCCGCGGTCACGGCCAAGGGCATCACGCTATCGGCCAACGACGACGGTGCCGGTACGGCCACCGGCACCGGCAAGGTGGTGACCACCGCGGCTCTGAACGCCATTGACGGAACGTTGACGATCACCAACAACGGCAGCGGCACCGGTGTGCACCAGATCGGCGGCAATCTGTCCAGCGCCACGGGCAGCGGCAGCCTGAGCATCACGGGGGCTGCCGAACTGACGGCGGCGCAGGACTGGACTTTCGCCGGCCCGTCGACGATCGCCGGCAACCTCAGCGGCAGCGGCAACTTGCGCAAGCTGGGTACCGGCCAACTCACGTTGTCGGGCGACAACAGCGCCTGGACCGGCAATCTCGACATCGGTGAAGGCACGCTGGCCGCTGCCAGCGCCAATGCGCTGGGCTCCAACGCGACCGGCACGATCACGGTGACCAGCGGTGCCACACTCAGACTGGACAACGTCGCGGTCGGAGCACGCGCACTGACTCTCAGCGGTTCTGGCGCCGGCGGTGCGGGAGCATTGGCCGGCAGCGGCAGCGGTGCCTCGAAGGCCGGAACGATCACGCTGGCCGCCAACACGTCACTGGGCGCCTTGGGCACCACCGACGTGCTCACCATCGAAGGGACGGTGAACGACGGGGCCAGCACCTTCAATCTGGCCAAGGTCGGTGCCGGCACGGTTGCGCTGAACAACGCCAACACCTACAGCGGCACCACCAGCGTTGGCGCTGGAACCCTTGCGGTGGGCAACGCCACGGCGCTTGGCGACGCCGCCACTCCCTCGGTCACGGTCGCCGGTGGCGCTACGCTGCGCATCGACAATGTCAACATCGGCAACGCCGCGCTCAGTCTCGAAGGTGCCGGCGTCGCCGCCGCCGGCGCGCTGCAAGGCACCGGGGCGGCGACCGCCAGTGGTGCGATCACGCTGGTCGGCGACACCACTTTCGGCGCCGCCGCTGCGATTGGCGTACTGACGGTCAACGGCATCGTCACCGACGGCGCCAGCACCTTCAATCTGACCAAGGCCGGCGCGGGCACCGTCGCGCTGAACAACGCCAACACCTTTAGCGGCACCACCACCGTCGTCGCTGGAACTCTTGCATTGGGCAACGCCGCGGCGCTGGGTGACGCCGCCACTCCCTCGGTCACGGTCGCCGATGGCGCCACGCTGCGCATCGACAACGTCAACATCGGCAACGCCGCGCTCGGTCTCACGGGCGCCGGCGTCGGCGGCGCCGGCGCGCTGCAAGGCACCGGGGCCGCAACCGCCGACGGTGCGATCACGCTGACCGGCAACACCACCTTCGGCGTCACCCTTGCGACCGACATACTTTCGGTCGGCGGTGACGTCAGCGATGGCGCAGGCGGCTTCAGCCTGATCAAGACGGGCGCCGGCACGCTGGTGCTCGGCGGCAACAATGCCTACGGCGGCGCCACCCGTGTCGACGCCGGCACGCTGCGCGCCGCCACCGACGGCGCGCTGCCCGACGCCGGTGCGGTGGAGCTTGCCGATGCCGCAGGCGTGGTGCTGGACCTGGCCAGCAACCAGGTCATTGGTTCGCTGTCGGCCGCCGGCACCACCACCGCCGCCGCCGTCAACCTCGGCGCCTTCACGCTGAGCACTGGCGGCAACAACGTCAGCACCGTCTTCAACGGCACCATCAACGGCACCGGAAGCCTGGTCAAGGCCGGCACCGGCAGCTTCACGCTCGGCGGCGTCAACACCTACAGCGGCGGCACGACGGTCGCTGCCGGCCGCCTGCGGCTGACCGGTACGGCC
>CAZUPH010000071.1:0-18399 GCA_964621995.1 uncultured Rubrivivax sp. | reverse complement strand
GTGAAGAAGTTGCCCAGGCTCTTGGACATCTTCGTGTCGTCGACGTGCAGGAAGCCGTTGTGCAGCCAGGCCCGCGCGAAGGGGCCGCCGCTGGCACCCTCGCTCTGCGCGATCTCGTTCTCGTGGTGCGGGAAGATCAGGTCCATGCCGCCGCCGTGGATGTCGATCGGCTCGCCGAGCACCGCGCAGGCCATCGCCGAGCACTCGATGTGCCAGCCCGGGCGGCCCTCGCCGAAGGGCGCCGGCCAGCGTGCGTCGTCCGGCTCGTCGGGCTTGGCCGCCTTCCACAGCACGAAGTCCAGCGGGTCCTCCTTGTCGCCCTGCACCGCCACGCGCTCGCCCGCGCGCAGCTCGTCCAGGCTCTTGCCGGAGAGCTTGCCGTAGCCGGCGAAGCGCCGCACGGCAAAGTTGACGTCGCCGCCGGGAGCGCGGTAGGCCAGACCGCGTTCCTCGAGCCGGCCGATCAGCGACAGCATCTGCGGGATGTGGTCGGTGGCGCGCGGCTCGTCGGTCGGCGGCAGCAGGCCTAAAGCGCCGAGGTCGCGGTGCATCGCGGCGATCATCTCGTCGGTCAGCGCACGGATGCTCGTGCCGCGCTCGAGCGCGCGGCGGATGATCTTGTCGTCGATGTCGGTGATGTTGCGCGCATAGCGCACCTGGTAGCCGCTGGCCAGCAGCCAGCGGTAGATCAGGTCGAAGGCCATCATCATCCGGGCATGGCCCAGGTGGCACAGGTCGTAGACCGTGATGCCGCAGACATACATGCGCACCTGTCCGGGCACCAGCGGCACGAAGGGTTCGACACGGCGCGTCAGCGTGTTGTGGATGCGTAGGCTCATGGGGAGACGGTGCGGGCGGCCGGCAGGCCCGGCGGCCGGAGGGCATCGGGCCGCAGGGGAACGGGGGGCACGGGGCGGCGCCGATAGAATCGATTTTCAGTATAGCGGCGCCCCTCCTGCGCGCCGGCGCGCGCGCCGCGCACACCACCCGCCCGATGTTCCTCTCCTGCCGCACTGCCTCGATGCGCCCGCGCCGGCTTGCCCCGCTGCTGCTGGCGGCCGCCTTCGCCGTGCAGGCGCAGACCGGCACGGACGCCGCGCTGGAGGCCCGGCTACAGTGGGCCGAGCGCCAGGCCGCGGCCAACCCGCGCGACGCGCAGGCGCGCTTCCTCGTCGGCGTGGTGCTGATGGACCTGGGGCGCGAAGCCGAGGCGATGGCGCGCTTCCAGGAACTGGCCCAGGAGTTCCCCGAGCTGCCGGACCCGCAGAACAACATCGCGCTGCTGCATGCCCGTGCCGGCCGGCTGGAGGCGGCACGCGTGGCGCTGGAGACCGCACTGCGCAACGACCCCGCGCACCGCCTGGCGCGGGTGAACCTGGGGCAGGTGCACCTGATGCTGGCGGTGCAGGCCTGGGAGCAGGCAGCCGCCGCCGGCCCGCTGGAACCGGCGACGCAGCGCACGCTGGAAGGCGCGCGCGCCCTGCTCGGCGTGCGGCCGCTGGCGGCCCGCTAGACTGTGGCGCCGATCCCCTGAATACCCTGGAGGGGCCCGCTTGACCGCACGCCGCATCCCACTTGTCGTCGCGCTCGCCGCCACGCTGGCCCTGGCCGCCCCGGCGCTCGCGCAGACCGTGCGCCTGGCCACCAGCGCCGGCGACATCGTCGTCGAGCTCGACGCCGAGAAGGCGCCCAGGACGGTGGCCAACTTCGTGCAGTACGTGCGCGCCGGCCACTATGACGGCACGATCTTCCATCGCGTGATGGAGAGCTTCATGATCCAGGGCGGCGGTTACCTGCCCGACCTGAACGAGAAGGTGCCCGCGCGCGCGGCGATCCCGCTGGAGAGCCGCAACGGCCTGTCCAACCTGCGCGGCACCATCGCGATGGCGCGCACGAACGTGCCCGACTCGGCGCGCGCGCAGTTCTTCATCAACGTCGTCGACAACCCCAACCTCGACCAGCCGAATGCCCGCGACGGCCACGGCTATGCCGTCTTCGGCCGCGTCGTCGAGGGCATGGACGTCGTCGACCGCATCCGCGCGGTGCCCGTCAAGGCGCAGGGCCCGCACCAGCACGTGCCGGTGATGCCGGTCACGCTACGCAAGGCCACCGTGGAGAAAGCACCATGACCCAGACCGTCCGCCTGGACACCAGCGCCGGCTCGATGACCATCGAGCTCGACGACGACAAGGCCCCGCTGTCGGTGGCCAACTTCGTCGACTACGTGAAGCAGGGCCACTACGACGGCACGGTGTTCCACCGCGTCATCAAGGGCTTCATGGTCCAGGGCGGCGGCTTCGAGCCCGGCATGAAGCAGAAGCCCACCGGCCAGCCGATCCGCAACGAGGCCAACAACGGCCTGAAGAACAAGCGCTATACGCTGGCCATGGCGCGCACCTCCGACCCGCACTCGGCCAGCGCGCAGTTCTTCATCAACACCGTCGACAACGACTTCCTCGACTTCCGCGCCGAGAACGCGCAGGGCTGGGGCTACGCGGTCTTCGGCCGCGTGGTCGATGGCACCGAGGTCGTCGATGCGATCGAGCGCGTGAAGACCGGCCGCAAGGGCTTCCACGACGACGTGCCGCTCGAGGACGTGCGCATCGAGCGGGCCGTCGTGCTGCCCTGATGGCCGCGGCGGCCGGCCCGGCGGGCCCGGTGCCGCTGCCGGCCTTCTTCGAATGGCCGGCGCCCGAGGACTGGCGCGCCATCGACTTCATCTCCGACCTGCACCTCGCCGAGGCCATGCCGCGCACCTTCGCGGCCTGGGCCGCGCACCTGCGCCACACGCCGGCCGACGCGGTGGTGATCCTGGGCGACCTGTTCGAGGTCTGGGTCGGCGACGACGTGCGCGAGCGCCCCTTCGAACGCCACTGCATCGAGGTGCTGGCCGAGGCGGCCAGCCACCGCACGCTGGCCTTCATGGTCGGCAACCGAGACTTCCTCTTCGGCACCGCGGCCGTGCGCGCGGCCGGCATGAGGGCGCTGGCCGACCCGACCGTGCTCGACGCCTGGGGCCGGCGGCTGCTGCTGAGCCATGGCGACGCGCTGTGCCTGGACGACGCTCCCTACCAGGCCTTCCGCCGGCAGGTGCGCGCGCCGGCGTGGCAGCAGGCTTTCCTGGCGCGGCCGCTGGAAGAGCGGCTGCAGGTCGCCGCCGACATGCGACGCGCCAGCCAGTCGCGCCGGCAGTTCGACGGCGACGCCGCGGCCGACGTCGACGCCGCCGAGGCCGTGCGCTGGCTGCACGCCATGGGCGCGGCGGAGCTGATCCACGGCCACACCCATCGCCCGGGCAGCGCCGCGCTGGCGCCGGGCTACAAGCGCCACGTGCTCAGCGACTGGGACCTGGACGGCGCCGACCGCGCCGAGGTGCTGCGGCTGACGCGCGACGGCCTGCAGCGCGTGCCCCCCGACGGCGGCTGAGCGCACGCGAACGCGAACGCAATGATCCTGCGCCTGTGGCAGTCGCTGCGCGAGCGGCGCGAGCGCGAGGCCGTGCGCCGGCGCGCGATCCCCGACGACCTGTGGAAGCGCACGCTGGTGCGCTACCCCTTCCTGCAGCGGCGCGACGCGGCCGACGCGGCCGAGCTGCGCCGCCTCACGAGCCTGTTCCTGGACCGCAAGGAGTTCGACGCCGCCGGCGGGCTGAAGCTGACCGACGCCGTCGTCGTGGCCATCGCCGCGCAGGCCGTGCTGCCGGTGCTGCGTCTGGGGCTGGCGCGCTACGACGGCTTCGTCGGCATCGTCGTGCACCCGGACCAGGTCGTGGCGCGGCGCGAGTTCGCCGACGAGGACGGCGTCGTGCACCAGTACGAGGAGCTGCTCGCCGGCGAGGCCATGGAAGGCGGCCCGGTGATGCTGTCCTGGCGCGACGTGCGCAGCGCCGGCGCGGCGCCCGGTGCGCCGGCCTACAACGTGGTGATCCACGAATTCGCGCATGTGCTGGACATGGCCGACGGGCTCTCGGACGGCGTGCCGGTGCTGCCGCCGGAGCTGCCGCGCGCCGAGTGGACGGCGCTGCTGCAGCGTGAGTACGGCGCCTTCGTGCAGCGGGTGGAGGAGGCCGAGGTGGCCGGCGGCGACGCGGCGCACGATGCGCTCGACGCGCTGGCGCTCGACCCCTACGCCGCCAGCGGCGAGGACGAGTTCTTCGCGGTCGCCAGCGAGGCCTTCTTCGTGGCGCCGCGGGCCTTGCGCGAGGCGCATGCCGAGCTGTACGCGATGTTCACGCGCTTCTACCGCCAGGACCCGGCGGCAGAAACGGCAACGCCCCGCGCGCACGCGGGGCGTTGAGGTCGGCCCGGGCTCAGGCCGGCGTCGCCTCGGTCTTGGGCTTGTCGCTCTTGCGCGGCGGCTGGATGTCCAGCAGCACCTCGCCCTGGTCGTCGATGTCCACGGTGAGGCGGCCGCCGTCGGTGAGGCGGCCGAAGAGCAGCTCGTCGGCCAGCGCGCGGCGGATGGTGTCCTGGATCAGGCGCTGCATCGGCCGCGCGCCCATCAGCGGGTCGAAGCCCTTCTTGGCCAGGTGCTTGCGCAGCGCGTCGGAGAAGGTCACCTCGACCTTCTTCTCGGCGAGCTGGCTCTCCAGCTGCAGCAGGAACTTGTCGACCACGCGCAGGATGATCTCCTCGTCCAGCGCGCGGAAGCTGACCGTGGCGTCCAGCCGGTTGCGGAACTCCGGCGTGAACAGGCGCTTGATGTCGGCCATCTCGTCGCCCTGCTCGCGCTTGTTCAGGAAGCCGATGGTGGCCTTGTTCATGGTCTCCGCGCCGGCGTTCGTCGTCATGATGATGATGACGTTGCGGAAGTCGGCCTTGCGCCCGTTGTTGTCGGTCAGCGTGCCGTGGTCCATGACCTGCAGCAGCACGTTGAAGACGTCGGGGTGCGCCTTCTCGATCTCGTCGAGCAGCAGCACCGCGTGCGGCTTCTTGCTCACCGCCTCGGTCAGCAGGCCGCCCTGGTCGAAGCCGACGTAGCCCGGCGGCGCGCCGATCAGGCGACTGACGGCGTGGCGCTCCATGTACTCGGACATGTCGAAGCGGATCAGGTCGATGCCCAGCACGTAGGCCAGCTGCTTGGCGACCTCGGTCTTGCCCACGCCGGTGGGGCCGCTGAAGAGGAAGCTGCCGATGGGCTTGTCCGGCTTGCCCAGGCCGCTGCGCGCCATCTTGATGGCGGCGGCCAGCGCGTCGATCGCCGGGTCCTGGCCGAAGACCACGCTCTTGAGGTCGCGGTCCAGCGTCTTGAGCTTGCTGCGGTCGTCGCTGCTGACGCTGGCCGGCGGGATGCGCGCGATCTTGGCGACGATCTCCTCGACCTCCGAGCGCGTGATGGTCTTCTTGCGCTTGCCCGCGGGCAGGATGCGCTGGGCGGCGCCGGCCTCGTCGATCACGTCGATGGCCTTGTCGGGCAGGTGGCGGTCGTTGATGTACTTGGCCGACAGCTCGGCCGCGGCCTGCAGCGCGCCGGTGGCGTACTTGACGCTGTGGTGTTCCTCGAAGCGGCTCTTCAGGCCCTTGAGGATCTCGATCGTCTGCTCCACCGAGGGCTCCACCACGTCCACCTTCTGGAAGCGCCGCGACAGCGCCGCGTCCTTCTCGAAGATGCCGCGGTACTCGGTGAAGGTGGTGGCGCCGATGCACTTCATCGCGCCCGAGCTCAGCGCCGGCTTGAGCAGGTTGCTCGCGTCCAGCGTGCCGCCGCTGGCCGCGCCGGCGCCGATCAGCGTGTGGATCTCGTCGATGAAGAGGATGGCGTTCGGCTGCTCCTTGAGCTGCTTGAGCACGCCCTTCAGGCGCTGCTCGAAGTCGCCGCGGTACTTGGTGCCGGCCAGCAGCGCGCCCATGTCCAGCGCGTAGACGGTGGCATCGGCCAGCACCTCGGGCACGTCGCTCTGCGTGATGCGCCAGGCCAGGCCCTCGGCGATGGCGGTCTTGCCGACGCCGGCCTCTCCCACCAGCAGCGGGTTGTTCTTGCGCCGGCGGCACAGGACCTGGATCACGCGCTCGACCTCGTGCTCGCGGCCGATCAGCGGGTCGATCTTGCCCTGGGTGGCGAGCTGGTTCAGGTTCTGCGTGAACTGCTCCAGCGGCGAGCCCTTGGCGTCGCCGGCGGCCTCTTCCTTCTCGCTCTCGGCGCCGCCGCCCTCGCTGCCCTTGGCGGGCTCCGGCGGGTCGCTCTTCTTGATGCCGTGGGCGATGAAGTTGACCACGTCCAGGCGCGTCACCCCCTGCTGGTGCAGGTAGTACACCGCATGGCTGTCCTTCTCGCCGAAGATCGCCACCAGCACGTTGGCGCCGGTGACTTCCTTCTTGCCGCTGCCCGTGCTCTGCACGTGCATGATGGCGCGCTGGATCACGCGCTGGAAGCCCAGCGTGGGCTGCGTGTCCACCTCGTCGGAGCCGCCCACCGTGGGCGTGTTCTCCTTGATGAAGGTGGCCAGGCTCTTGCGCAGGTCGTCGATGTTGGCGGCGCAGGCGCGCAGCACCTCGGCGGCACTGGGGTTGTCCAGCAGCGCCATCAGCAGGTGTTCGACGGTGATGAATTCGTGGCGCTGCTGGCGAGCCTCCACGAAGGCCATGTGCAGGCTGACCTCGAGTTCCTGGGCGATCATGCGGCCTCCATAATGCATTGCAGCGGGTGCCCCTCGCGCCGGGCGGCGGTGAGCACCAGTTCGACCTTCGTCGCGGCGACGTCCTTGGTGTAGACGCCGCACACGCCGCGCCCTTCGTGGTGGATCTTCAGCATGATCAGCGTGGCGGTGTCGATGTCACGCTGGAAGTACTGCTGCAACACCATCACGACGAACTCCATCGGCGTGTAGTCGTCGTTGAGCATGACCACCTGGTACAGCGACGGCGGCTTGGTACGCGCCGTGCGCCGCTCCGCGACGACCGCACCCTGCCCCCCTTCGCGGCGCGGCTGTGCCGGCGGCTTGGGCGGGGGCGACGGAGGCAGATCGTCGGGCATGGCTCATTCTATCGAGTTGGGTTCTCGATGCGTGCGTGCGGCCGGGCATGTCCACGGCAGGGAGTGTGCCTCGCCGCGGGCCCGCGCAGTGAGGGCGGAACGGCCCCGGCGCGTGCCGCTTTTCCCGCGATGCACGCGCCGCACGCCAACCGCACACCCGCACCGGCGCAACGCGCACCCCTTGCCGGGACCCCGCCGCCGCGCGGCGCCACTGACCAGCACGTGTCCATGCCGCCGGGTCGGACTGGCCTGACGCCGGCTTGACACCCTTCGGCGGCGCGCCGCAGAATTTGACTTTGCAGTCTTGTCAAGGGGCATGTCGCATGGCCTTCGGTACGGTCAAGTGGTTCAACGACGCGAAGGGCTTCGGGTTCATCGAGCCCGAAGGCGGCGGCGCCGACGTCTTCGCCCATTTCTCGGCCGTGCAGATGGAGGGCTTCCGCACGCTCAAGCAGGGCAGCCGCGTCAGCTACGACCTCGTGCAGGGCCCCAAGGGCGACCTGGCCCAGAACATCCGGCCGGTCACGGCCGAGGGCGCCCCTGCCGAGGCGCCGGTCACCGAGACCCGCCGCGAGGCGGCCTGAGCCGCCGCACGACGGTGCCCGCCGGCGTGGCCGCCCGGGCGGGTGGCGCCGCCAGGGCCTCCACCAGCAGATCGAAGACCACGCGGATGCGCCGGGCGGTGCGCAGTTCGCGGTGCGTGACCAGCCAGATCGGAAAGCGCACCGGTGGCAGCGCGTCCAGGACGCGCACGATCTCGGGCGTGGCCTGCGCGATCTCGTCCATCATCGCACCGATGCCCAGGCCCTGACGCACCAGCGCCCAGTGCGCGACCGAGTGGTCCGCGTAGCACTTGAAGTGCGCCTCGGTCAGCGGCAGGCCGTGCTGACGCAGGAAGCCCAGGTAGCGGCCGGCGCGGTCCGCGCCGACGAAGTCATGCGCCTGGGCCTCCTCGGAGGTGCGCGGATGCCCGTGGCGGCGTACCCAGTCCGCCGAGGCATAGAAGCCCGCACCGGCCTCGCGCACCAGGCGGGCGATCAGCTCCGGCTGCTCGGGCCGGACGTGGCGGATCGCGATATCGGCCTCGCGCCGGCGCAGGTCGCTCAGCGCATCGGTCGCCACGACGTCGATGACGATGCCGGGCGCCACCTGCCGGATGCGCTGCACGACGCGCGGCAGCAGGAACACGGCCACCGCGTCGCTGGCGGAGACCGAGACCACACCCTGCGCGGCCTGCGAGCGGCCCGTCGCCGCCAGGTCCAGGGCCTCGGCCGCGGCGCCCATCGTGCGCGCGTGTTCCAGCAGGTCCAGCGCGGTGCGCGTGGGCACCAGCGAGCGGCCGACGCGCTCGAAGAGCGTCACGCCCAGCCGCCGTTCGATGGCCGCCACTTGCCGGCTGAGCGTGGGCTGGCTCAGGCCCAGCCGGCGGGCGGCGGCCGACAGCGAACCGGTCTCCGCCGTCTCGAGGAAGGCGCGCAGCTGGTTCCAGTCGAGCTGATCCATGCGTGCTTGCATAAGAAACCTGCAATCTAGCGCAGTTCCCCTTCGATGGACGCATGAGTAGCATCCGGGTACTGTGTCCACCCGGTTCGCGCACGCCGCCCCGCCCACGATGACTTCGTCCCCACTGATCACGAACGACCTCCCCGCAGGCGCTGCCGCCGAGGCGCGCCAGGCCCGCTTCTGGGACCGCCTCGCCCGCCGGTACGCCGCCCACCCGATCGCCGACCAGGCCGGCTACGAGGCCACGCTCGCGCGCGTCGCGTCGCTGCTGTCGCGGCAGGACGAGGTGCTGGAGATCGGCTGCGGCACCGGCACCACGGCGCTGCGGCTGGCCCCCGGCACCGGCCGCTACCTGGCCACCGACCTGTCCGAGCAGATGCTCGCCATCGCGCGCGAGCGCCAGGCGGCGCAGCCGGTGCCCCAGCTGCAGTTCGCGCGGGCCGGCGCCGGGCAGCACGCGGGCGATGCTGGCCGCTTCGACGCCGTGCTGGCCTTCAACGTGCTGCACCTGGTCGGCGACCTCGAAGGCGCCCTCGCCGGCGTGGCGCGGAGCCTGCGCCCGGGCGGGCTCTTCGTCTCCAAGACGCCGTGCATCGCCGAGATGAACCCGCTGATCCCCTGGCTGGCGCTGCCGCTGATGCGCGCCATCGGCAAGGCGCCCGAGGTGCTGTCCTTCGATGCCCCTCGGCTGCAGGCCGCCATCGAACGCCAGGGCTTCGCGATCGAGGCCGTGGAACGGCACGGCACGCGCGGCAAGGACTTCCGGGTCTTCATCGTGGCCCGCGCGCCGGGCGCGCCGGCGGCCGCCCGCAAGTGACGCGGCCCCGCGCTGCACCGGGCAGGCGGGGCCGCGAGGCGGCCGGCGCAACGCGCGCCGGCTCGCGGCGACTCACATGTGGTCGATCACAACATGGAAACCGCGCCCAAGCCGTTGTCGCACAACGCTCCGCGCCTGTAGAGGTTTGCCCGTTTCCCGACTCATTTCCAACAAGAAACGAGCAGTCTCACGTCGGTTCAAAAGGTCTCACGCGAGACCGCGATCGCTGAACTCTAGCAGCTTGCCGGTTCTGTCGACACGCCCTCGACCCCGGTCTCAGGGACTGGCAAGCGGCGCGTGTGCACTTCGGCCAAGTGATCAATCCGGTCCGCAAGGTACTGCGGCGCACCCCTCCTCGAGAGCTCTCCGCAGCATCTGCTTGCACTGCGCATCCGAAAGGACCGTCTGCAAGGTGGAGTGCCCGAGCTCGGAACGATGCCGCTCCTTCTTGGAGGACATCCGGGCGCCTCAGCAGACGGCCGAGGAAGCCACGGCCCTGCCGAGCGTCAAACGTTTGGCCGGATGGCGGTGAGGAGTTCACCGATGACAACAGGCGGTCTACGAGATCCGAAGCGCGGTACCCCGCACCGCTGCGCGACTTCCTGACGTGCGCTCGGCTGCTCGGAGACGGCTGCGCACGATGGAGCGACGAGGCGAGGAGCCATCCGCAACCTCACGGCACCGGCAGCCCTATCGCGCCTCTGACCACATAGTCCGGGCGATTCCTGACGCGCTGGTTTCGCGGGGTCGAAGCATTGGTCGTCACTGGTGCAAGAGTCAGGCGGTCGCGCACGAGACTGCAGGTCAGCGTTTGGCAGCCGAAGCCCAGATGCATACTTACTTTGCATCCGGTGAAAACCGGATATGCGATCATGTCTCGCCTGTCCATGATCCGGATCAAAGAAGCCCCAGCCAATTGGCAAAGCGGGCGCAAGGAGACAAGCGCGATGCCCGGGTCCAGCGCGGCCAACGGCCGAGACATCCTCACGGTAGCCGACACCGAGGCGCAAGCGGCGCTCGCCGTGGCCGAGGATCCCACCGCACCGCCCGCAGAACGCGCAGAGATGCTGATGGAGATCGCGCGCGGCTTGCAGATCAAGCCGCGCTCGCCCCGGCAGCTGCATGATGCGCTCGCGCTGTACGAGCGCGCCCTGACGCTGGTGCCGGCGGGCTTCGAGTTGCTGGCGGCACGGATTCGAGCCCGCCAGGGAACGGCCTACCAGTCCCTGCCCGATGGCGGCGTGCCCGCGCTGGAGTCGGCGCGTGAGTGCTTCGAGAGCGCGCGCGGCGATCTGGACACGCATGGCCTGCCGGAGGAGGTGGCCGAGCTCGACATGAACCTCGGCCTGGTCACGCAGTCGCTGACCTCGGCGCACCGCGGCCGCATACAGGACGCCATCGCGCACTACCACCGCGCGCTGCGAGTGTTCACAAAGGAAGCCTGGCCGCGCGAGTACTCCATCCTGCACAACAACCTGGCGATCGCCTACCTCTCGATCCCGGCCACCGACGAGCGGGCGCGCATGCGCGAGGCGCTCGCGGTCCAGTCCTTCGAGGAGGTGCTCGGCATCGTCACGCTGGTGGACCATCCGATCGAGTACGCGATGACGCAGAACAACCTCGGCAACGCGCTCCAGTACGCACCGAGCAGCCACCCGGTGGCCAACCTGCTGCGCGCGGTGGAGGCGTACGACGAGGCGCTCAAGGTGCGCACCCCGCGCGAGATGCCGGTCGAGTACGCCAATACCGCAGCGAACAAGGCCAATGCGCTGCTGAACCTGCCCGACGATCCCGAGCATCCCGAACTCGGCAACCCCGGCAATACCGCCAAGGCGCGCGCGCTGTACATCGAGGCGCGCCGCCTTTTCGCGAGCCATGGACTCGCGGATGCCGAATCGGCGGTGGCCGAGGCGCTGACCGGCATCGATGCTGCCGGCACCGAATTCGCGGCCTCGCGCGTGCCGGGCGAAACCAGCCCGACGCGGCACTGACAGCAGATCCGATTTCCATCTACGAAGGAGCCCGCACCGATGACGACGATGCTTGTATTGATGTGCGTGGCGGCCATCCTGGCCGCCGCTGCCGGGGGGGCCGCCACCGGCATCAAGCTGGGCGGCCAGGCAATGGGCAACGAGATGGCGGCGATCATGGGCGCCTTCTTCGCCTTGGCGGCCGTCGCACCGGCGGCCGTGGCCGCGACCGTGATCCACGCGTTGCGATGAATCGCCTGATCAGAACAGGAGAGCACGATGCTTGACATGGTGATGCACTCGATGAAGTTGTTCTTCGCCGGGAAGCTGTTCCGCGACAACTGGGCGTTCTTCCGCCAGCTGGGGCTGGGCTTTCTCGTGGCGCTGGTGCTGATGGTGGGCATCGGCTGGGTCAACCTCTGGCTCGGCATGGTGGCAGGGGGCGCCATCGGGGGCGCGTTGATGCCCTGGTTGTTCCGCGACCTGAAGTACAACTGAGCCGAGCACGCCGCCCGTGAACATGGCCGTTCAGGACGATGGCGAGCGCCTGGCCCACATGGCGGGCGAGGTGACGGCTCTGCAGGCCATCGGCGAGGCCTGGCCGCTCGAACAGCGGGCGGTGCTCGACAACCTGCGCAAGGCCATCGATGCGCTGCATCGCGAGGCGCTGGTGCGCCTGCTGCGCGGCCTGCGGCAGGAGCCTGCTGCCGCGGCACGGCTGCGTGAGCTGGCGACGGACCCGTTCGTCTACGGCGTGCTGCGCCTGCACGGCCTGGTGCGCGCGCCGCTCGAAGAGCGCGTGCGGGCAGCGCTCGAGTCGGTGGCCCCGATGCTGGCCGAACATGGCGGCGGCGTGGAGCTGGTGGCCGTGCTGCCGCCCGACGCCGTGCAGGTGCGGCTCACCGGCTCGTGCCAGAACTGCCCGGCCTCGGGCCAGACGCTCGCCGAAGGCGTCGAGCGCGCGATCAAGGAGCATGCGCCGGAGATCGTCCGCGTCGAGCAGGTGCGCCGCGCCGCGCAAGCGCCGGCGCCGGGAGAGGCGGTTCCGATCCACTTCGTCAGCCCCTTCGCCCGCAGCGAGGACCGCGGCTTCGTCGATGTCTGCGCGCTGGACGATCTGCCCTCGGGCCAGGCCGTGGCGCACGTGGCGGGTGACGACAAGCTGCTGCTGTACCGCGACGGCGCGCAGGTGCATTGCGTGGCCAACGCCTGCGCGCACCTGGGCATGCCGCTGGACGGGGGCGACGTCAGTGAGGGCGTTCTCGAGTGCCCGCACCACGGCTTTCGCTACCGGCTCGACACCGGCGAGTGTCTCGACGTGCCCGAGGTGCAGCTCGTCGTGCACGCCGTGCGCGTGCGCGCCGGGCGGGTGGCGGTCAAGCTGGGGGTGGCCACGTGAGCGCGCATGGCTGTTCCAAGGCGCTCACACCGAAGCGCGTCAGCGCGGAGCTTGCCTCGTGAGCGAGACGGCCGTGTTGAAGGTCTCCCTTGCCCGCCCGCGCGAGCGCGCGTCCGCGCCCGCGGCGTTGGCTGCGGCGGGGGCACGTGTGATCCTGGGCCAGCACGACCCGCTGGCGGGGGGGGCGCTCGCGCCGGCGCCGGACTCGCTGTTCGGCCCGCGCGGCGCGGCCGTGACGGCCGACGGCAGCCTGTGGGTCGCCGACACCGGGCACCACCGCCTGCTCGGCTGGCCGGCGCTGCCGCAGGTCGATTCGCAGCCGGCCGCCTGGCTGATCGGCCAGCCGCAGTTCACGGCCGAGGGCCGCAACGCGCATGGCGATGTCGGCCCGGCGACGCTGAACGTTCCCACCGGCGTGTGCGCCTGCGGCGAAGGCCTCGCGGTGGCCGACGCCTGGAACCACCGCGTGCTGATCTGGCATCGCGCGCCGCGCCACAGCCACCAGGCTGCCGATGTGGTGGTGGGCCAGCCCGACTTCCGCTCCGGCCAGGCCAACCGCGGGCGCGACGCACCTGAGGCCGACACGCTCAACTGGCCCTACGGCGTTTTCTGGGACGGCGAGCGGCTGTGGGTGGCCGATACCGGCAACCGGCGCGTGCTGCGCTTCACCGGCTTGCCGCAACGCCCGGGCCAGGCCGCCGACCTCGTGCTCGGCCAGCCCGACTTCACGCAGCGCGACGAGAACGCTGGCGGCGTCACCGAGGCCACGATGCGTTGGCCGCACGCGATCGTTGTTTGGCAAGGCCGCCTGTGCGTCGCCGACGCTGGCAACAACCGCCTGCTGCTGTGGCCCGGCACTCCCGATCGGCACATGGAGCGCGCCGAGCTGATCGTCGGCCAGGACGAGATTGACACGCTCGACCACAACCGCGGCGAATACTGGCCGAGCGCGCGCAGCCTCAACATGCCGTACGGGCTGGCGGTGCACGACGAGCGCCTGTTCGTCGCCGACACCGCCAATTCCCGCGTGTTGCGCTTCGACGTGCCGTTGCTGAGAGAAGCCGCTGCCGTGGCGGGCCAGGAGAGCTTTGCCGACAAGGGCGACAACCGGTGGCGCGCAGCCACACGCGATTCGATGTGCTGGCCTTACGCGATCACGATGCATGGGCAGACGGCGATCGTCGTCGATTCCGGCAACAACCGCGTGTTGCTCTGGGAGGTGGCGCCATGAGCAGCACCGGTGCTGCGCTGCGTGCCGATGCACGGCCCACGGGCGCGCGGATGGCCCCGATCGAAGCGCCGTCGGCGCTGCGCTACGAGGTGCGCGGCATCGTGCAGGGCGTCGGGTTCCGGCCCCAGGTGCTGCGTCTGGCGCGCCGGCTCGGCGTGACCGGCAGCGTGCGCAACGAAGGCACTGTGGTGGTCATCGAGGCCTTCGCGCCGGGCGCGGCGCTGGCCGCTTTCGAGCGCGAGTTGCGCGCGCTGGCGCACGGCGGCACGCGCATCGACTCGCTGGGCGCCGAGCCGATGCCGCGCGATAGCACTGCGCCACCTGAATTCACGATCGGCGACAGCGCGCTCGCGCGGCCAGGGCTCGGTGTGGCGCCGGACTGGGCGATCTGCGAGGCCTGCAGCGCCGAAACCCTGGACCCGTTCGCGCGCCGCTATCGCTACCCGTTCACGGCCTGCACGGCCTGCGGCCCGCGCTTGAGCGTGTTCGAACGCGCGCCCTACGACCGCGCCCACACGACGATGGCGCCCTTCCCGCTGTGCCGGGACTGCGCGCGCGAGTACGGCGATGCGGACGACCGGCGCTTCCACGCCCAGGCGATGGCTTGCCATGCCTGCGGCCCGCGTGCGGCGCTGCGGCGCCTGGACGGACGGCCGTTCAGTGTCGACGCGCTGACGGCACTGGACGACGTCGATGCCGCCACCTCCCTGCTCGGACGCGGCGAACTGCTGCTGGTCAAGGGCCTGGGCGGCTACCAGATCGCCTGCGACGCGACCCACGCCGACGCGGTGGCGCAACTGCGCTCGATCAAGCGGCGCGAAGGCAAACCCTTCGCGCTGATGGTGCGCGACCTCGAGATGGCGCGCCGCTGGTGCGAGTGCGACGACGCGGCGGCCGCCGCGCTCGCCAGCCCCTCGGCGCCGATCGTGCTGCTGGCGCGCGCGGCCGACGCGCCGGCACTCGCCGACGGCGTGGCCCCCGGCCTGACCACGCTGGGCGTGATGCTGCCGAACACCGCGCTGCACCTGCTGCTGATGCGCCGGCGCAAGGCGCCGATCGTGCTGACCAGCGGCAACCTCAGCGAAGAACCGCAGGCGATCCGGCTCGACGACGCGACCGAGCGGCTCGGCACGCAGATCCAGTGGGTGCTCGACCACGACCGCCAGGTGCAGCGGCGCGTGGACGACTCGGTCGGCCGCGTCATCGCCGGCGAGCTGCGCGTCATGCGGCGCGCGCGCGGCTATGCGCCGGCGCCGCTGCCGCTGCCCGAAGGCTTCGATCGCGGCCGCCGCGTGCTGGCGCTGGGCGGCGACCTGAAGAACACCTTCGCCCTGGTGCGCGATGGCCAGGCCGTGCTGTCGCAGCACATCGGCGATCTGCACGACGCCGCCTGCCTCGCCGACCAGCGGCGCGCGCTCGACGACTACCTGCACTTCTACGACTTCGAGCCCGAGCTCGTGGCCTGCGACCTGCACCCCGGCTACGCCGCGACGCAGTTGGCGCAAGAGCGCTGGCCGGGCCGCCACATGGGCGTGGGCCACCACCACGCCCACATCGCCGCATGCCTGGGCGAACACGGCTGGCCCCTGCATGGCGGCGCGGTGCTCGGCATCGCGCTCGACGGCATCGGCCTGGGCGACGACGGCACGCTGTGGGGCGGCGAGTTCCTGCTTGCCGACTACCGGCAGGCGCGCCGCGTCGGCACCTTCAAGCCGGTCGCGCTGCCCGGCGGCGATCTGGCCGCGCGCGAGCCCTGGCGCAACGCCTACGCGCAGCTGATGGCCGAGATGGGCTGGGCGCGCTTCTCGATCAACTTCGAGGCGCTCGAGTTGCATCGCTTCCTGAGCGACAAGCCGCGCGAGGTGCTCGACGCCATGATGGCCAACCCACAGCTGGCCCCACGCGCCAGCAGCGTGGGGCGCCTGTTCGACGCCGTGGCGGCCGCGATCGGGCTGTGCCGCGAGCGCGTGGCCTACGAAGGTGAAGCGGCGATCAAGCTCGAGGCTCTCGTCACGCCGCAGGACCTCGACGAACCTGCGGACCTCGACTACCCGTTCGCGATCCCGAGGCTGGACAAGGGCAAAGGCCTGCCCTACGTCGAACCGCTCGCCATGTGGCAGGCCCTGCTCGGTGACCTGATCCTGCAGACGCCGCCGGCGCGCATCTCGGCGCGCTTTCACCGCGGCCTGGCCGCCGTGGTGGTGCGCATGGCGCAGCAGCAGGCCGAGCAGCATGCAGTCGGCACCGTGGCCCTGGGCGGCGGCGTGTTCCAGAACAAGGTGTTCACCGAACTCGTGCTGCGCGGCTTGCAGGCTGCGGGCCTGAGCGCGCTGCTGCCGCGCCGGGTGCCGGTCAACGACGGCGGACTCGCGTGGGGGCAGGCGCTGATCGCACTCGCGCGCGCCGGCAACGTCGGCGACCGCAACGAGAACATCGAGGAGACATCGACATGTGTTTAGGCATTCCGGGCCGCATCGAGGCCATCTCGCGGCCCGAGGCCAAATTGGCCATGGTGGACGTGCTGGGCGTCAAACGCGAGATCAACATCGCCTGCATCGTGCGCGAGGGCGAGCCGCTGGAAGCGTGCGTCGGCGCCTGGGTGCTCGTGCACGTGGGCTTCGCGATGAATCGCGTCGACGAACGCGAAGCGCAGCTCACGCTCGAGCTGCTGAAGGAACTCGGCGAGGCTCAGGCCGAGCTCGAGGCTTTCAAGACGCGGGCCGCTGCCTAGTGACGACCGTGAGCACGGACAAAGCCAAGGCCGCACTCGGCGGCCTCTACCCTCACCTCGCGGAGCGCGGCGGACCCGCCGACGCCCCGCGCGATGCACTGCGCCTCGACGCCGCGCTGCGCGAGGCGATGGTGGCGAAGTGGCGCGACAGCGTGGTCGTCAAGTCGCGCTTCTTCGAGACCCGCGGCAACGACGTGCTGCGCGCCGCCCACATGCTGGCCGACAGCTATCGTGGCGGCGGACGCCTGTACACGATGGGCAACGGCGGCTCGAGCTGCGACGCCGCGCATGTGGCCGTCGAGTTCCAGCACCCGGTCACGGCCGGCCGGCCGGCGCTGCCCGCGTGCAACTTGGCGCAGGACATGGCGATGCTCACCGCGGTGGGCAATGACGTCGGCTTCGCCGAGGTTTATGCGCGCCAGATGCCGGGCCTGGTGCGCGCCGGCGACGTGGTGCTCGGGGTGTCCACCAGCGGCAATTCGGCCAACGTGCTGCGCGGGCTGGAATCGGCGCACGAACTGGGCGCCCGCACGCTCGCACTCGTCGGCGGCGACGGCGGCGCGATGGCGCGCTCCGCCAGCGTCGAACTCTCCCTGCTCGTCGACAGCGACAGCATCCACCGCATCCAGGAGACGCATGTGGCGATCTACCACGTGCTGTGGGATCTGGTGCACAGCCTGCTCGCCGACGACCGGCCGGCGCGCGCCGCTGCACCGACTAGGAAAAGCCCATGAAGTACGTCGACGAATTCCGCGACCCGCTCGCCGCGCGCGCACTGCTGCGCGAGATCGCCGGCGCGACCGAACGCCTGGGTGCGACGCCCGAGCGGCCGCTGCAGATCATGGAGGTCTGCGGCGGGCACACGCACTCGATCTTCCGCTACGCGCTGAAGGATCTGATCCCGCCGGCGCTCGAGTTCGTGCACGGCCCCGGCTGCCCGGTGTGCGTGCTGCCGATGGGGCGCGTGGACGATTGCGTGGCCATCGCGCGCCAGCCGGGCGTCATCTTCACGACCTTCGGCGACGCGATGCGCGTGCCCGGCTCCAAGGGTTCGCTGCTGCAGGCGCGCGCCGACGGCGCCGACGTGCGCATGGTGTACTCGCCGCTGGACGCCCTGGAGCTCGCCGCGGCCAACCCCGAACGCGAAGTCGTCTTCTTCGCGCTCGGCTTCGAGACCACCATGCCCTCCACGGCGATGACGGTGCTGGAAGCCGAACGCCGCGGCATCGGCAACTTCTCGCTGTTCTGCAACCACATCACGATCGTGCCGACGATCAAGGCGATCCTCGACTCGCCCGGGATGACGATCGACGGCTTTCTCGGGCCGGGCCATGTCGCGATGGTCTCGGGCACGGCACCGTTCGAGTTCATCGCCGCCGAGTACGGCCGGCCGCTCGTGATCTCGGGCTTCGAGCCCACCGACATCCTGCAGAGCCTGCTGATGGTGCTGCGGCAGCTCGAGAGCGGCCGCGCCGCGGTCGAGAACCAGTATGCACGGCTGGTCGACCCGCGCGGCAACGCGGCGGCGCTCGAGGCCATCGCCCGTGTCTTCGAGCTGCGCGAGTTCTTCGAGTGGCGCGGGCTGGGCTCGATCGACCACTCGGGCGTGCGCGTGCGCGCGGCCTACGCGGCCTATGACGCAGAGCGCCGCTTCGCCGTGCCCGGCGCGCGCATCGCCGACCCCAAGAGCTGCCAATGCGGCGAAGTGCTCAAGGGCGCGATCAAGCCGCCGCAGTGCAAGGTGTTCGGCACCGCCTGCACGCCGCAGACGCCGCT
>CAZUPH010000070.1:0-18598 GCA_964621995.1 uncultured Rubrivivax sp. | reverse complement strand
CCGGTGGCCGCGCAGCTCGCCGAGGTGCTGGCCGACAGCGCGCTGCTCGTCGTGCTCGACAACTTCGAGCAGCTGGTGCCGCAGCCCGCGGCGCTGCAGGCGCTGGCCACGCTGGCGGACGCCGCACCCGGCGTGCGCTGGCTCGTCACCTCGCGCGAATCCCTGGGCCTGGCCGGCGAGCAGGTGTTCGAGCTGTCCGGCCTGCCGAGCGGCGGGCCCGACGCGCCGGCGCTGGCGCTGCTGGCCGAGCATGCCGCGCGCCACGGCTGCCCGCTGCAGGCGCAGGATGCCGACGCCGCGGCGCGCATCGCCGGCACGCTGCAGGGCCTGCCGCTGGCGCTGGAGCTGGCGGCGGCCTGGCTGCCGGTGCTGCCGCCGGCCGAGGTGGCGGCCGAGGTCGAACGCGACCTCGGCTTCCTGGCCCACGACCGCGCGGCCTGGGCGCCGCCGCACCGCAGCCTGCGCGCCGTCTTCGACAGCTCCTGGCAGCGCCTGGCGCAGCCGCTGCGCGACGCGCTGGCCGGCCTGAGCGTGCTGCAGGGTGCCTTCGACGGCGCCGCGGCGCAGGACATCGCGCGCTGCGACGCAGCGCAGCTGCTGCAGCTGGCCGGCAAGTCGCTGCTGCAGCGCGAGGGCGGCGAACGCGGGCTGCGCCTGCGGCTGCACCCGCTGGTGCGCCAGTTTGCCGCCGAGGCCGCCTTCGCCGACGACCCGGCGCGGCGCGAGCGGCTGCGGCTGCGCCACGCACGGCACTTCCTGCTGCAACGGGTGGCCGCGCCGCCGCGCCTGCAGCCGGGCGACGGCGACCCGGCGCGCGTGGCCGGGCTGCTGGAGTGGCTGCCCGACATCGCCGCCGCCTGGCGCCATGCCGTCGATGCCCGCCGCCTGGACTGGCTGGCGCAGGCGCTGCCCAACCTGGACGGGCTGCTCGCGCTCGGCGGCCGGCTGGAGGAGGCGGCGGAGCTGGCCGCACTGGCCGCCGGCGCGCTGCCCGAACAGGATCCGCTGCGCGTGCAGCTGGACGCCTGGCGCGTCGCCTCGCTGGCCACGCTGGGCCGCAACGACGAGGCGGCGGCGCTGACCGAGCGGCTGCTCGCGCGCCCCGGCCTGCCCGCGGCGCAGCGCTGCACGCTGCTGTCGGCGCGCACGCGGCTGGCCAACGAACGCGGCGACTTCGCGGCCGCCGCGCAGCACGCCGAAGCCGCGCTGCGCGCCGCCGAGGAGGCGGGGCTGCCGGTGGCCACGATGCGCTGCCTGCAGAACCTGGGCGCGGTGGCGCACACGCGCGGCGACACGCCGGCCTCGTGCGCGGCCTTCACGCGCATGCTGTCGCTGGCCGAGCAGCATGGCGCCGAGCTGCAGCGGGCGCGTGCGCTGCGCGGCCTGGCCATCCTGGCGCAGGGCGAGGGCGACGCGCCGCGCGCGCTGCGCCTGCTGGACGATGCCCGGCGCCACTTCGCCGCGCTCGGCGACCGCGCCGAGCTGGCGCAGATCGAACGCTCGCGCAGCTTCGTGCTGCGCGACCTGGGCCGCCACGATGCCCAACTCGCCGCGGCCGAGGCCTCGGTCGCCGCGGCGCAGGCCCTGGGCTGGCCGCACCAGCTGGCGCCCGACCTCTTTGCGCTGGCGCTCGCGCAGGAGGACACCGGCGAGGCCGCGGCCGCCGCCGCGACCTACCGGCGCTGCCTGCGCCTGGCGCGCCGCCACGCGATGACGCCGCTGGTGCTGCGCTGCGTCTTCGGGCTGGCGGCGCTGGAGGCGGCCGCGGGCACGCTGGCGCGCAGCGACGCGCTGGCGCTGCTGCTGTGGACACGCGCGCACCCGGCGCTGCGCCGCGGCGACATCGAGGAGGTCGAAGCCCGGCTGGCCGCGCTGGCGCCCACGCCGGCCGAGCAGGCCGGCGCGCAGGCCGCCGCGTCGTCGCTGACGCTGGACGCCGTGCTGCTGCGCTGGCCGGCATGAACGCCGTGCCCGCCCCGCCGCGCCCGCTGGCCGCCGCCGCGGCGCTGGCGCTGTCGGCCGCCGTCTCGCTCGGCCTGGCGCGCTTCTCCTACGCGCTGCTGCTGCCGCCGATGCGCGCCGACCTCGGGTGGAGCTACCTGACCGCCGGCGCGATGAATACCGCCAATGCCGCCGGCTACCTGGTGGGTGCGCTGCTGCTGCCGGCGCTGCTGCGGCGCGTGGACGCGCGCACGCTGATGCTGACCGGCGGCTTCGCTTCCGCACTGCTGCTGGCCGTGCACGGCGCGCTGCGCAGCGACGCCGCGCTGCTGCTGCTGCGCGGCGCCACCGGCGTGGCCAGCGCCGCCGCCTTCGCCACCGGCGGGCTGCTGGCGGCGCGGCTGGCCGGCGCGCTTCCTGCGGGCAGCCGCGTCACGCCGGGACAGGTGCTGGGGCTGTACTACGGCGGCACCGGCGTGGGCATCGTCGCCTCGGCGCTGGTCGTGCCGCCGCTGCCCTGGCCGGCGGCCTGGGTGGCGCTGGCGGCGGTGGCGGCGCTGGCCTCGGCGCTGACGGCCGCCGGCACGCGTGCGCTGCGTGCACCGCCCGCGCCGGGCACGCCGCGCGTGCCGGTGCGGCTGGCGCCGCTGGCCTGGGCACTGGCCGGCTATGCCTGCTTCGGGCTGGGCTACATCGGCTACATGACCTTCGTCGTCACGCTGCTGCGCGAGCAGGGGCTGGGCGGCGCCACCGTGGTGGCCTTCTACGTGCTGCTGGGCCTGGGCGTCGTCGCGTCGTCGTGGCTGTGGGCGCCGCTGCTGCAGCGCTGGCGCGGCGGGCAGACGCTGGCACTGCTCAACGGCCTGCTCGCGCTGGCCACGCTGCTGGCCGTGCTGCCGGCCTGGCGCGACCTGGGCGCCGCCGCGCTGCCGCTGGTCTTCGCGTCCGGCGCGCTGTTCGGCAGCGTCTTCCTGTCGGTCGTCGCTTCGACGACGGCGCTGGTGCGCCACAACCTGCCGGCCGCCGCCTGGCCGGCCGGCATCGCCGCCTTCACGATCGTCTTCGCGGCCGGGCAGATCGTCGGCCCCAGCCTGGTCGGCGCGGTGGCCGACCGCGGCGGCGGCCTGATCGGCGGCTTCGTGCTCTCGGCGGCGCTGCTGGCGCTGGGCGCGCTGCTCGCGCTGCGCCAGCGCCCCTTGCACTGAGTTCGCGCGTCAGGCCAGCACGCCCGAGGGCCGCACGCTGCCGAGCAGCGCGCGCAGCAGGCGCAGCACCAGGCGGCGCGCCTGCCGGCGCAGCCGCCGCGCGCGGCGCCAGCGTAGTGCGGTGGTCGTGTTCATCGTCGTCGGCTCCCTGGACGGGCGGCGCCCGCCGCCCTGGGCACAGTGTCGGCAGGAGCGGCCTGTGGCGCCATACCGCGGGCGTGGCGGCGTACCGCGGATGGGGGACGCCCCGCGGCCCGGCCGCGGTGCCAGAATCGATCGCAGACCCCGGGCGGTCGAGCGGAGGCAGGCGTGGGCATCGCGGTGCTGATCGTCGAGGACGAGTCCGAATGCCTGCGCCGCTTCGTCGACGTGGTGCTGGCCGACCCGGCGCTGACGCTGGTCGGGGCGGTCAGCTCGGGCCAGGCCGCGATCAGCACGGCCGACGCCTCGCCGCCGGACGTGGTGCTGGTCGACCTGGGCCTGCCGGACGTCGACGGCATCGAGGTCATCCGCCACGTCGTGCGCCACCACCCGCAGGCCGAGGTGCTGGTGGTGACGATGTTCGGCGACGACGCGCACATCGTCGCCGCGGTCGAGGCCGGCGCCACCGGCTACCTGCTGAAGGACGCGGCGCCGCGCCAGATCGTCGAGTCCATCCACGCCATCCGCGCAGGCGACGCGCCGATCACGCCCAGCATTGCGCGCCGCGTGCTGGCGCGCTTCCGCACGCTGCGCGTGCCGCCGCCGGCCGCGCCGCAGGCCCCGGCGCCCGAGGCCGCGCCCTCGCCGCTGACCGAGCGCGAGACCGAGATCCTGCAGCTCGTCGGCAAGGGCCTGAGCTTCGCCGACGTGGCGCAGCTGCTCGAGGTCTCGCCGCACACCGTGGTCACGCATGTCAAGCGCATCTACCGCAAGCTGGCCGTGCATTCGCGCGGCGAGGCGGTCTTCGAGGCGCGCAGCATGGGCCTGCTGTAGCGCGCGATGGTGCGCGCCTGGCTCGCGGTCCTGGCGCTGGCCGGCCTGGCCTGGGCGGCGCCGGGCGTTGCGCAGGACGGCGCCGGCGACGCCGCCGCCGTGCTGCAGCCCACCGAGGCGCTGGTGCTGCTGACCGATGCCCTGGCACCGCCGCCGCCGGACAGCCCCGGGCACCGCCTCGCGCTGCCCGCCGTGTGGTCCGACGACCGGCCCGAGGCGCGCGGCGCCACCGCCTGGTACCGCATCCACTTCCGGCTGCAGGCGTTGCCGCCGGCCGACGAGGCCTGGAGCGTCTACCTGCCCTACCTCTACAACGGCGGCCGCGTCTTCCTCAACGGCCAGGCCGTGGGCCAGGTCGCCGAATCGACGCCGGCCCTGTGGGTGCGCCTGCAGGGCCCGCAGCTGCTGCACCTGCCGGGCCACCTGCTGCGCGCCGGCGACAACCGGCTGGACCTGCGGCTGGTGCCGCGCGGCGCGGGGCTCGTGCCCTCGGTGCCGCAGCCGCTGATCGGGCCCTGGACCACGTTGGAGCCGGTCTTCCAGCAGCGCCAGTTCTGGACCCGCACGATGCCGCAGATCAGCGCGGTGGCCTGCGGCGTGGCCGCGCTGCTGATGCTGGCCGTGTGGTGGCGGCGGCGCGACGAGACGCTGTACGGCCTGTTCGGCATCGCCGCCGCGCTGTGGGGGCTGCGCACGCTGACCTTCGTCGTCGAGGCGCTGCCGCAGGCGCAGTGGTTCTGGTGGCGCACGCTGTACCACGCCGGCACCGCGGGCTTCGTCGTCGCGATGGTGCTCTTCGCCTGCACCTATGCCGACCGGCTGACCGGGCGCACCGCGCCGCGCTGGCGGCGCCACCTGGCCCCGGTGCTCGGCGTCTACGCCGCACTCGGCCCGCTGGCGATGCTGGCCAGCGGCGGCGCGGCGGACCTGTGGCTGTCGCGCTGGTGGGTGGCCGGCCTGGTGCCGCTGACGATGATCGCGCCGGCGGTGATGCTGCGCGCGGTGCTCGCGCGGCCCACGCCCTCGGCCGCATTGCTGCTGGCGGCGGTGTGCGCGGCGGTGCTCGCCGGCGTGCACGACCAGCTGCTGGCGACCAACGCCACGCTGCTGCGCCACCTGCTGCCGGACTGGTCGCAGCGCCGGCTGTTCCTGCTGCACCACGCGGCGAATGCGCTGCTGCTGGTGATGGGCGCGCTGCTGGTCGAGCGCTTCCTGCAGGCGCTGGCCCAGCTGCAGGAGCTGAAGGCCTCGCTGGAGCGCCGCGTGGCCGAGCGCGAGGCCGAGCTCGAGCGCAACTTTCGCCGCATCGGCGAGCTCGACCGCCAGCAGGCGCGGCTGGAGGAGCGCCAGCGCCTCGTGCAGGACATGCACGACGGGCTGGGCTCGCAGCTCATCGCCTCGCTGCTGCGGCTGGAGCGCGGGCAACTGCCGCAGCCGGCGCTGGCCGAGGTGCTGCGCGGCTGCATCGCCGACATGCGCATGACGCTGGACGCCGCGGCGCCCGACGACCACGACCTGAGCTCGCTGGTCGGCAACTTCCGCTTCCGCTGGGACGCGCAGCTCCAGGGCAGCGCGGTCGCGCTGGACTGGCGGCTGGACCTGGGCGCCGATCGTGTGCAGGCCCGGCCCGGCGCTGCGCTGCAGCTGCTGCGCATCGCGCAGGAGGCGATCACCAACGCCGTGCGCCATGCCGGCGCGCAGCGCGTCGCGGTGCACTTCCGGCGCGACGGCGACGCACTGCGCCTCTCGGTGCAGGACGACGGCCGCGGCATCGCCGGCTGGCCCGCACCGCAGGCCGGCCACGGCCTGCGCAACATGCAGGCGCGGGCACGCCGGCTGGGCTCGGTGCTGGAGGTGAGCACCGGCGACGGCGGCACCTGCATCGCGGTCACGGTGGCCGGCATGCTGGAGCCGGCGGGCGGCTGATACGGAGATGCATTCGCTGGTCTAGAAGTCACCGTTCGCGCTGAGCCTGTCGAAGCGCGCGTGGGCCTCCGGGGCGATCGGCGGCAGTCGGACGGGTCTCAGCCGTCCTGCCCGAGAAAACGCGCGAAGCGCCCAAGTTCGTCGTCCAGCGCGGCGGCAAAGCCCGCGTCGCGTGGCGCACGGCCGGCCACGTAGCCGGGCTGCACCGAGAGCCGCCCGTCGCGCACGGCGGCATTCGCCCAGCCGACGACCCGGTCGCGCCACAGCAGCGGCAGCGCGTAGTAGCCGAGCTGGCGCTTCGGCGCAGGCGTGTAGGCCTCGAAGCGGTAGGCCCAGCCCCAGAAGGCCTCGAAGCGCTGGCGGTCCCAGACCACCGGGTCGAAGGGGGCCAGCAGCCGCACGCTGTCGGCCACCGCATGGCGCCGGCTCGCCGGGTTTTCGCCGGCGGGCCAGAACCAGCGTTGGCCCTCCACTTCCGCCGACGGCAGCCGGGCCTTCGCGCGCGCCAGCGCGGCGCGGCGCTCGCCCAGCCACTGCGGCGCCGCACCCATGCCCAGCCACATCACGAAGCGGCTGAGCGTGGGCGCCGGCAGCGGCGCATATTTCGCCACCACCACGTCCAGCAGCGCGTCGAGCGCGGCCCCGGGGTCGGCGGCCTCGCGCTCGTGCGCGTCGTGCGCCGCGTACAGCCGCACGCCGCCCTCGCGCCGCGCCACGCGCAGCAGGCCGCGGTAGTGCATGCCGTCCAGCAGCTGCGTGCTGGCCTTGCTGGTGCCGCCGAACCAGTTGGTCGTCTTGCCGTGCGCGAAGACGGCGTCGACCTCGCGCGGGTGCACGATGCCGCGCTCGCGCACGACGGCCTGCACCTCGTGCGCCTGGCGCCAGCGGGCCTTCGGCCAGACGGTGCGCGCCTGGCGCGGGTGCATCAGCGCATGCAGCTCGCGCGGCACGAAGCCGTAGTTGACGAAGAAGTCCTCCTCCACCGCCAGCTTCGGGTAGCGGCGCTCCAGGTCGCCGGCGCGGTAGTCGCGCACGCGGTGGCGCAGGATCAGGTCCTGCGCGCGCGCCGGCGCGCGGATCGGGTCGGCCTGCACGAAGCCCAGCCTGCCGATCGCGCGCGGCAGCGTGGTCGGCGCAAACATGCTGCGCGCCACCGCATGGCGGCGCAGATCGTCGAGCGTGATCGCGGGCATGGCCGCGATGATGCCTGCGCCGCCGCGCCAGAATCGGGGTCCCGCCTGCACCGACGTCACGCCGCCCCGCCATGAGCACGCCGCCCGCCGCCCACCCGATGCTCCGCCGCACGATCGGCACCCCGCTGAGCCCGGCCGCCACGCGCGTGATGCTGCTCGGCGCCGGCGAGCTGGGCAAGGAGGTGCTGATCGCGCTGCAGCGCCTGGGCGTGGAGACCATCGCGGTGGACCGCTACGAGCACGCCCCCGGCCAGCAGGTGGCGCACCATGCGCGCACGCTCGCGATGAGCGACCCGGCAGCGCTGCGCGCGCTGATCGAGGCCGAACGCCGTGCCGGCCCGCTGCTCGTGGTGCCCGAGATCGAGGCCATCGCCACGCCCGAGCTGCAGGCGCTGGAGGCCGAGGGCGCCGTGCGCGTGGTGCCCACCGCGCGCGCCGCGCGGCTGACGATGGACCGCGAGGGCATCCGCCGCCTGGCCGCCGAGACGCTGGCCCTGCCCACCAGCCCCTACCGCTTCTGCGACAGCCTGGCCGAACTGCAGGCCGCCATCGACGACCCGGCGGCCGGCATCGGCTACCCCTGCATCGTCAAGCCGGTGATGAGCAGCAGCGGCAAGGGCCAGAGCAAGGTCGACGGCCCTGCCGACGTGGGCAAGGCCTGGGACCACGCAATGGCCGGCGGCCGCGTCAGCCACGGCCGGATCATCGTCGAGGGCTTCATCCGCTTCGACTACGAGATCACGCTGCTCACCGTGCGCAGCCTGGATGCCGCCACCGGCGCCGTGCGCACCGACTTCTGCGCGCCCATCGGCCATGTGCAGGTGAGCGGCGACTATGTCGAGAGCTGGCAGCCGCATGCGATGAGCGCTACCGCGCTGGCACGCGCGCAGGCCATCGCCCGGACGATCACCGACGATCTCGGCCGCGCCGCCGACGGCAGCGCGGACGGGCTGGGCCTGTACGGCGTCGAACTGTTCGTGCAGGGCGACGAGGTCTGGTTCAGCGAGGTCAGCCCGCGCCCGCACGACACCGGGCTCGTCACGCTGGCCACGCAGTGGCAGAGCGAATTCGAGCTGCATGCGCGCGCCATCCTCGGCCTGCCGGTGGACGTGGCGCTGAAGAGCCCGGGGGCCAGCGCGGTGATCTACGGCGGCGTGGAGGCCAAGGGCGTGGTCTTCGACGGCGTGGCTGAAGCACTGGCCGTGCCGGGTGCCGACCTGCGGCTGTTCGGCAAGCCCGAGAGCTACGCGAAGCGGCGCATGGGCGTCGCGCTGGTGCACGACGAGAGCGTCGAGCGTGCGCGCGAACGCGCCAAGCTGGCGGCCTCGCGCGTGCGGCCGCGCGCGGCCTAGGCCGCGGCTGCCGGGCGGCGCGGGCTCAGCGCGCCGTCGTCGGGTCGATGATCGCGGCCACGCGCGTGATGCGGTTGGCCGGGAAGCCGGACTTCGCCGCGTGCTCGCGGATCAGCGCCTCGCTGGGCGCGTTGTAGACGCAGTAGATCTTGTCGCCGGCGACATAGCTGTGCACCCACTGGATGTCGGGGCCCAGCGCCTTCAGCACGGCGTTGCTCTTCTGCGCCGCGCCGCGCAGCTGCTCGGCGCTCATCTTCGAGGCACCGGGGATCTCGCGCTCGATGACGAAACGTTCCTGGGCATAGGCGGCCGGCAGGGCGGCGGCCAGGGCGAGGGCGCACAGCGCGGGGCGGAGGTTGGCAAGGTTCATGGCGGCTCCTGGGGTCGGTGCAAGGGCGGGTGGCGGCGGCATCAGGCGCCGTAGGCGTAGGGGTCCAGCACGCTGACCTGCGTGATGCGGTCCACCGGCAGCCCGCTGCGCTCGGCCGCCTTGCGGATGGCCTCCGGGCTCGGGCCGTCGTAGACGCAGAAGGTCTGCGTGCGCTCGGGGTTGACGTAGCTGTGCACCCAGCTCACGCCGCCGTCGGCGTTGTTGGCGATGACGCCGTCCATGGCCTTGCGGCCGTCGGCGTTGATGGGGATCTGCAGGCCTTGCGGAAAGCTGCGCTCGACGAGGTAGCGGGGCATGTCGGTTCTCCTTCGGTGGCGGCGGCGGCCGGGGGTGGCGCCGTGGACCGAAGCATCGCGAGTGCCGCCGCGCGCGGCGACGGCAGCCTTGCCCAATTTGGGCCGCGGCCTTGCCTAGATTGCGGCGCCGGCGGCCGTGCCGCGGCCGTCGGCCGGCAGCCAGCCCTGGCGCTGCGCGTGCTGCACCGCGGCCAGGCGGCTGTCCACCGCCAGCTTGGCCAGCACCGCGGCCACGTGGTGGTCCACGGTGCGCACCGAGCGGTGGAGGCGCGCGGCGATGTCGGCGTTGCGCAGGCCCTCGGCCATCAGCGCCAGCACTTGCTGCTCGGCGCGCGTCAGGCCGGCCGGGTGGCCGCGTGTGCTGGGCCGTGCGCCGCGCGCCAGGCCGCGCTCGCCGGCTTCGCGCAGGCGCCGGCGCAGCGCCTCGGCTGCGGGCGCGGCGCCGATCCGGTCGAAGACCGCCAGCGCCGCACGCTGCGCCGTGGCGTCGCCTTCGGCCAGCGCACGCGCCTGTTCATACGGGCAGCCCAGCGCGGCCCAGGCCGCGGCGGCCTCGGCCCAGCGGCCGGCCAGCTGCAAGGCGTAGGGCTCGGCGATGCCCGCCGGCAGCGGCCCCGGCGATTGCCCGGCGCGCTGCAGCCACCAGAGCATCTCGCCGACGAACCAGGGGTGGCCCTTGGCCTGCGCCAGCGGCAGCACCGGGGCGACGGCGGCCACGACGCCGGCCGCGTCGCCGCGCGCCCAGGCGGCCTCGGCCACGACGCAGGCGGTGGGGGCCAGGCGCTGCAGCGTGCCACTGTGTCCGGCCAGCGCCTGGGCCTGGGCCAGCGCCTCGGCCACGCCGGGGTCGCCGCGGCGCAGGCGCAGGCGGGCCAGCGCCAGCCAGGCCATCAGCCGCGACATCTCCATCGTGCCGCCGCCGCCGATGGCGGCGTGCGCCAGCGCCGCCTCCTCCTGCCAGCGCGCGCGCAGCACGCTGCACAGCGCCAGCCAGGCGCGGCCGTAGCTGTCGTCCCAGTCGTTCGGCTCGCACAGCGCGATGGCACTGCGCAACGCGGACTCGGCCACGTCCAGCCGCATCAGTTCGCCAGCGCCCGAGCCCAGCATCTGCAGGCCCAGCGCCTCGGCATAGGGCTTGCCGGCGCGGCGCCGGCGTTCGACCAGGTCCTGCAGAAGATGCGCGCCGGCGTCGAAGTCCAGGAACAGCAGCGCCGCGCCGGTGGCAGTCTGTGCGCGCTCCGCGGTGACGCGGTCGCCCAGCGCCTCGGCCAGCGCCAGCGCCAGGCGGCCGCGGCGCACGCTGTCGGCGCAGTCGCGGTCCAGCATCAGCTGCCAGCTGTGGATCGCCCACACCAGGGCGTGGTCGCGCGACAGGGCGCGGCCGCGCAGCATCGCCATCGCCTCGCTGGTGGCAGCGCGGGCCTCGGCGTGGCGCAGCAGACCCACCAGCGGCCCCGACTGCAGCGCCCGCGCGACGGCCGCGGCGCCCGCGTCCCCGCGCGCCAGCGCCAGCGCCGCGAGCTGCTGCTGCGCCTGCAGGCCCAGCACGCCTTCGCCGACCTGGTTGGCAGCCAGCGCGAAGGCGCGCAGCCAAGCCGCCTGGTCCTCGGCCTCCGCGGGGGTGCCGTGCTGGAGCACCGCGTGCCACTGCGCAAACTGCTCGCGGTGCGCGCCGCGGCGCTCGGCCTCGGCGGCGGCCAGCGGTCCGTAGCGGGCCACCGCCGCGCCGTCGCCGGCGCGCACCGCGTGGTGCACCAGCCGCGCCGGCGCCGTGCCGTCGTGCGCCGCCAGCGCGGCGAGCAGACGCGCATGCAGCGCCTGTGCCGCCGGCGCCGACAGCGAGGCCTCCACCGCGACGCGCCCGAGCTCGTGGCGGTAGCCGTAGTGCCGCGCATCGGCGAGCAGCAGCCCGCTGGCGAGGGCGGCCTCCACGTCCGGCAGCGGCGGCGCCAGCAGCGCGTCGACCAGCCAGCGCTCGGCGCGGCCCGGCACCAGCGCCACCAACTGCAGCAGCGCCTGCGCCCCGGTGCCCAGGCGCGCGCAGCGCGCCAGCACCAGGTCGCGCACGCTGTGCGGCACCGAGGGCGGTGCGCTGCCGTCGCGCAGCAGCTCGGTGACGAAGAAGGCGTTGCCCTGCGTGGCCTCGAAGACGCCGTCGGCGCCGCGCCCGTTGCGTGCCGCCAGCGCGCGCACCGCGGCCTCGCTGAGCCGCGGCACCGGCACCGTGGAGCGCGCCGCCGGCGGCAGCTCGCCGAGCACGCGGCGCAGCGGGTGCGCGCTGCCGACCTCGTCGTCGCGGAAGCTGATGGCCAGCAGCGCGCGCGTGCGCTCGATGCGGCGGCCGACGAACTTCAGCAGGTCCAGCGTCGCATCGTCGGCCCAGTGCGCATCCTCGACCACCATCAGCAACGGGCCTGCGGCGTGGCGCAGGGCCTCGAGCACGGCGTCGAAGAGGGCCGGCCGCGGCCCGGCCAGGTGGGCGGCCAGGCGCGGGGCCGCCTCGCGCGCGATGTCCAGCAGCGGGGCCAGCGGGTGCGGGGTGTCCAGCGCATCGCAGGCACCCCACCACACGATGCCGCCCGCGGCGGCGTGGCTGGCGGCCAGCGCACGCAGCACGCTGGTCTTGCCGGCGCCGGCCTCGGCGCCGACCAGCGCCACCTGGCCGCCGGCCGCGGCCGCGCGCAGCTGCGCCTGCAATTGGGCCAGCGTCGCTTCGCGTTCGATCAGTTCCATGGGGCGGCGGCGGCCAGTGTAGTCAGCGCGACCGGGCGAGCGGCCACAATCGGACCCCACAGCCGCGCCGCCGGCGCGGGCCCTGCACCGGTGCCGTCCTCGTGGCGGCGCCGGCCGGCACCCGGTCGCCATGGCCGCCCGTGCGCCTGACGGCGTGGCCCGGCGCCGCTGCACCGCACTCCTTCGCGCATGAGCCCGCCTGCCGCCCCCGACCCCGCCGCGCCGCTGGCGCCGGCCGCTGCCTGGCGCGAGCGGCTGCGTCCGTTCGACGTGCGCGCGATCCCGCACGAGGGCCGCCGCCATGCCGCGGTGGCGCTGGTGCTGGTGGAGGCCGGCCACGGCGCCGGCGTGCCCGGCCTGCCGCATCAGGGCGCCTGGAGCCCTGCCCCCGCGCTGCTGCTGACGCGCCGCGCCGCCGCGCTGCGCGCGCATGCCGGGCAATGGGCGCTGCCCGGCGGCCGCATCGACGCCGGCGAGACACCCGAGCAGGCCGCGCTGCGCGAGCTGCGCGAGGAGGTGACGCTGGCGCTGCCGGCCGAGGCGGTGCTCGGCCGCCTGGACGACTACGCCACGCGCAGCGGCTACGTCATCACGCCGGTGCTGGTGTGGGGCGGCGCCGCGCGCGGGCTCGTGCCCAACCCGCAGGAGGTGGCGAGCATCCACCGCGTGCCGGCGGCGGAGCTGCTGCGCCCCGATGCGCCGATCCTCAACCAGGTGCGCGGCGCCGAGCACCCGGTGCTGCGCATGCCGCTGGGCAGCGCCTGGATCGCCGCGCCCACCGCCGCCTTCCTGTACCAGTTCCGCGAATGGCTGCTGTGCGGCCGCGACACGCGCGTCGCGCACTTCGACCAGCCGCGGTTTGCGTGGCGGTGAAGGTCGCCGCCGCGCCGTGCCCGCGCTCGTGTACCGCCGGACCCGTGCCCGTCATGTGCTGATCTGCGTCTGCCGGACGATCGTTGGACGCGCCGACCTGCACGACGACGAGATCCTGCGCCGCCTGCTGGCGCTGAACCGCGAGCGGCCATCGAAGTAGCACAAACGTGCTACATTGCCCGCTCCTGTTTCCGAGACGCGACGCATGAGCACCACCACCATCCGGCTGTCCGAGGAACTGAAGGCGCGCATCGAGACCCTGGCTGCGGAGTCCGGCCAGACGGCGCACGCCTTCATGCTCAGCACGCTGGACGAGGTGACGCAGGACATGGTGCGCGAGCGCGACTTCCAGGCCGAGGCGCTGCGCCGGCTGGAAGAGATGGAGCGCACGGGCGAGTACATCGAACTGGATGACCTGCGCCGCTATGCGCGGGTATTGGCGCGGGGCGAGCGCGCAGTGCGGCCCACGGTGCACAAGCTGCCGGGCGCCCGGGCACGCCGCACGCCGGCGCGATGACGCGCCTGCTCCTGGCGACAAGGATCGAGCACGACGTCGATCGCATCGCCGAACACCTTCGTCAGCACGAGGTGGTCGATATCGGCGCGCGCCTCGACGAGATGCTGGGTGCCCTCCAGTTGTTGGTGCGGCATCCGCTGATCGGCCGTCCTGTGGGCGACGGCCTCCGCGAACTCGTCATCGGCAAGGGCAGCCACGGCTACGTGGCGCGCTATCGCTACGACGCCGTCAAGGACGAGGTGCGCGTGGCAGCTTTGCGTTCGCAGCGTGAAGGTGGGTTCCGCGGTTGACGTCGGTCAGCGGCCCGTTCAGGCCGCCGCCGCATCGTCCAGCGCCGCCGCCCGCCGCTTGGCCGGCCGCTCGGCATGCGCGGCGCAGTAGGCCAGGAACTCCGGCCGCCTGGGCAGGTTGCCGAAGGCCAGCGCGAAGTCCAGCTTGGCGCACAGGTAGACATCGGCGGCGCTGAAGCGCTCACCCGCGATGAAGCGGCGGCCGGCCAGCGCGGCGGCCAGCGTGTCCTCGGTGAGCTGCGCGTTGCCGTAGCCGACGAAGCCCTGCTGCTTGCCTTCCACCTTCACGCCCAGGGCCTGGTCGGTGATCGCGGCTTCCATCGGGCCGGCGGCGAAGAACAGCCAGCGCCAGTAGGCGGCGCGCGCGGCATGCTCGTCGGGCCGCGGCGCCAGGCCGGCCTGCGGGAAGACGTCGGCCAGGTAGGCCAGGACCGCCGCCACCTCGGTGACCACGGCGTCGCCGTGCACCAGCGTCGGCACCTTGCCCATGGGGTTGATCGCCAGGTACTCCGGCGTCTTCATGCCGGGGCCGTAGGGCAGCACGACGGCCTGGTAGGGCACGCCGATCTCCTCCAGCATCCAGCGCGCGATGCGGCCGCGCGAATGCGGGTTGGTATAGAGCGTCAGCGTGGTCATTGCGGGGTCCTTCTCGGGGCAGGTCGTGGGGGGAGTATCCCGCGACGCGGTGACTGCGCCGGAGGTGGGCTCGGGGCCGGCCCGTCGCAGCCCGGAGGACCGCGCGCGCTTCGACAGGCTCAGCGCGAACGGTGGGCGGCTCAGCGCGAACGGTGGGCAGGCTCAGCGCGAACGGTGGGCAGGCTCAGCGCGAACGGTGGTGTGCATCGGCGCGGCGGCCGGTGGCCATCAGCCGCCCCGCCCCCGGCCCCGCGGCGCGCGCGGCAGCACACGTGCACCTTCGGGTCGCAGCAGCGCCACCGGGCCCAGCGCCTCGGCGCGGTCCATCGCGGCGACGGCACGGCCGAACTCCGGGTGGTCCTGCAGCCGGCGCAACGCGTCGCAGGCATAGCGGTTGCAGATGTCCGAGCGCATCTCGTGCGGCAGCGTGCAGCCGTGGCGGCCGTGGTGCGGGCAGGAGCCCTGCACGTGCTGGCGCGGCAGGCGCTGCAGGTAGGCCGCCGCGGCGTCGGCCGGCGTGGCCTGCGGGTGGCGCTGCAGCCAGCGCCGCAGCAGCCCGGCGCTGACGAAGCCGTGCGTGCCGGCGCCGTAGCGGCAGCAGCGGCCGCCGCAGAAGCCGCACAGCGCGGGGGCCAATGCGGTGGTGTCCGGCGACAGTGGCTCGCCGGGCTCGTCCGGCGTGCCCGCCGGCTGCGCTGCCAACTGCACCGCCAGCTTCGCCAGATGCTCGGCCTGCGCGCGCCGCATCGCCGCGGGCAGGGGCACCAGGCGGGTTTCGTGGCGTTCGAGCCAGATCACGGGCGCCTGCCGCACCGTGTCGTCCTGCCAGCGGCGCGCGGCGCCGTCGCGGCGTTCGGCCAGGTCCTCGTCGCGGCGCGCGCGGGCGCGCTCGCGTGCGGCGGCCAGGCGGCAGCGCGCGGCGCTGCAGACGTCGCTGCGCATCTGCTGCAGCGGCGTCAGCGGGGCGTGGCAGAGGCGGCAGGTGCCGGGCAGGGCGGGCGCGGCGGCGCCGACGGGGTTCATGCACGCCAGCGTAGCGCAGCGCCGTGCGCCGGTGCACGCACGCTGCGGTCACGGCCTGGATGCGGTGTCCGGGAAAACACCAAGTCCGATCGTTAGAACTCCCTCCGCGGTCGGCACTCCATGGCGCTGCGCGCGGCCGGCCGGGCTGCGCGGTGCCCGCCCTCCGGACCTGCCTGCCATGCCTGCTCGCCGCGACGTGCTCCGCCAGTTCGCCTGCCTCGGTGCAGGGGCATATGCCTGCGCCGCCGCGCCGGTGCATGCGGCGCGCCTGCTGCGCCTGGACGTGCAGGGCGTGGGCAGCACGCGCGTGCCGGTGGCGCTGTCGCCGTTCGAGGGCCCGCTGCCCGAGGGCGCCGAGGCGTTGCACGAGGTGATCGCATCGGACATGCAGCGCAGCGGCATGCTGCAGGTGGCCGCCGGCGACGCCGCGCCGGACGCCAGCCTGCACGGCAGCGTGCAGGCGCTGGCCGACGGCCGCTGGGACATCCGCTGGACGCTGAAGGACCGCGTGCGCGAGACCGCGCTGGCCGAGCGCAGCGCCGCCGTCGCCCCGGGCGACTGGCGCCTGGCCGCGCACCGCATCGCCGACGAGGTGCAGGAGCTGCTGACCGGCGTGCGCGGCGTGGCCGCCACGCGCATCGCCTTCGTCGCCGAGGCCGCGGGCCGCCACCTGCTGCAGGTGGCCGACGCCGACGGCGCGCGGGTGCGCACCGCACTGGCCAGCGCGCACGGGCTGATCAGCCCTTCGTGGTCGCCCGACGGCCGCTGGTTGGCCTACACCTCGTTCGAGAGCGGGCAGGCGCAGGTGTGGCTGCAGGAACTGGCCAGCGGCCGGCGCCGTCTGCTGGCGGCCTTCCGCGGCTCCAACAGCGCGCCGGCCTGGTCGCCGGACGGCCGGCGGCTGGCGCTGGCGCTCTCGCGCGACGGCCTGACGCAGCTCTTCCTGATGCCGGCGGAGGGCGGCGCGCCCGAGCGGCTGACGCGCAGCAGCGGCATCGACACCGAGCCGGCCTGGGCGCCGGACGGGCGCAGCCTGTTCTTCACCAGCGACCGCGCCGGCGCGCCGCAGATCTACCGGCTGGACCTGGCCAGCGGCAGTGCGCAGCGCGTGAGCTTCGGCAGCTACTGCGTGAGCCCGGCGGCCAGCCCCGACGGCCGCCGGCTGGCCTACGTGAGCCGGCTGGAGGGCGCGCTGCGCGTGGTGGTCAAGGACCTGGAGTCCGGCGCGCAGCATGTGCTGAGCGACAGCGATGGCGACGAGCGGCCGAGCTTCGCGCCCAACGGCCGGCTGCTGGCCTACGCCACGCGCAGCGCCGGCCGCGACCTGCTGATGGCCGCGCCGCTGGACGGTGGCGCGCGGCTGCGCCTGCTGGACCATCCGCACGACGTGCGCGAGCCGAGCTGGGGCCCCTGGGTGCCCGGGCAGGGGCCGCCGCCGGTGGCGATGGTGTCGCTGTGAACGCGCGCTGAAACGCCGCCGCACGCGCCAACGCGGCGCGCGCCCCGGCCACGCGCCCCGGCCAGGGGCCCCGTCCGACGTTTTCCCCCACCCACCGCAAGGAGCCATTGCCATGACCCGACTCCCCTTCAACCTGTCCCTGGTTGCGCTGGCCGCCGTGCTGGCCGGCTGCGCCACGCGCACGCCGGTCGCGCAGGCGCCGGTGGCCGCGGCGGCCGCCGAGCCGGCGGTCGTCGCCGCCGCCGAACCCGCCGCGCCCGAAACCGCGCCGGCGCCGGTGGCCGATTCCGACGTCGCGAGCGTGGACCTGGCCAATGCGCAGGCCGCCGACGAGCGCGCGCGCTTCGTCTATTTCGACTTCGACAGCTTCATCATCCGCCCCGAGTTCACGCCCGCGGTGGATGCGCATGCGCGCCGCCTGAGCGAGGACCGTGCGGCGCGGCTGCGCATCGCCGGCCACACCGACGAGCGTGGCAGCCGCGAATACAACCTGGCGCTGGGCCAGCGGCGCGCCGACGCGGTGGCGCGTTCGATCGCGCTGCTGGGCGGCGACGCGAGCCGCATCGAGACCGTCAGCTACGGCAAGGAGCGGCCCAAGGCCGAAGGCAGCAACGAGGAGGCCTGGGCGCTGAACCGGCGGGCGGAGCTGCAGGAGCGTTGATGCGGGCGCGGGCCGGGCAGCTGCCCTGTGGCTGCGGCACGGCCCTGCGGGCCTTCACCTCGCTGGCGCGAGCTGAGCCAGCGCCGCAAGGCCCAGGGCCCGCTGGCGCGGGCGCCGGGTCCTACAGCCCGGCCGCTGCACGCAGCGCCCGGGCGCCGGGCCCTACAGCCCGGCCGCTGCGCGCAGCGCCTGGGCCTTGTCCGTCCGCTCCCACGAGAACTCGGGCTCCTCGCGGCCGAAGTGGCCGTAGGCGGCGGTCTTCTCGTAGATCGGGCGCAGCAGGTCCAGCATCTGGATGATGCCCTTGGGCCGCAGGTCGAAGTGCTCGGCCACCAGCGCCGAGAGCTTGTCGTCGCTGATCACGCCGGTACCTTCGGTGTAGACCGTGATGTTCATCGGCCGGGCCACGCCGATGGCATAGGCCACCTGCACCTGGCACTGGCGCGCCAGCCCGGCGGCGACCACGTTCTTGGCCACGTAGCGCGCCGCGTAGGCCGCGCTGCGGTCCACCTTGCTCGGGTCCTTGCCGCTGAAGGCGCCGCCGCCGTGCGGGCAGGCGCCGCCGTAGGTGTCCACGATGATCTTGCGCCCGGTCAGGCCGCAGTCGCCCTGCGGGCCGCCGACGACGAAGCGGCCGGTCGGGTTGACCAGGTAGCGCGTGTCCTTCAGCCACTCCTTGGGCAGCACCGGCTTGATGATCTCCTCGATCACCGCCTCGTAGAAGCTGGGCTTGAGCTTGGTCGCGGTCTCGCTCTGGTCGGGGCTGTGCTGCGTGCTCAGCACCACGGTGTCGATGCTGTGCGGCTTGCCGTTCACGTAGCGCATCGTGACCTGGCTCTTGGCATCGGGCCGCAGGAAGGGCAGGCGGCCGTCCTTGCGCAGCTGCGACTGGCGCTCCACCAGGCGGTGCGCGTAGTAGATCGGCGCGGGCATCAGCTCCGGCGTCTCGTCGCAGGCGTAGCCGAACATCAGGCCCTGGTCGCCGGCGCCGGTATTCAGGTGGTCGTCGGACGCATGATCCACGCCCTGCGCGATGTCGTTGCTCTGCTTGTCGTAGGCCACGAGCACGGCGCAGCCCTTGTAGTCGATGCCGTACTCGGTGTTGTCGTAGCCGATGCGCTTGAGCG
>CAZUPH010000069.1:16171-18602 GCA_964621995.1 uncultured Rubrivivax sp. | reverse complement strand
GCCAGGACGGCCACGACCGCGGCGCCAAGGTGGTGGCCACGGCCTTCGCCGACCTGGGCTTCGACGTCGACATGGGCCCGCTGTTCCAGACGCCGGAGGAGTGTGCGCGCCAGGCGATCGAGAACGACGTGCACGCGGTGGGCGTCTCGACGCTGGCGGCCGGGCACAAGACGCTGGTGCCGGCGATCATCGCGGAGCTGAAGAAGCAGGGCGCGGACGACATCGTCGTCTTCGTCGGCGGCGTGATCCCGCAGCAGGACTACGACTTCCTGTATGCCGCCGGCGTGAAGGGCATCTACGGTCCCGGCACCCCGATCCCGGCGAGCGCGAAGGACGTGCTCGAGCAGATCAAGGCGGCGCAGCGCTGACATGAAAGGCAGGCTGATGGCTCGAAGGTCCCACCTCGGCGCCCGTTCGGGCTGAGCCTGTCGAAGCCCCGGCAACACGGTCCGCATGCGCCCGTTCTACGTCTACCTGTTGCAGTGCGCCGACGGCAGCTACTACGTGGGGCACACCGACGAACTGGCGCGCCGCATCGCGCAGCACGAGGCCGGCGAGATTCCCGGCTATACGCACGTCCGACGGCCGGTGAGGCTGGTATGGCAGCAGGAAACCGCCACGCGCGAGCAGGCTTTGGCCACGGAGTTGCGGATCAAGGGCTGGTCGCGTGCGAAGAAACAGGCCCTGGTTGCCGGGGACTGGGAGGAAGTGAAGAGGCTCGCGCGGGCTTCGACAAGCTCAGCCCGAACGGAGGGTCGGGCTGCGACGAGCTCACCCCGAACGGAGGGTGGGGCTTCGACAAGCTCATCCCGCACGGAGGGTGAGGCCTCGCCAGGCTCGGCCCGAACGGAGACTGAAGTCTCGACAGGCTTCGCCGGAATGGAGGCTGGGGCTCCGGCAAGTTCGGCGAGGCCGGAAGGCGGCGTCTCTCGGGGCGAGCCGCTCGATACGCCGGCGCAACGCACTCCACCCGTTCGGGCTGAGCCTGTCGAAGCCCTGTACCGGGCCCTCGTCGGCCCGCCGGGCCCCGCGCAGCGCCGCGCGCTGGCCAAGGCCATCACGCTGCTGGAGAGCACCCGCGCCGACCACCGCGCCCGCGCCGACGAACTGCTCGATGCGCTGCTGCCGCACAGCGGCCGCGCCTTCCGGCTGGGCCTGAGCGGCGTGCCCGGCGTCGGCAAGAGCACCTTCATCGAGGCGCTGGGCCTGCACCTCATCGCGCGCGGCCACCGCGTCGCGGTGCTGACGGTGGACCCCAGCAGCAGCGTCAGCGGCGGCAGCATCCTGGGCGACAAGACGCGCATGGAGCGGCTGTCCGTCGCCGAGCAGGCCTTCATCCGCCCCAGCCCGGCCGCCGGCACGCTGGGCGGCGTGGCCGAGATGACGCGCGAGGCCATGCTCGCCTGCGAGGCCGCCGGCCACGACATCGTCATCGTCGAGACGGTCGGTGTCGGCCAGAGCGAGACCGCGGTGGCCGGCATGACCGACTGCTTCGTGCTGCTGCAGCTGCCCAACGCCGGTGACGACCTGCAGGCCATCAAGAAGGGCGTGATGGAGCTCGCCGACCTGGTGGTCATCAACAAGGCCGACCTGGACGACGCGGCGGCCACGCGCGCGCAGGCGCAGATCACGAGCGCGCTGCGCCTGTTCGGGCTGCATGGCCATGCCGGCCGCGCCCACCACGATGCGAGCGTCTGGCATCCGCAGGTGCTGCGCCTGAGCGCGCTGAAGGCCAGCGGGCTGGACGACTTCTGGCAGGCCGTGAGCCGCTTCCGCGAGCTGCAGACCGCCAGCGGCCGCCTCGCGCAGCGCCGCCACGAGCAGGACCGCGCCTGGATGTGGGAGCGCATCGACGCCGGCCTGCGCCAGCGCTTCCGCCAGCACCCTGCCGTGCGCGCGGCGCTGCCGCAGCTCACCGAGGAGGTGCGCGCCGGCCGCCTGGCCGCCTCGGTGGCGGCCAGGCGTCTGCTGGACCTGAGCGACTGACCCGACCCGAACCCCACCGACACGTCACCGAAACGAGGACCGAGGAGACCCCCTCATGCACGACATCATCGAAGAACTCGACCGCCGCCGCGCCGCGGCGCGCCTGGGCGGCGGCGACAAGCGCATCGCCGCGCAGCACGCCAAGGGCAAGCTGAGCGCGCGCGAGCGGCTGGAGCTGCTGCTGGACGAAGGCAGCTTCGAGGAATGGGACATGTTCGTCGAGCACCGCTGCACCGACTTCGGCATGGCCGACCACAAGATCCCGGGCGACGGCGTCGTCACCGGCTACGGCATGATCAACGGCCGCCTGGTCTTCGTCTTCAGCCAGGACTTCACGGTCTTCGGCGGTGCGCTCAGCGAGGCGCATGCCGAGAAGATCTGCAAGGTCATGGACCAGGCCATGAAGGTCGGCGCACCGGTCATCGGCCTCAACGACAGCGGCGGC
>CAZUPH010000069.1:10120-16161 GCA_964621995.1 uncultured Rubrivivax sp. | reverse complement strand
ACGTGTTCCAGCGCAACGTGATGGCGAGCGGCGTGATCCCGCAGATCAGCCTGATCATGGGGCCCTGCGCCGGGGGTGCGGTGTACAGCCCGGCGATGACCGACTTCATCTTCATGGTGAAGGACAGCAGCTACATGTTCGTCACCGGCCCCGAGGTCGTGAAGACCGTGACGCACGAGGAGGTGTCCGCCGAGCAGCTGGGAGGCGCCACCACGCACACCACGAAGAGCGGCGTGGCGGACCTGGCCTTCGAGAACGACGTCGAGGCCATCCTGATGCTGCGTCGCTTCTTCAACTACCTGCCGCTGAACAACCGCGCCGGCGTGCCCGAGCGGCCCAGCGGCGACCCGGCGGAACGGCTGGACCACAGCCTGGACACGCTGGTGCCGGACAACCCGAACAAGCCCTACGACATCAAGGAGCTGATCCTGAAGGTGGTGGACGACGGCGACTTCTTCGAGCTGCAGAGCGAGCACGCGAAGAACATCGTCATCGGCTTCGCGCGCTTCGAGGGCCGCAGCGTGGGCATCGTCGCCAACAACCCGCTGGTGCTGGCCGGCTGCCTGGACATCAAGAGCAGCATCAAGGCCGCGCGCTTCGTGCGCTTCTGCGACGCCTTCGGCATCCCGGTGGTGACCTTCGTCGACGTGCCCGGCTTCATGCCCGGCACCAGCCAGGAGTACGGCGGCATCATCAAGCACGGCGCCAAGCTGCTGTATGCCTATGCCGAGTGCACGGTGCCCAAGGTCACGGTGATCACGCGCAAGGCCTACGGCGGCGCCTACGACGTGATGAGCTCCAAGCACCTGCGCGGCGACGTCAACTTCGCGTGGCCCAACGCCGAGATCGCGGTGATGGGTGCCAAGGGTGCGGTGGAGATCATCTTCCGCGAGGAGAAGAAGGACGCTGCCAAGCTGGCCGCGCGCGAGGCGGAATACAAGGCGCGCTTCGCCAACCCCTTCGTGGCCGGCGCACGCGGCTTCATCGACGACGTGATCCAGCCGCACGAGACGAGGAAGCGCATCTGCCGCAGCCTCGCGATGCTCAAGGACAAGAAGCTGGACAACCCGTGGCGCAAGCACGGGAATATCCCTCTCTGATGGCGTACCCCGTTCGCCCTGAGCTTGTCGAAGGGTGAACGGGGCTTCGACAGGCTCAGCCCGAACGGATGCATATGTTCAAGAAGATCTTAATCGCCAACAGAGGCGAGATCGCCTGCCGCGTCATCAAGACGGCGCGCAAGATGGGCATCGCGACGGTGGCCGTGTATTCGGAGGCCGACCGCGACGCGCGCCACGTCGCGCTGGCCGACGAGGCCGTGCTGCTGGGCCCGGCGCCCAGCCGCGAAAGTTATCTGGTGGCCGAGAAGATCATCGCCGCCGCGAAGGCCACCGGCGCCGAGGCCATCCACCCCGGCTACGGCTTCCTCAGCGAGAACGAGGACTTCGCCCGCCGCGTGGAGGAAGAGGGCCTGGTCTTCATCGGCCCCAAGCACGCCAGCATCGCGGCGATGGGCGACAAGATCGCGTCCAAGCGGCTGGCGCAGGCGGCCGGCGTCAGCACCATCCCGGGCTGGAACGACGCCATCGAGAGCCCGGAGCGCGCGGTGCAGATCGCGCGCGACATCGGCTATCCGGTGATGATCAAGGCCAGCGCCGGCGGCGGCGGCAAGGGCCTGCGCGTGGCCTTCAACGACAAGGAAGCCGCCGAGGGTTTTGCCTCGTGCCGCAACGAGGCCAAGAACAGCTTCGGCGACGACCGCGTCTTCATCGAGAAATTCGTCCAGCAGCCGCGCCACATCGAGATCCAGGTGCTGGCCGACGCGCACGGCCACACGCTGTTCCTGCACGAGCGCGAGTGCAGCATCCAGCGCCGCCACCAGAAGGTCATCGAGGAGGCGCCTTCGCCCTTCATCAGCGACCAGACGCGGCAGAAGATGGGCGCGCAGGCGGTGGCGCTGGCCCGGGCCGTGAACTACCAGAGCGCCGGCACCGTGGAGTTCGTCGTCGGCAAGGACCAGGACTTCTACTTCCTGGAGATGAATACGCGGCTGCAGGTGGAGCACCCGGTCACCGAGTGCATCACCGGGCTGGACCTCGTGGAGTGGATGATCCGCATCGCCGCCGGCGAGCGGCTGCCCTTCGCGCAGCACGAGCTGAAGCGCCAGGGCTGGGCCATCGAGTGCCGCATCAATGCCGAGGACCCGTACCGCGGCTTCCTGCCCTCCACCGGCCGCCTGGTGCGCTACCAGCCGCCGCCGGCCACGCTGGAGCAGTCGGTGCCCACGCTGCAGGGGCCGGCCTATGCGGAGGGCCGCTTCGGCGGCGTGCGCGTGGACACCGGGGTGTACGAAGGCGGCGAGATCCCGATGTACTACGACTCGATGATCGCCAAGCTCGTCGTGCACGGGCGCGACCGCGCCGACGCCATCGGGAAGATGCGCGACGCGCTCAACGCCTTCGTCATCCGCGGCATCGCGAGCAACATCCCCTTCCAGGCCGCGCTGCTGGCCCACCCGCGCTTTGTCGCCGGCGACTTCAACACCGGCTTCATCGCCGAGCACTACCCGGCCGGCTTCAACGCGACGGACGTGGTGCACGAGGACCCGCTGTTCCCGGTGGCGCTGGCTGCGTTCGTGCGGCGCAAGGCGCGCGAGCGCTCGGCGCGCATCAGCGGGCAGCTGGCCGGGCATGGCGTCAAGACGCTCGCGGACCTGGTCGTCGTGGTGCTCGCGCCGGACGGCCGGCACCAGCAGCACCCGGTGAGCGTGCAGGGATTCGACGCCACCTGGGGCAAGGCCGAGGTGCAGGTCGGCGAGCGCCGGTACACGATCCAGAGCGACAGCAAGCTCGGCGACATCCTGATGACCGGCACCTGCGATGGCCGGCCCTTCACCGCCCAGGTCGAGCGCGGCGGCGCGAAGAATCCCCTGGGCATCCGTGTCGTGCACGGCGGCGCGGTGGTCGAGACGCTGGTGCTGCTGCCGCGCGCGGCCGAGCTGCTGCGGCTGATGCCGCACAAGCCGCCGCCGGACCTGAGCAAATTCCTGCTCTCGCCGATGCCGGGCCTGCTGGTGGACATCGCGGTGCAGCCGGGGCAGAAGGTGCTGGCCGGCGAGCGGCTGGCCGTGATCGAGGCGATGAAGATGGAGAACATCCTCGTCGCCACGCAGGACGGGACGGTGGGCGAACTGCTGGCGAAGAAGGGCGAGAGCCTGGCCGTGGACCAACCTATCCTGAGCTTTGCCTGAGGGGGCCGTGATGAGCGACGACAAGCCCTTCCGCATCCTCGGCCTGCAGCAGGTGGCCATCGGCGGGCCCGACAAGCAGCGCCTGCGCGCGCTGTGGGTGGACCTGCTGGGGCTGGAGGTGAAGGGCAGCTTCGTCAGCGAGCGCGAGAACGTCGACGAGGACATCTGCGCGCTGGGGCAGGGTGCGCATGCCGTCGAGGTGGACCTGATGCAGCCGCTGGACCCGCAGAAGAAGCCCGCGGTGCACGCCACGCCGCTGAACCACATCGGCCTGTGGGTGGACGACCTGCCGGCGGCGGTGCAGTGGCTGCAGGCCCGGGGCGTGCGCTTCGCGCCCGGCGGCATCCGCCAGGGGGCGGCGGGCCACGACATCTGCTTCATCCACCCCAAGGCCAGCGACGACTTTCCGGTCGGCGGGGAGGGGGTGCTGATCGAGCTGGTGCAGGCGCCGCGCGACGTGGTCGAGGCGCTGTCCTGAACGGCGCCGACGCCTGCCCGCCGCGTGGCGACCGCGCGGTGCCGCGCCGGCCGCAAGCCCGCGCGCGGGGCCGGGACGCACCCGCCGCGAGGGCCTGAGCAAGGCCCGAAGGCTTCCTGCGTCGCGCGCTTCGCCCCGTCGTCGGCGCGGAGTGCGAGAGGCCATGCCATGCAGGCGGGCGCACGGGATGGCCTCCGGCACCCTCAGCCGGCCAGCAGCACGCGCAGCATCTCCGAGGCCGAGGCTTCGTCGGCATGCTCGCGCAGCGCGGCGAGCCGGCCGTCGTCGAGGTGGGCGCGCAGCCGTGGCCACAGGGCGGCGACCGAACGGCGGATGAAGGTGCCGGGGCCGAACTCCGCACCCGTGCGCCCGGCGCCGTCGAAGCGCGCCAGCAGCCGCGCCGCGAGCTCGGCGCGACCCTCGTGGAACGCCAGCCAGGCCGCAGACAGCAGCAGCATGCCGCCGCGTCCGGCGCCCGAGACGATGGGCGCCGCCTCCCGCAGCGCCGCGCGGGTGGACGCGATGTCGCCGGTCTCCGCCAGCATCATCGCCCACATGGCCATGCGGTTGGCGTTCTGCCGCAGGCGGCCGGCCGCGCGGATCTCGTCGATGACGGCCCGCCCGGCGGCCACCGCCGCGTCGAGCCGGCCGGCATCGTGCTCGGCCAGCATCAGTCCGATGCCGGCGCTCCAGGCCTCCCAGGTGGCGCCATGGGCGCGACAGCGCTCGAGCTCGTCGCGGTTGAACGCCAGGTATTCGGCGTGGCGCCCTGCCAGCCGCGCCTCGTAGGCGCGCGCGGCGCGCTCGAAGCGCCGCAGCAGCATGCCCCAGTGCGGCTGCTGCAGCGAGGCCAGGCGCGCCAGCACGGGCCCGCGGTCGGCCGCCGGCTCGGCCCGAGCCATCAGCGTGTGCTCGAGGTACAGCGCATAGGTCTCGCGCACGAGGTCGCCGCGCGCGGCCGCCCAGCGCACGGCGCGCCGCGCGGCGCACAGGCCCTGGGCCGCCGGCAGCACCATCGCGATCGCGGCCAGGTGGGCCAGCGCCAGGTCGACGCCGCCGCGCGCCTCGGTCAGGCCCGGCGCGTCTGCGGCCTCGCCGTTCGCGACCGCGGCCAGCGCCAGCGCGCGCTCGCACCAGCGCACGCCTTCCTCGGCATGCCCGGCCCGGTGCCAGAACAGCGCGCTGGCGCCGACGAGCCCGAGCAGGTGCCGGGCGTGCAGCGGTTCCTGCGGGACGGGTCCGCCGGGCGCGGGCGGCTGGGACACCGCGTCGAATCCCCAGGCGAGGGCGGCGCGGAGGTCGGGCAGGCCGTCGTCGTGCGCCAGCACCCACTGCAGCGCCGGGTCGCCGAGCGCGCGGGCGTCGGCGCGGCGCCAGTGCGCGAGCACGGCGTCGAAGTGGCGGCGTTGCAGGGCGGCCTCTTCGCCGGCATCGACCAGGCGCTGCCAGGCGTAGGCCCGTGCACCGTGCAGCAGGTACAGCCGCGGGGGCTCGTCGGCGCTGCGCGCCACCCACGAGCGATCGATCAGCGCCTGCAGGGCGTCGACGACGGCCCAGTCGTCCAGCGCCGGGTCGCTGGCGACCTCCTGCGCCTCGTCGATGCCGAAGCGGCTGCGGAACACGGCCAGGCGGCGCAGCACGCGCTGCTCGGGCTCGTCGAGCAGGGCGTGGCTCCAGTCCAGGGCCTCGCGCAGCGTGCGGTAGCGCACCTCCGGCGGGCCGGGCCGGCGCGGGCGGCCGTCGAGCAGCCGCAGCCCCTGGGGCGCCGGGTCGAACCCGGGCTGCGAGGGCACCGGCGCCAGCTGCGCCAGCAGGCCCGACAGACCCAGCGCGGGCACGCGCGCAGCGGCCAGCTCCAGGGCGAGCGGCAGGCCGTCGAGCGCGCCGCACAGCCGTGCCAACTCGGCCCACTGCGCCGGCGCCGGCTCGAAGTCGGGCAGGCGCGCCCGCACGCGCTCGACGAACAGCCGCACGGCCCCCGCGGAGCGGCAGCGTCCAGTGTCGGCGGCCTCCGCCTCGTCGGGCACCTCCAGCGGCGGCAGGGGCTGCACCCGCTCGGCCTGCAGGTGCAGCGGTTCGCGGCTGGTGACCAGCAGCTGCACGCCGCCGGCGTAGGCCAGCAGCGCGGCGACCACCGGTGCCAGACCGTCGAGCACATGCTCGCCGTTGTCGAGCACGAGCAGCAGCTCCAGCCCCTGCAGCGAGGCGGCGAAGGCGGCGTCGTCACGACCCGCGACGGCGGCCAGCCGCAGCGCGTGGCCGATCGCGCTGCGCACGCGCGCCGCGTCGGCGCCGGGCGGCAGCGTGGCCAGG
>CAZUPH010000069.1:0-10110 GCA_964621995.1 uncultured Rubrivivax sp. | reverse complement strand
GGCCAGGTCCAGCATCCAGGCGCCGTCGCGCCGGTGCCCGCGCAGCGCGTGCGCGGCGGCCAGCGCCAGGGCGCTCTTGCCCACGCCGGCGGGGCCGCACACGCTCACCAGCCGCGGCGGCGCCGCCCCGTCCTGCAGCAGGGCGACCAGCGCGGCGCACTCGGCCTCGCGGCCGATCAAGGGGCCGGCCGGCAGCGGCAGCTCGCCGCGGTCCGGCGACGGCGGCGGGTCGTGCACCACCGCAGGCAGGGCCGGCGACAGGCGGCCGATGAAGCGGTAGCCCCGCCCGGCCACCGTCTCGATCCAGCGCGGCGCGCGGGCATCGTCGCCGAGCGCGGCGCGCAGCTCGCTGAGCATCGACTTGACGGCGCTGTCGCTGACGTAGCGGCGCTTCCACACGCGATCGAGCAGCTCGTCGCGCGACACCAGCTCGCCCGGCCGGCTGACCAGCACCGCCAGCAGCTCCATCGGCTTCCTCGACAGCGCCGCGTCGCGGCCGGCGCGCAGCAGCCGGGCGTTCCCGACGTCGAGCACGAACTCGCCGAACGCGACGGCGCCGGCGGGCGCCGCCGGCGCCTCGGCGCTCCCGCGGCCGTCGGCCTGTGGGGTGGGGCACATGTCCGCCGATTGTGGGCGGGGACGGCGGGCGGGCAAGGCGGGTGCAGGCGCGCCGGTCCGCCAGGGGCGATTTCCGACGCATTTCCGACGCCGCCGCGACGACAGCGCGGGCTCGCCGCCCGACCATGAGCGTGCCCGGCGAGCGATCGCCACGCCCCTGTCGAGGACCCTCATGAGCACAGACCCGATGAGCCCCCAATGCGTCGAGCGGGTGCAGGCCAGCTGGCGCCGCCTCAAGCCCCAGGCCGCCACGGTCGCCGCGCTGTTCTATGGCCGCCTGTTCGAGATCGACGCCTCGCTGCGCCCGCTCTTTCGCGGCGACCTCCAGGCCCAGGGCGCCAAGCTCACCTCGGCGCTGGACTTCGTGGTCGAGGGGCTGGACGACCTGCCGCCGCGCCTGCCCGCTGTGCGCGAGCTGGCGCGGCGCCACGTCGGCTACGGCGTGCAGGAGCGCGACTACGACACCGTCGGCGAGGCCTTGTTGTGGACCCTGGGTCAGGGCCTGGCCGGCGAGGACGGCCTCGAGGACACCCTCGCCGCCTGGACCGAGGCCTACGGCCTGGTGGCCGGGACCATGAAGCGCGCCGCGTGGCCGCAGAGCGCCGGCGCCGCCGAGTGGGCGGCGTGGGCGGCGCCGGCCGGATGACGCCCGGCCGCGACCCGCGCAGACCCCCTGTCACCGTCAGTAGACCCCCTGTCACCGCAAGTTCGAGGAGCAGCACCGTGCGCTGGATCTCAAGGTTGGCGGCAACGATCGCCGTGCTCGCGCCCGTGGCGTCGATGGCCGCCATCGTCTCGTACGGGGCGCTGTCGCGCGACACCGCCACGTTCATCATCGAGGACAGTTTCAACCATCGCCAGTGGCTGGGCTGGGACGCGCTGGCGGGACTGAGCCACGCCCAGACCGTGGCCCTGACGGCGCCCGGCGAGGCCTACGAGGGCTGGGTGCTGGCGGGTATCGGGGACGCCCAGCGCTTCGCCGACGCCCTGCTGGGCACGCCCAACGCTTGCAGCACGGCGACCGAGCCGGACGAGACGTGCGGCAATGCGGCGGGCCTCGGCGCCCTGCTGGGCCCCAACGGCCTGCCCCGCTACGACTTCGCCTGGTTCCTGTCCGACGACGGAAACTTCGGCGATGTCGGACTGCTGACCTACGACGACGCCAGCGGCCGGTTCAACAAGTGGAACGAGTGGGGCGGTCTGCCCGACGCCGACGCCTTCGGCGTGCTCGAGGACGGGGTGGCGTGGCTGATGTACCGTCCCTACGCCGTCAGCGAACCTCCCGTCGTGGCGCTCATCGGGCTGGGTCTGCTGCTCGCCGGCCTCGGCGGCGCGCGACGCCGCGTCGCCGGGCCCCGCAGCGCATCCGCAGCGGCGCGCTGACAGGGCCGCGGTCTTCCGATGGTCAGCCCGGGGTGCCTTCCAGCCGACATGCCCTCGCCGCCGCCGCGATGACACGGCATGCAGCGTCGAGCCGGCGCCCGGCCGCGCTACGATGACCGCATGACGCCGCCGCAGCCGCAGCCGACCCCCGCCCACCTCGCGCCCACCGCGCTGATCGACGCCGACCACCCGACCGTCGCCGCCTTCGCGCACGAGCATGCCCGCGGCGCCGACGACCGCGAGCGTGCCGTGTCGCTGTACCTCGCGGTGCGAGACGGCTTCCGCTACGACCCGTACCGGATCGACCTGCGGCCCGAAGGCATGCGGGCCAGCGGCGTGCTGGCCAGCGGCCACGGCTGGTGCGTGCCCAAGGCCGCGCTGCTGGCCGCGGCTTGTCGCGCGGTGGGCATCCCGGCGCGCGTGGGTTATGCCGACGTGCGCAACCACCTCAGCACCGCACGCATGCGCGAGGTCATGCAGACCGACCTCTTCGTCTGGCACGGCTATACCGACGTCTGGCTGGACGGCGCGTGGATCAAGGCCACGCCGGCCTTCAACCTGACGCTGTGCGAACGCTTCGGCCTGCTGCCGCTGGACTGGGACGGGCGCAGCGACTCGCTGTACCACCCCTACGACCGCGCCGGCCAGCGCCACATGGAATACGTGCGCCAGCGCGGCGCCTTCGACGACATGCCGCTGGCGCGGATCGTCGCCGACTTCGCGCGCATCTACCCGCGCATCGTCGCCGGCGCCACCGCAGCGGCGAACTTCGACGAGGACGTTCGGCGCGAGGTGCCGCAGCCGCCGCGATGACCGGACGCCGCGCACGGCCGCCGCGCCTTCGCTACAGTGCCGCCGCCCTCACGAGGAGAACCCGATGACCGCTCGCTCGATGCTCGAACAGATCCTCAAGTCAGGCTCGGATGCCCTCGGCGGCAGCGAGATGAGCAAGTACGGCACGGGTGCTGCGGTGGGCGGTGCGCTGGCCATGCTGCTCGGCCCCAAGCGCGGCGCCAGCCGCAAGCTGCTGCAGGTGGGCAGCGTGGCCGCGCTGGGCGCGCTGGCCTGGCGGGCCTACCAGGACCACCAGGCGCGTCAGGCCGCGGCCGGCCGGGCACCGGCAGCCGCGCCGGCCCCGGCGGCTCTGGCGGCCCCCTCGTTCGACCGCCTGCCGGCGCCGCAGGCCGAGCAGCACAGCCAGGCCATGCTCAAGGCGATGATCGCCGCCGCCAAGGCCGACGGCCACTTGGACGAACGCGAGCGTGGCCTGCTCGAAGGCGAACTGCACCGCCTGGAGGCCGACCCGGCGATGCGCGCCTGGGTCGACGCCGAACTGCGCCGCCCGGTCGAGCCGGCCGAGGTGGCCGCCGCGGCCGCCAGCCCCGAGATCGCGGCGGAGATCTACCTGGCCACGCTGCTGGTGGTGGACGACAAGTCGACGATGGAGCGCGCCTACCTCGAGGAACTGGCGCGCCACCTGAAGCTGGCCCCGGCGCTGAAGGCCGACCTCGAAGCGCGCGCCGCGGCGGGCGTCTGAACGACGGCGGCGCGCCGCCGGCGTGCCGCGGTCGCGATCCGCGCCTCAGCGGTCGCTCGGCTCGACGATGAAGCGCGCGTCCTGCAGCGCATAGACGACCAGCCGCGTGGCGCGGTCGGCCACGTGGCCGCGGCCGGCCTCGACCACATGGTCCTTCGGGTCGCCGTCGTGCGTGATCCACAGCGCGCCGTCGATGCAGAAGATCTCCTGGCCCAGCGGCGCCTCGATCGCGAAGGTCGCCCCGCGCGCCAGCGTCTGCAGCGCATCGACGGCCGAGGCGGCGCCGGCGTCGCGGCGGCGCGGGGCGGTGCGCCGTGCCGGCGCGGCGGCAAACCAGGTCGAGGGCGCTGACCAGCGGGCGGCGGGGTTGAAGGCGAATTCCATGGTGGGGCTCCGGTTGGCGGTGAAGCTCGTCGTCACCGTGGAGCCACTGTGCCGCGGCGGGCGGGCCGGCTCAGCGCCGCACTGCGCCGCGCCTCGGTGACAGATTCACCTTGCCGTCACCGCATGCACCTGCACCGCCTCGGCCTTGCCGCGCAGCGCCACCGCGCCCAGCCCCACGGTCGCCACGCGCCCGGCCAGCGCCTGCTGCGTCGCCACGTCGACCAGGATGGCCTGCGCGGAGGCTTTCGTCTGGGCCTCCAGGCGCGCCGCCAGGTTGACGGTGTCGCCGACGCAGGTGTAGGTGGCGCGGTCCTGCGTGCCCGTATAGCCGGCGATGACCTCGCCGCTGGCGATGCCGATGCCCATCGCGATCGGCACCTTGCCTTCGGCGGCCCGTTCGGCGTTGAACAGCGTCACCATCTCCACCATGTCCAGCGCCGCGCGCACGGCTGCCAGCGGCGCGTCCGCCGGGTCGGGCAGCGGCATCGGCGCGCCGAAGATCGCCATCAGCCCGTCGCCGATCATCTGGTTGACCACGCCGCCCTGGCCGCCGATGGCGTCGAACATCAGCGTGTACCAGGTATTCAGCAGCTCGATCGTCTCCTCCGGCGGCTGCGCCTCCACCAGCGCGGTGAAGCCGCGCAGGTCGGCGAACATCACGCTGGCGTGCACGCGCCGCCCGCCCAGCGCGAAGCCCGAGGCCTGCAGGTCGCGCGCCACCGCGCTGGTGGCGAAGCGCTCGACCAGCGCCTTCTGCTGGTCGCGCAGGCGCTTCTTCTCCAGGCTCGAGCCCACGCGCGCCTTCAGCAGCACCGGGTTGACCGGCTTGTGCAGGTAGTCGTCGGCACCGAGCTCGATGCAGCGCGCCACGTGCGCCACGCCCTCGAGCGAGCTGGTCACGATCACCGGCACCTCGCGCAGCTCGGCGTCGGCGGCGATCAGCTCCAGCAGCGCGAAGCCGTCCAGCTCCGGCATCTCCAGGTCCAGCAGCAGCAGCTCGAAGGGCTCGGCGCGCAGCATGTCCAGCGCCTCGCGCCCGTTGGACGCGCTGCTGACCCGGTGACCCTGCAGCTCCAGCGTGCGGCCCAGGAGCAGGCGGTTGACCTTGTTGTCGTCGGCCACCAGCAGCCGCGCGCCGCGCTCAGCCACCGCCGGCCTCCGCGGCCAGCGCCTTCAGCGCCTGCACGCTGCGCGCCAGCTCCTCGGCCAGCGCGTCGATCGGCGCCGCCTCGGCGGGCAGGCCGCCGAGCTCCAGGCTGCGCGCCATCTCGGCCAGCCGGCTGGCGCCGAAGGTGCTGCTGTTGCTCTTGATCGAGTGCGCGGCGCGGCGGAAGCGGTCGGCCGCGCCGGCGGCGTGGCTGGCCCGCAGCTCGGCCAGCATCTGCGGCGCGTCGTCGGCGAAGGTGCCGACCAGCTCGACGACGAAGTCGGCGCCGGCATTGGCCTGCAACTCGGTGAAGGTCTGGAGGTCGATCTGCGGGGAGTTCATCGCGGCATTGTCGGGAATTGGCGGGCGTTGCGGGGCGGGCTTCAGCGCAGCACGGGGGTCTGCTGCAGCGCGTGCACGAGCTCGTCCACGCGAATCGGCTTGGTCAGGTAATCGTCCATGCCGGCAGCCAGGCATTGCTCGCGGTCGCCCTGCATGGCGTTGGCCGTCATCGCGACGATGCGGGGACGCTGGCCGTCGGGCCAGCGCTGCACGATGCGGCGCGTGGCCTCCAGGCCGTCCATCTCGGGCATCTGCACGTCCATCAGCACGACGTCGTAGCGCTGGCGCTCGAGGCTGTCGATGACCTCGATGCCGTTGCCGGCCAGGTCGGCGCGGTAGCCCATCTGCGACAGCAGCCGCAGCGCGAGCTTCTGGTTGACCACGTTGTCCTCGGCCAGCAGGATGCGCAGCGGGTGGCGCTGCGCCAGCGTGGCGTCCAGCCGCGGCGGCGTGGCGGCGGCCGGGCGCTGCGCAGGGGCCTGCTGCAGCAGCGACACCAGCGTGTCGAAGAGCTGGCTCTGGCGCAGCGGCTTGGCCAGGTAGGCGGCGAACAGGCCCTCGGTGTCGCCGGCCTCCTTGCGGCCCAGGCTGCTGAACAGCACCATCGGCAGCGCCGGGGCGGCCTGGCGAAAGGCACGCGCCAGCGCCAGCCCGTCCATGCCGGGCATGTGCATGTCCACGATGGCCAGGTCGAAGCCGGTGCCGCCCTTGGCGGCCTCCTGCACCCAGCGCAGCGCATCCTCGGGCACGCCGGTGTCCTGCGGCAGCAGGCCCCACTTGGCGGTCTGCAGCGCCAGCACGCGGCGGTTGGTGGCGTTGTCGTCCACCACCAGCAGCCGCCGGCCCTGCAGCGCCGGGGTGCTGGCGAAGGCGCGGCGGGCGGACCCGGGCAGCTGCGCCGGCGGCACCACGACGGTGAAGCCGAAGACCGAGCCGCGGCCCGGGCCGTCGCTGCGGGCCCAGATGCGCCCGCCCATCAGCTCGGCCAGCCGCTTGCTGATGGCCAGGCCCAGCCCGGTGCCGCCGTACTTGCGCGTGGTGCTGGCATCGGCCTGGCTGAAGCTGCGGAAGAGCTTGTCCAGTCCGGCCGGGGACAGCCCGATGCCGGTGTCGCGCACCTCGAAGCGCAGCTCCACCACCTTCGGCCGCCGCTCGGCCACGCTGGCGCCCACGGTGAGCACGACCTCGCCACGCTCGGTGAACTTCACCGCGTTGCTCAGCAGGTTCAGCAGCACCTGGCGCAGCCGCGTCACGTCGCCCTTCACGGCCACCGGCACCTCGCCGGCGCTGTCGTCGTACAGGTAGGCCAGGTCCAGGCGCTTCTCGGCGGCGCGCGGACCGATCAGGTCCAGCGCCGACTCCACGCACTCGCGCAGGTCGAAGGGCTGGGCCTCGATGTCCATGCGCCCGGCCTCGATCTTGGAGAAGTCCAGGATGTCGTTGATGATGGTCAGCAGCGCGTCGCCGCTGTCGCGGATGGTGCTGGCGTAGTCGCGCTGCTCGTCGTTCAGCGGCGTGTCCAGCAGCAGCCCGCTCATGCCGATGACGGCGTTCATCGGCGTGCGGATCTCGTGGCTCATCGTCGCCAGGAAGGCGCTCTTGGCCTCGTTGGCCTGCTCGGCCTCGCGGCGTGCGGCCTCGGCCTGTTCGCGCGCAGCCCGGGCGTCGGCGAACAGCGCCGCGTTGCGCAGTGCGATGCTGGCGGCCAGCGACAGGCCCTGCAGGAACTCCAGGTCGGCCGGGATGAAGGCCTCGCCGCCGTTGCGCCACACCGCGATGGCGCCGCGCGCCTCGTCGCCGGCGGCCAGCGGCGCCACCATCAGCCGCTCGTCGGCGGCCTCGTCGGTGCCGGCGATGTGCACCGCGCGCGGATCGTGCGCCGCGTCGTTGACATATTCGGCGCGCCGGCTGGCGATGATGCCGCCGACGATGCCCTCGCCGGGCACGATGCTCGTGCCCTCGATCTGCGCGGCGATGTCCCCGATCGCCACGATGGCGCGGTAGTGCCCGCTGCCCGCCTCGGGCACGAAGATGGCGCTGTTGCCGGCGTCCAGCAGTTCCTTGGCATGGCGGGCGATGCGCCGCATCACCGCGCCCAGCTCCAGCGTAGACGACACGTCGCGGCCGACCTCGGCCAGCGCGGCATTCTCGCGTGCGCGGCGCTGCTGGTCGGCAAAGCGCTCGGCATTCTGCAGCGCCACGCCCAGCGACGCGGCCACGGTCTGCAGCAGGCGGACCTCGGCCTCGCCGAAGGCGTGCTCGCGCTCGTGGTTCTCCACCGCGATGGCGCCCAGGCGCCGGTCGCCGGCGACAATGGGCACCATCACGCGAGACTTGGGGACGTCTGTGCCCGGCACGATCGTCCCGCCCGATGCGTGGATCTCGGCGGTGGTGCCGTAGACGAGCGGATCGCGGCGCGCCAGGATCTGCTGCCACTGATCCGGCGGGATTGGCCCCTGCGAGAACAGCGGCGACGGACGGCCATGCTCGATCGCATACAGGTCCCGCTTCTCGCGCTGGTCGTGGTCGAGCCAGGAGATCGCCAGGTCGTCGCTGTCCAGCGCGCGGCGCAGCCGCTCGCCCACCAGCGCCACGATGCCGTCGAAGTCCAGCGAGCCGGCGATGCCCTGCTGGATGCCCGACAGCACCGCCAGCTCGGCCGCGCGCTGCTCGGCCGCCGCCTGCGCGGCGCGGGCCTCAGCGGTGCGCTGCTCGACCTGCCGCTCCAGCCCCTCGGCCGCGCGCACGTTGGCCAGCGTCAGCGCGGCCTGCGCGGCGAACAGGCCCATCAACTGTTCGTCGCCGGCGTGGAAGCGGCCGAAGGCGCCGTCCAGGTCCAGGTACAGCAGGCCGAGCAGCCGGCCCTGCACCAGCAGCGGCACGACCAGGCAGCTGCGCTGGTCGATCGGTTCGGCGCCGTCGGGGCCGTGGCGAAGCGCCGGCGCGCGCGTGCGCCGCGCCTCGGCGAGCCAAGGCCCGATGGCCGCCAGCAGCCCGGCCACGTCCTCGCCGTGCGGCAGCAGCGCGCCGGCGACGCGGGCCTCGGCCTTCTCGGCCGTCTCGCCGGGGCCGGGCCCGTCCGGCTCCAGCACCAGCAGCACCCGCTCGGCGCCCGAGAGTTCGGTGACTTCCTCGACGACGAACTCGCAAAGCGCCGCCTCGCTGCGGATCTCGTTCAGGCGCAGCCCCGTGTCCACCAGCCGCTCGAAGGGCTCGGCGGCGTTGGCCGGCAGCCGCAGGTGCGCCTCGCGCTCGTCCGCCGCCAGGCCGCGCCGGCGCGCGTGGGCGATCCAGGCCAGCACGATCTGCCGCTCGGCAGGGCGCTTGTTCAACGCATTGCGGCGCAGGCCCTCGTCGCCCAGGCCCGACACCTTCTCGAGCACGAAGCGCCAGGCCTGGCGCAGCGCGGCCTCGGCCTCGGCGCGGCGGCCGTTGGCCACGAGCGCCAGGTGGTGCTGCCACCACAGCTCCTCGCGCTCGAGCACGTCGACGATGGCGCGGCCGAGCGCGCGGTGGCGCTTCACGGCCCGGCGTGTGGCCTGCAGCGCGGCGGCGGCGCGGCCGGCGGCGAGCAGCGCAGAGGCCAGTTCGGTCAGCGCCTGCATCCAGGCGCCGTCGTCGTCCGACCTGACCTGGGCCACGGCGGTCTCGAAGTGCTGCACCGCCTCGTCGGCACGGCCCGCGGCCAGCGCCGCGCGCCCCCGGGCGAGCCAGATGAAGTCAGGGTACCGTCCTGTGCCGCCGTCGGCATCGTGCGCGGCCGCCGTCTCCGCCGTCACCAGCGCCTCGGGATGGCGCATGCGGAACTCGGCCTCGGCCCGGTTCAGGAGATTGACGGTGACGCCGGAGCGCACGCCGCTGTCCCGAAGCCCGGCTTCGGCTGCCCTGTACAGCCGCCGGGCCCGGTGGAAGAGGCCCAGCCCGTCGTAGGTGGTGCCCAGGCTGCCGGTCATCAGGGCTTCGCCGTTGCGGTAGCCCCCGGCCCGGAAAGCCGCCAGCGCCTGGGCCGAGAGCCGCAGCCGCAGGGCGATGTCCGGTTCGTTCCAGATCAGCGTGTTGAGTGCGTTCCCTTGCGTGAACAGGTCGCCGCAGCGCCGGGCGAGTTCGAGGGCCCGCGAGGCGGCGCCTCGGTATTCGCGCAGTCGGTTCATGGTGTTCAGCATGCCGGCGAGGACGTTCAACGCGCGCGCCTGCATCGCCGCCGCGCCGAAGGCCTCGAAGGCCGCGGCGGCGGCGCGGGCGTCGTCCAGCGCCGCGGGCAGGTCGGCGAACGCCCGGATTCGGGCCTGGGCAGCCCGCAGCAGGGCTTCGGCGAGCAGCCAGGGGTCGTCGCTGGCGCGGGCGGCGGCCAGCCCCTGCAATGCCGGCTCCACGCCGGCCTGCCCGCCATCCAGCATCCCGGCCACGCGGCTGCGGCACAGCAGCGCCCAGGCCTGCACGGCCGCTGCCGGCTGCCCGCGCGCCAGCGTGGCCAGGGCCTCGAGGCTGGCGCGCGCGGCGTCCGGCTGGCCTTTCAACAGGCACTCGATGGCGCGCAGGTCCAGCAGCCAGGCCTGCTGCTCGACCGGCAGGTCGCCGCGCGCCAGCAGCGCCGTCGCCCGCGCGATCGCGGCCGCGGGCTGGCCGGTCCAGGACAGCTCGGCCACGGCGCGCACGGCCGGCGGCAACGGCGGCCCCGCGTCCGTGGCTGCCGGGGCAC
>CAZUPH010000068.1:0-18647 GCA_964621995.1 uncultured Rubrivivax sp. | reverse complement strand
GCTGCGCTGGCTGCCGCCGGCGGCCCCGCCGCGGCCCGCACCGCCGCCGGCCGCCGCGCCCGCAGCCGCCGGCTGCGCGCCGCCGCGCGAGCGGCTGCAGGCGCTGCGCGAGATGGTCGTGCTGGGCTATCCGCGTGGCGTGCAGCGGCTGCTGGACCAGATCGAGGCCGAGCACCCGGCCTGCCGCCCCTGGCTGGCGCCGCTGCGCGAGCACGCGGCGGCCTTCCGCTACGACCGCCTGAGCACCCTGATCGACGATGCCCTTGCCCACGCTGCCACGGCCTGAGGCCGCCACCACGCCGGACACCGCAACCGGCCGCGCCGCCGGCGTCGTGCTGATCGTCGACGACGTGCCCGACAACCTGGCGCTGCTGCACGATGCGCTGGACGCCGCCGGCTACACCGTGCTCGTGGCCACCGACGGCAGCAGCGCGCTGCAGCGCGCGGCGCAGGCCGACCCCGACCTCGTGCTGCTGGATGCGGTGATGCCGGGGCTGGACGGCTTCGAGGTCGCGCGGCGGCTCAAGGCGGGGCCGGACACGGCGCATGTGCCCATCGTCTTCATGACCGGGCTGACCGACACCGAGCATGTGCTGGCCGCCTTCGCCGCCGGCGGCACCGACTACGTGACCAAGCCGATCCGCCCGCCCGAGGTGCTGGCGCGCATCGCCGCGCACATGCTGCAGGCGCGCCAGGCGCGGCAGGCGCGCAATGCGCTGGACGCGCATGGCCATGCCACGCTGGCGCTGCGCCTGCAGGGCGGCGGCGCGCGGCTGGTCTGGCAGACGCCGCTGGCGCGGCGCTGGCTGCCCGCCTACTTCGACGACGCCGACCCCGCCGGGGCGCGCCGGCCGCGCTGGCGGCCTGGCTCGCGGACGCGGCCGCGGGCCGCGAGGTGCGGCCGCTGACGCTGGCGCGCGGCGCCGGCCGGCTCGTGGTGACGCTGCAGGGCCGCACGGTGGACGACGACTGGCTGCTCGTGCTGCGCGAGGTGGACGACGCCGCAGCCGTCGAGGCCACGATGCAGGCGCTGCGGCTGACGCTGCGCGAGAGCGAGGTGCTGTACTGGGTGGTCAAGGGCAAGACCAACCGCGACATCGGCGACATCCTGGGCAGCAGCCCGGCCACCGTGAAGAAGCACCTGGAGCGCATCTACGAGAAGCTGGGCGTGGAGACGCGCACTGCCGCCGCCTCGGTGGCGATGCAGCGCGTGCCGGCGCTGTCGGCGCGCTGAGCGCCGCGGCGTACGCCATCCGGCGTATTGGTCGCCGCGGCGGCGGCGCCTACCGTCGGGGCATCGCTGCAGTGCAGCACCACGCCGGAGAGACCCCATGCACCCGAACCGCCGACAGTTCCACCACACCCTGGGCGCCGTCGCGCTCGCCGCGGCCTCGCTGGGCGGCCTGGGCGGCCTGGGCGCCGCGCACGCGCAGGGCGCCGGGCCGATCAAGGTCGGCGTGCTGCACTCGCTGTCGGGCACCATGGCGATCAGCGAGACGGTGCTCAAGGACACCGTGCTGATGGCCATCGAGGAGATCAACGCCAAGGGCGGCGTGATGGGCCGCAAGCTCGAGCCGGTGGTCGTCGACCCGGCGAGCAACTGGCCGCTGTTCGCCGAGCGCGCCAAGCAGCTGATCACGCAGGACAAGGTGGCGGTCGTCTTCGGCTGCTGGACCAGCGTGTCGCGCAAGAGCGTGCTGCCGGTCTTCGAGGAGACCAACTCGCTGCTGTTCTACCCGGTGCAGTACGAGGGCGAGGAGCTCAGCAAGAACGTCTTCTACACCGGTGCGGCGCCCAACCAGCAGGCCATCCCCGCCGTCGAGTACCTGATGAGCAAGGACGGCGGCGGCGCCAAGCGCTTCGTGCTGCTGGGCACCGACTACGTCTACCCGCGCACCACCAACAAGATCCTGCGCGCCTTCCTCAACAGCAAGGGCATCACCGACGCCGACATCCTGGAGGAGTACACGCCCTTCGGCCATGCCGACTACCAGAGCATCATCGCGAAGATCAAGCGCTTCGCCAGCGAGGGCAAGAAGACCGCGGTCGTCAGCACCATCAACGGCGACAGCAACGTGCCCTTCTACAAGGAGCTGGGCAACCAGGGCCTGAAGGCCACCGACGTGCCGGTGGTCGCCTTCTCGGTCGGCGAGGAGGAACTGCGCGGCGTCGACACCAAGCCGCTGGTCGGCCACCTCGCGGCCTGGAACTACTTCATGAGCCTGAAGAACCCGTCCAACGACGAGTTCACGAAGAAGTGGGCCGCCTACGCCAAGGCCAAGAACATCCCCGGCCACAAGGACAAGCCGCTGACCAACGACCCGATGGAGGCCACCTACATCGGCATCTACATGTGGAAGCAGGCGGTCGAGAAGGCGAAGTCCACGGACACCGACAAGGTCATCGCCGCGATGGCCGGCCAGACCTTCAAGGCGCCCTCGGGCATCGTGTCCAAGATGGACGAGAAGAACCACCACCTGCACAAGAGCGTGTTCATCGGCGAGGTCAAGGCCGACGGGCAGTTCAACGTGGTCTGGAAGACGCCGGGCCCGGTGCGTGCCCAGCCCTGGAGCCCCTTCATCCCCGAGAACAAGGGCAAGAAGGACGAGCCGGTGGTCACCGCGAAGAAGTGACGGCGCCGCGCCGACGCCCCGCCGACGCTGCCGACACCGCCGCCCCCGGTTCGACGCCCCGATGCGCTGGCTGCTGATCCTGGCCTGGCTGCTGTGCAGCGCGGCCCGGGCGCTGACGCCGGAGCAGGCGGGGCGCATCGCCGACGGCGACAGCGAGTCTCGCATCGCGGCGCTGAACGAGGCCGCGGCCAGCGGCGACGCGGCGCTCGGGCCCTTCATCGACGCGCTGCTGGAGGGCAGCGTGCGCGTGGCCGGCGGCCGCGCCTACGTGGTCGCCGGCGACGGCGCCACGGTGGAGGCGGGCAGCGGCCGTGCCGTGCCGCTGCCCGACGGCGCCGACGAGCCGGTGGTCAACAACCGCATGCGGCGCGAACTGCAGACCGCGCGCGCGGCGCTGTCGCTGTTTTCCGCGGACCGCGCCGAGCGTGCGCGCGCCATCGCGGCGCTGCGCGACGAGGCCGACGAGTCCCGCCTGCCGCTGCTCGAGAAGGCGGCTGCCGCCGAGACCGACGCCGCGCTGAAGGAGCGGCTCTCGCTGCTGAAGGCCGGCGTGCTGATCGCCTCGGGCGAGCCCGCGCGCCGGCTGCAGGCCGCCGAGCAGCTCGGCACCAGCGGCGAACCCGCGGTGCGCTCGCTGCTGCTGGAGCGCCAGCGCGCGGAGACCGACGCGGCGGTGAAGGCCGCGATCGCCGAATCGCTCGGGCGCGTCGAGTCGCGGCTGGCCTGGGGCGAGCGGCTGGGCGTGCTGTTCACCGGCGCCTCGCTCGGCTCGATCCTGCTGCTCGTGGCGCTGGGCCTGGCCATCACCTACGGGCTGATGGGCGTCATCAACATGGCGCATGGCGAGCTCATGATGATCGGCGCCTATGCCACCTGGCTGGTGCAGAACCTGTTCCGCCAGCACCTGCCGGGCTGGTTCGACTGGTACGTGCTGGCGGCCATCCCCGCCGCCTTCCTGGTCGCCGCCGCGGTCGGCGCGCTGCTCGAGCGCAGCGTGATCCGCTGGCTCTACGGCCGGCCGCTGGAGACGCTGCTGGCCACCTGGGGCATCAGCCTGGTGCTGATGCAGGCCGTGCGCTCGACCTTCGGCGCGCAGAACGTGGCGGTCGAGAACCCCTCGTGGCTGTCCGGCGGCATCCAGGTGCTGCCCAACCTGGTGCTGCCCTACAACCGCATCGGCATCCTCGTCTTCGCGGCGCTGGTGCTCGCCGGCATGGCGCTGCTGATCGCCCGCACGCGGCTCGGGCTGTTCGTGCGCGGCGTGACGCAGAACCGCGCGATGGCCTCGTGCATGGGCGTGCACACCGCGCGCGTGGACACCTACGCCTTCGCGCTGGGCGCCGGCATCGCGGGGCTGGCCGGCTGCGCGCTGGCCCAGGTGGGCAACGTGGGCCCGGACCTCGGGCAGAGCTACATCGTCGACTCCTTCATGGTCGTCGTGCTCGGCGGCGTCGGCCAGCTCGCCGGCACCGTCTACGCCGCGCTGGGCCTGGGCGTGCTGAACAAGCTGCTGGAGGGCTGGGCCGGCGCGGTGCTGGCCAAGATCATGGTGCTGGTCTTCATCGTGGTCTTCATCCAGAAGCGCCCGCAGGGCCTGTTCGCGCTGAAGGGGCGCAGCGCCGAGGCATGAACGCGCGCCTGCTGTCCCCGGCCGGCTGGGGTGCGGTGCTCGCCGCGCTCCTCGCCGCGGCCGTCGTCGTGCCGGCGCTCGCGCTGGCGGTGCCCGCCGGCAGCGCGCTGCACCTGCCGGAGTTCTACGTCGGCCTGATCGGCAAGATCCTGTGCTACGCGATCTGCGCGCTGGCGATGGACCTGATCTGGGGTTACGCCGGCATCCTGAGCCTGGGCCACGGCCTGTTCTTCGCGCTCGGGGGCTACGCGCTGGGCATGTACCTGATGCGGCAGATCGGCCGCGACGGCCAGTACCGCATGGACATGCCGGACTTCATGGTCTTCCTGAACTGGAAGGAGTTCCCCTGGCACTGGGCGCTGTCGGACAGCTTCGTCGCGCAGGCCCTGCTGGTGCTGGCGGTGCCGGGGCTGCTGGCCTTCGTCTTCGGCTGGTTCGCCTTCCGCTCGCGCATCAAGGGTGTGTACTTCAGCATCATCACGCAGGCGCTGACCTTCGCGGCGATGCTGCTGTTCTTCCGCAACGAGACCGGCTTCGGCGGCAACAACGGCTTCACCGACTTCAAGCGCATCCTGGGCGTGCCGATCGCCACGCCGCAGATGCGCGTGGCGCTGTGCGTGCTCACGGCGCTGGTGCTGATCGGCTTCTTCCTGATGAGCCGCTGGATCGTCACGAGCAAGTTCGGCCGCGTGCTGATGGCCATCCGCGACGCCGAGACGCGGGTCATGTTCAGCGGCTACAACCCGGTGCACTACAAGCTGGCGATCTGGACGCTCTCGGCGGTGATGTGCGCGGTGGCCGGCGCGCTGTACGTGCCGCAGGTCGGCATCATCAACCCCAGCGAGATGTCGCCGGCGGCCTCCATCGAGATGGCGATCTGGGCCGCGGTGGGCGGGCGCGGCACGCTGATCGGGCCCATCCTCGGTGCGGTCTTCGTCAACGGCGCGAAGAGCTGGTTCACGGTGACCTTCCCCGAATACTGGCTCTACTTCCTGGGCCTGCTGTTCATCGCGGTGACGCTGTTCCTGCCGCAGGGGCTGATGGGGCTGGGGCAGGCGCTGCGGCAGCGCTGGCGCCGGTCTGACGGGCGGCCATGACGCCGGACCTGCTGGAGGCCGGCGCGCGGCGCCGCGCCGACTATGCCGAGCGCGCCCAACGGGGCGGCTCCGGCGGCCGCGGCGCCGCCTGGGGCCGGCCGGTGGGGCGGGAGCCCGACTTCGCGCATGGCGTGGCGCTGTACCTGGACGAGGTCACGGTCAGCTTCGACGGCTTCAAGGCGCTGAATGCGCTGAGCCTGAGCATCGACGTCGGCGAGCTGCGCTGCATCATCGGCCCCAACGGCGCCGGCAAGACGACGATGATGGACTGCATCACCGGCAAGACGCGGCCCGACAGCGGGCGCATCAGCTTCGGCAGCACGATCGACCTGCTGCGCCTGACCGAGCCGGCCATCGCGCAGGCCGGCATAGGCCGCAAGTTCCAGAAGCCCACGGTCTACGAGCGGCTGACGGTCTTCGAGAACCTCGAGCTCTCGCTGGCCGCCGACCGCCGCGTGCGCGGCACGCTGGTGGCACGGCTCACCGGCGCGCAGCGCGACCGCATCAGCGAGGTGCTGGCGCTGATCCACCTGCAGGACGAGGCGGCGCGCACCGCCGGGCTGCTGAGCCACGGCCAGAAGCAGTGGCTGGAGATCGGCATGCTGCTGATGCAGGACCCGCGGCTGCTGCTGCTGGACGAGCCGGTGGCCGGCATGACCGACGAGGAGACCGAGCGCACCGCCGAGCTCTTCCTCTCGCTGGCCGGGCGGCACTCGCTGGTCGTCGTCGAGCACGACATGCACTTCGTCGAGCAGCTCACGCAGGGCCGGCGCAAGGTGACGGTGCTGCACGAGGGCAGCGTGCTCGCGGAGGGCCCGCTGTCGCAGGTGCAGGCCGACGAGCGCGTGGTGGAGGTCTATCTTGGCCGCTGAAGCCGTGCTGCGCGTCGAGGGCCTGAACCAGTATTACGGCGGCAGCCACATCCTGCGCGACCTCGCCTTCGAGGCACGGGCCGGCGAGGTGACCGTGGTGCTGGGCCGCAACGGCGTGGGCAAGACGACGCTGCTGAAGACGCTGATGGGCCTGGTGCCCGCGAAGACCGGCCGCGTGCTGCTGCAGGGCCAGGACATCACCGCGCTGCCGCCCTACGAGCGCGTGCGCCGCGGCATCGGCTATGTGCCGCAGGGACGCGAGATCTTCGGCCGCCTGACGGTGCAGGACAACCTGCGCATGGGGCTGGCCTCGCGGCCCGGCGGCACGCCGGTGCCGGACGAGCTGTTCGAGCTGTTCCCGGTGCTGCGGCAGATGATCGGCCGCCGCGGCGGCGACCTCTCCGGCGGGCAGCAGCAGCAGCTGGCGATCGCGCGTGCGCTGGCTGCGGGGCCCAAGCTGCTGATCCTGGACGAGCCCACCGAGGGCATCCAGCCCAGCATCATCAAGGACATCGGCCGCGTGATCCGCATGCTGGCCGACCGCGGCACGATGGCCGTCCTGCTGGTCGAGCAGTACTACGACTTCGCCGCCGGGCTGGCCGACCAGTACCTGGTGATGGAGCGCGGCGCCGTCGTGCAGCGCGGGCGCGGCGCCGACATGGAAGCCGACGGCGTGCGCCAGCGCATGGCGATCTGAGCCGCGGGCGCTGAGCGCGCCGGGCCCGTTCGGCCGATAATCCGTCCCGTGAAGCGGGCCAGACCGCCGCTGGTGCGAGCGTGGAAACACGGCACTGGAGGAAGGTCCGGACTGCACAGGGCGGCGTAGCAGCTAACGGCTGTCCGGCGCGAGCCGAGGATCAGAGCAACAGAGACGAGTCCGGACGGGGCTCCCAGTGAGGGTGTTCTGTCGGGCACCGGCGCAAGCCGGTGCGGACCGGGGGCTTGCCCCCCGGGACGTCGGGCGACAGCCCGAACCCGGCAGCCACCCCGGCCGGGGCCAGGCCCCGGCCGGGGTGAAACGGGCAATCTCTACGCGCAGCAACACCAAGTAGGCCGGCGATGATGCGGCCCGCGGAGCCGGCGGGTAGGTGGCACCGAGCCGGGTGGGCGACCCCCGGCCCAGACGAATGGCGGTCACGGCACCGCGGCGCAAGCCGCGGGGCCGCACAGAATCCGGCCTATCGGCCCGCTTCACACATTGTTCGGCGCGCTGTCGGCGGCAGCGCGCGAGGCCGCCTCAGGCCGGCACCACCAGCGCGTGCCGCGCCTGCCAGGCCAGGCCGCTGCCGGCGGCGGCGCGCTGCAGCGTCAGGGCCAGTCCCGGGCGGTCCTCTTCCGGGACGCGGCGCCACAGGAAGTCGCGCTCGTTGCCGGGGTCGCCGGCCAGGAACAGCTGCGAGGTCAGCTCGCCGAAGCTGGCGTGCCGCAGCTTGACGTGGATGTGCGGCGTGCGGCCGGGGTAGGGCACCGGCTTGATGGTGCGAAAGCGCACCTCGCCGCGCGGCCCGCTGGTCGCCGCGCCGTAGCCCTGGAAGCCGGGGTCGTGGCGGCCGGCCTCGGCGGGCACGCGCGGGTGGCGGTAGGCGGCCTGCGCGTCGCACTGCCAGATCTCGACCTCGGCGCCGTCCACCGCCCGGCCGGCGGTATCGACCACCGCGCCCTCCAGCCCCAGGTGCTCGCCCTGCGCGACGAGCACGCGGCCTTCGCGCTCCACGCGCGTGAGATCGGCGTCCCAGTCGGCCCAGCGCTCGCGCCAGGCGCGCGGCGGGTAGAAGGGGCCGTCGGTCATCGGCGTCAGGATGCGGCGCGACGAGGCCAGCGCCGGCAGCGGCAGCGTGGCGGCCAGCGCGCCGGCCACGAGCAGGGTGCGGCGGGTGCGGTGCATCGCTGCAGTGGAGCACAAGGCGCGGGCCCCCACTAGACTCGCGGGCTTCGCCTGCGCCCCCGATGAACCCCGACGCCCCACAACTCTGGCGCGCCCCGCGCTGGCAGCTCGCGCTGCTGCTGGCCTGCCTGGGCATGCTGGGGCCGTTCTCGATCGACACCTACCTGCCGGCCTTCGACGGCATCGCACGCAGCGTCGGCGCGACACCGGTGCAGATGCAGCAGACGCTGTCGAGCTACCTGCTGGGCTTCGCGGTGATGAACCTGTTCCATGGCGCGCTGGCCGACAGCTTCGGCCGCCGCCCGGTGGTGCTGGTCGGCATCGCGGCCTTCACCCTGGCCTCGGTGGGCTGCGCGCTGTCGGACACCATCGGCCAGCTCGTCTTCTGGCGCGCGGTGCAGGGCATGTGCGCCGGCGTGGGCATGGTCGTCTCGCGGGCGATCATCCGCGACATGTTCCCCCCGGCCGACGCGCAGCGGGTGATGTCGCAGGTGACGATCTACTTCGGCGTCGCGCCGGCGGTCGCGCCGATGATCGGCGGCTGGCTCTTCGTGCAGGGCGACTGGCACGTCATCTTCTGGTTCCTGGCCGCGCTGGGCGCCGCGCTGTGGCTGGCCAACTGGCGGCTGCTGCCGGAGACGCTGCACGCCACGCAGCGCCAGAGCTTCCACCCCATGCACCTGCTGCGCGGCTACTGGGGCATGGCGCGCAGCGCGCGCTTCATGACCCTGGTGCTGGCCAGCGGCGTGCCGTTCAACGGCATGTTCATGTACGTGCTGGCGGCACCGGTCTTCCTGGGCCGCCACCTCGACCTCGGGCCCACGCAGTTCTGGTGGTTCTTCGTGCTCACCATAGGCGGCATCATGGGCGGCGCCTGGCTGTCGGGGCGGCTCGCGGGCCGCATCAAGCCGCGCCACCAGATCCGCCACGGCTTCCTGATCATGGTGATCGTGTCGCTGTTCAACATGCTGCTGAACGCCTGGTTCCCGCCGCACTGGGCCTGGGCGATGCTGCCGATCGCGATCTTCGCCTTCGGCTGGGCGCTGATGGTGCCGGTGGTCACGCTGATGGTGCTGGACCTGAACCCGGAGCGCCGCGGCATGGCCAGCTCCGTGCAGTCCTGCATCGGCAGCCTGGCCAACGCCGCGGTGGCCGGCGCGCTGGTGCCGCTGGTGATGCACTCGCCGCTGGCGCTGGCCGTGACCTCCGCGGCGCTGATGGGCGTGGGCCTGGCCGCCTGGATCTGGGTCAAGCCGCGGCTGGCGACGGACTGAGGCGCCGCCGGGTGCGCGCCCGAGTGCGCGCTCAAGTCGGCCGCGTCGCGGCCGATAGGGTCGTGGAGCACGACAGACATGCGCCGCGCCCTCAGACCGATCACGCTGTGCGCCCTGCTGGGCGCGCTGCTGCATGGCAGCGCGCCCTGGGCCGCCGAGCCCACGGCCGGGGCCGCGGGCGAGAGCGCCGTCGACCCGCTGGAGCAGCTGCGCCAGCGCCTGGCGGAGCGGCTGAACAACGGGCGCACCGTCACCAGCGGCAGCCCCTACGACGTGAAGGTCGTCGGCCGCTCGCCGGCGGCCGCGGGCACCGCGGTCGCGGCGACGGCCGCGGGCACCGCGGCGCGACCGGCCGCGGCGCGGCCGGCCCCGCGCAGCACCGATCCCGAGGCCTGGGCCTACACCGGCGCCGCCGGCCCGCAGGCCTGGGCCGGCCTGAGCCCGGACTACGCGCTGTGCGCGAAGGGCCGGCGCCAGAGTCCGATCGACCTGCAGGGCGGCTTCGCGGTCGACCTCGCGCCGGTGGGCTTCGACTACCGCGCCAGCGCCTTCACGGTGGCCGACACGGGCCGCTTCGTGCAGGCCAAGGTGGCGCCGGGCAGCCACATCGAGCTCGGCGGGCGGCGCTACGAGCTGCAGGGCTTCACCTTCCACCGCCCGGGCGAGGGCCGCATCGACGGCCGTGCCTTCGAGATGTCGCTGCACCTGCTGCACCGCGACGCCGAGGGCCGGCTCGCCGTGGTGGCGCTGCTGCTGGACCGCGGCCCGGCGCAGCCGGTGGTGCAGCAGGTGCTGAACCACCTGCCGCTGGAGCGCGGCGGCGAGCAGGCCGCCCGCGTGCCGCTGGACCTGCCGGCGCTGCTGCCGGCCGACCGCCGCTACTACACCTACATGGGCTCGCTGAGCACGCCGCCCTGCACCGAGGGCGTGCAGTGGGTCGTGATGCGCCAGCCGGTGACGCTGTCGCCGGAGCAGCTGGAGATCTTCGCGCGGCTGTACCCCGCGAACGCGCGCCCGCTGCAGGCCGCGCACGAGCGGCGCATCCTGCAGTCGAACTGAGCGCCGCGGGCCGTTCCGGCCCATCCTGGTCGTCTTCGGCCGTTCCCCGCCTCAGCCGGCCGGCGGCCCCTTGCGTCGCGCCGCCAGCAGCAGCGGCCACAGCCACAGGCTCGCGAACCAGGTCGCGACGCGGCCGAAGGACAGCGGCCGCGTCTCGTGGCGCGCCACCTTCGCGAACAGCACGCCGGCGCCGACCACCACGTACAGCAGCAGCAGGCCGTAGATCGTGACGCGCAGGCCGTAGCTGTCGCCGAAGGCGTCGCCCAGCACGCGGCCGGCCAGCGCCGCGGCGAAGACCGAGAGCAGCAGCGCGATGCCCACGCCGGCCAGCGCGTGGCGCATCTTCCACAGCGGGTCGTTGTCGTGGAACCTGGCGGTCATGGCGAGCGCGAGTGTAGGCCCGCGGCCACGAGGCTCCACGACAAGGACCCGGGCATGGCGCGCCGCTAGACTGCCGGCTCCCTTTCGTTCCGGCCGATCCCAGGAGCCCCATGACCGCACCCGTCAGCGAAAGCGCCCTGCTCGAGGCGCTGAAGTCCGTCGTCGACCCCGAGACCGGGGGCGACCTCGTCGGCACGAAGCAGCTGAGGAACCTGCGCATCGACGGCGGCGAGGTCCGCTTCGAGGTCGAGCTGGGCTACCCCGCGAAGAGCCTGGTGCCGGCGCTGCGCAAGGCGCTGGTGGCCGCGGCGCGGCGCGTGCCGGGGGTCGAGAACGTCAGCGTCGAGGTCGGCTGGAAGGTCATCGCGCACGCGGTGCAGCGCGGCGTGCAGCTGCTGCCGGGCGTGAAGAACATCGTCGCCGTCGCCTCGGGCAAGGGCGGCGTGGGCAAGAGCACGACGACCGTCAACCTGGCGCTGGCGCTGGCCGCCGAGGGCGCGCGCGTGGGCATCCTGGACGCCGACATCTACGGCCCCAGCCAGCCGATGATGATGGGCATCAGCGCGCGTCCCGAGAGCGAGGACGGCAAGACGATGGAGCCGCTGGAGAACTACGGCGTGCAGGTGATGTCCATCGGCTTCATGATCGAGCCCGACCAGGCCATGGTCTGGCGCGGCCCGATGGCCACGCAGGCGCTGGACCAGCTGCTGCGGCAGACCAACTGGCGCGACCTGGACTACCTGTTCGTGGACATGCCGCCGGGCACCGGCGACATCCAGCTCACGCTGACCCAGCGCGTGCCGGTGACCGGCGCGGTGATCGTGACCACGCCGCAGGACATCGCGCTGCTCAACGCGAAGAAGGGCCTGACGATGTTCGAGAAGGTCGGCGTGCCCATCCTGGGCATCGTCGAGAACATGGCCATGTACTGCTGCCCGAACTGCGGCCACGTCGAGCACATCTTCGGCGCCGACGGCGGCCGCCGCATGGCCGAGCAGTACGGCACCGAGCAGCTCGGCGCGCTGCCGCTGACGATGGCCATCCGCGAGCAGGCCGACGGCGGCCGCCCCACCGTGGTGGCCGACCCCGACGGCGAGGTCGCCGCCATCTACAAGGCGGTGGCGCGCCGCGTCGCGGCCAAGATCGCGCGCCAGGCCAAGGACTTCTCGGCGAAGTTCCCGACCATCACGGTCTCCAAGGGCACCTGAGCGGCCGCGGCGCCGATGCGGCGGCCGCAAACCGACATGCTGCGTTGTCGGGCAGATGGTTGCTATTGACAACCGCTCAGGTGCCCCGTACAGTGGTGGCCATTGGTTGCTATCAACAACTTCATGGCCACCGCGACACCCTCACCGACCGCCACCGACCCGGGCACCGCCGGTGCGCTGATGCGCGAGGTCGCGCGCCTGTACACCCGCGCCCAGCGCACGGTGGCCGAGTGCTGCCGCACCAGCAGCACGCAGTGCCAGCTGCTGGTCGAACTGGGCCGTGCCGGCCCGGTGCCGCTGGCCGAGCTGGGCCAGCGCCTGAGCCTGGAGAAGAGCTGGGTCTCGCGCGCCGTCGACGGCCTCGTCGAACGCGGCTGGGCCACGCGCGAACCGAACCCGGCCGATGCGCGCAGCTGGCTCGTCACGCTCACGCGCGACGGCCAGCAGCGTGTGCACGAACTGAACGCCACGCTCGACAACCACGCCGCGCGCGTGCTGCAGGCCCTGCCCGCGGCCGAGCGCCCGCGCGTCGAGCGTGCGCTCGGCCTGCTGCTGCAGGCGCTGCGCGAGGACATCGACATCGCCGCCTGCTGCCCCGTGCCGACGCCGTCGGCTGCCACCCGCTCCTGCAAGGATCCCACGACATGCCGCTGACCAAGCACCTGACCCTGCGCGCCGCCGGCGCGACCGACTGGCCCGCCGTGCAGGCGCTGCTGCAGGCGCACGGCCTGCCCGTGGCCGGCGCCCGCGAGCACCTCGCCACCTTCCTGCTCGCCATGTCCGGCGGCGAGCTCGTCGGCTGCGCCGGCGCCGAGGTCCATGGCAGGCAGGGCGACCTGGCGCTGCTGCGCTCGGTCGCCGTCGCGCCGGGCCTGCAGGGCCAGGGCATCGGCCGGGCGCTGCTGCAACGCCTGCTGCTGGAGGCGCCGCGGCGCGGCATCCGCCGCCTCGCGCTGCTGACGACGAGCGCGGCCGACTGGTTCACGCGCTTCGGCTTCGAGCGCGTGGACGAGGGCGAGGCGCCCGCGCTGCGCCGGGCGCTGGCCGCGTCGGCGGAACTGCAGGGCGCCTGCCCGGCGTCGGCGACGCTGATGGCGCTCACGCTGCCCGCGGCGCCGGCGGCAGGCCCGTCCCCGCACCACGACCTGCCGGTCGCGGTGATCGGCGCCGGCCCGGTGGGCCTGGCCGCGGCGGCGCGGCTGATCGAGCGCGGCATCACGCCGCTGGTGCTGGAAGCCGGCGAGCGCGTGGGCGCCCACCTGCTGGACTACGGCCACGTGCGGCTGTTCTCGCCCTGGCGCTGGAATATCGACGCCGCGATGGCCGCGCAGCTGGCGGCCAGCGGCTGGACCGCACCGCCGGCCGACGAGCTGCCGCTGGCGCGCGAGGTCGTCGAGCGCGTGCTCGAACCCTACGCCGCGCTGCCGGCGGTGCAGCGCGTGCTGCACCTGGACACCCGCGTCACCGCGATCGGCCGCGAGGGGCTGGACAAGCTCAAGTCCGCCGGGCGCGAGGCGGCACCGTTCGTCATCCGCGCGCTGCGCGACGGTGTGCCGTTGAGCTTGCGCGCCCGCGCGGTGATCGACGCCAGCGGCACCTGGTCCACCCCGAACCCGCTGGGCGCCGACGGGCTGCCGGCGCCCGGCGAACGCGACCACGCCGACGCCATCGCCCACGGCATCCCCGACGTGCTCGGCCGCGACCGCCACGCCTACGCCGGCCGCCACACGCTGGTCGTCGGGGCCGGGCACTCGGCGGCGAATGCGCTGCTGGCGCTGGCCGAGCTGGCCGAGGCGGTGCCCGGCACGCGGCTGTCGTGGGCCGTGCGCTCGCCCTCGCTGGCGCGTGTCTTCGGCGGCGGCGACGCCGATGCGCTGCCGGCGCGCGGTGCGCTCGGCAGCGCGCTGAGGGCGCTGCGCGACGGCGGCCGGCTGGCCTTCGTGCCCGGCCTGCGCATCGCCCAGGTCGTGCGCGAGGGCGGCGGCCGGCTCACCGTGCGCGGCCACGACCTGCAGGGCCGGCCGCTGCAGGTGGCCGGGGTGGACCGCATCGTCTGCGCCACCGGCCAGCGGCCGGACCTGGCGATGCTGGGCGAGCTGCGGCTGAAGCTGGACCCCGCGCTGGAGTCGACCGAGGCGCTGGGCCCGCTGATCGATCCCAACGTCCACAGCTGCGGCACCGTGCGCCCGCATGGCCACCGCGAGCTGGCGCACCCGGAGCCGGGCTTCTACACGCTGGGTGTGAAGAGCTATGGCCGCGCGCCGACCTTCCTGATGGCCACCGGCTTCGAGCAGGCGCGCTCGGTCGCCGCGGCGATCGCCGGCGACCTGGCGGCCGCCGACCGGGTGGAGCTGGACCTGCCGGCCACCGGCGTGTGCAGCGTGGGCGGCGGCAGCGAGGCCGATGCCGATGCGGCGGCCTGCTGCGGTGCGCCCGCGCCGGCCGAGCCCGCCGTCACGACGCCCGCCGCAGCGCCCGCCGCAGTGCCGGCCGCGAAGCCGCGCGTGAGGATCCCGGTGCAGGCCGCAGGCGGCTGCTGCGGCTGAACGGCGCAGCCCGCACGGCCCGCGCGGGGCGCCTCAGCGCCGCGCCTGCAGCTGCCGCAGCTCGTCCAGCGTATTGGCGTTGAAGAAGGCCGCCGCGTCGTCGAAGCGCACCTCGGCCACGCGGTGCTGCGCCGTCCAGCGGTCGATCTTGCGCTGCCCGCCGTGCACGAAGGCAACCAGGCTGTCCAGCAGCTTGGCGTGCAGCAGGCAGAACACCGGCTGCGGCCGCCAGCGCTCGCCGTCCTGCGTGCGCTCCGGCGCGACGGCCATCGCGATCTCCGCGTTCTCGGCCGCCAGCGCGTCGGCCAGCCGCCCGACGAGGTCCTCCGGGAAACCCGGCGTGTCGCAGGGCACCGTCGCGAGGTAGGGCGTCTCGCAGCGCTCCAGCCCGACCAGCAGCCCGGCCAGTGGGCCGGCATAGTCCGGCACCGTGTCGGGCCACACCGGCGCGCCGAAGGCCTCGTAGGCGCCGAGGTTGCGGTTGGCATTGACCATCAGCGCGCCCACCTGCGGCTGCAGCCGCAGCAGCGCGTGCAGCGCGAGCGGGATGCCGCGGTGGTTCTGCAGCCCCTTGTCCACGCCGCCCATGCGGCTGCCGCGGCCGCCGGCCAGCACGAGCCCGGTGATCTGCTCGCGCGGGATCGCAGGCGAGGTCATCCTCAGGTCTCCAGCATGTCGAAGGCCTGCGTCTCGACCTCGACGAAGGCGCGCGTCAGGGCCGCCACCGCGCGCCAGACCTCGGCCTGCGGGTGCGCGGCGACCGCGTCGCACAGCGCGCCGGCCCAGGGCTGCAGGTGGCTGCGGAAGAAGCGCCGCTGCTGCTCGAGGTTGCAGCTCGCGGCGTCGTCGCCGGCGATCAGCCAGCGCATGACCTCCAGCACGTAGGCGACATGGTCCTCGGTCTCGCCGCGTGCGGCGTCGCGCGTCAGCCCCAGGGCCTGCAGGTCGCTGCGCAGCGCGGCCAGCGGCCGTTCGTGCAGGAAGCCCGAGAGGTAGTACGAGCCGTAGAGGAAGACCTCGGGCTTGCCCACGCCGAGGAAGAGCGCGTCGTACTCGGCCGCGGCGGCCTCGACGTCGGTGGCGCGCATCGCGGCGACGAGCTCGTGCCAGGGCGCCTCCAGGTGGCCGCCGGGCTGCGGCGGCTCCGTCACCGCGACGCGGAACTCGGCCAGCAGCGCCGCGTCCGGCGGCGCGATCCACAGCCGCGCGAGCAGGCCGTAGAGCTCGGCTCGGGCGAGTTCCTCGCCGTCGTCGGGGGCGGCGAGCGAGATCGGGGCGGCGCGCGTGCTCATGCTCAGACCTGGTCGATGCGGACTTCGTCCGGGTTGTCGAAGATGTCGATCACGCGGCAGTCGTTGCACATGCGCAGGCGCTGGCCGGCCGCGCCCTGGAAGGCGGCATGCCCGGCCAGGCGCTCGGCCATCGCCTGCACCGCGCGCAAGGTGCCGAAGGGCTTGCCGCAGCGCACGCAGGCGTAGGGCCGGTCCTCGTGCAGCACGCGCATCGCCTTGCGCGCGCGCCCGCCGTCGGCCAGCCACAGGCGCGGCGCGAGCGTGATCGCGTCCTCGGGGCAGGTGCCGGCGCACAGCCCGCACTGCACGCAGTTCTTCTCGATGAAGCGCAGCTGCGGCTGCTCGGGGTTGTCGGCCAGCGCGCCGGCCGGGCAGGCGCCGACGCAGGCCAGGCACATCGTGCAGCGATCGGCATCGACGACCAGGCTGCCGAAGGGCGCGCCCGCGGCGGGCAGTGCGATCGCCTCGGGCAGCGGCGCCGCCGGCGCCTGCGCCTGCAGGTGGTCCAGTGCCAGCTCCAGCGTCGCGCGCTTGTCCGCGAGCGTCGCGAAGCTGGCCGCGCGTGCCACGCCCTGCGCCGGCGGCGCGCGCAGCGCGGCGTCCAGCGCCGGCAGGTCGCGTGCGTCCCGCGCCTCGATCAGCCGCAGCTGCTGCCCGGCATAGCCCAGGCCGCTCAGCAGGGCCTGCGCCACCGCGACCTGCCCGGCCAGCGCCTGGCGGTATTCCGGCGCCTCCTCGCCGCTGAGCAGCAGCCAGACCTGGTTGGCCCCCTGCGCGATGGCCGCCAGCCAGACATCGATCCCGGTGCTCGCGCTGTGCCACAGCGGCAGCGGCAGCACCCGCGCCGGCAGGCCGTGCAGCGCGCGGTCCACGCGCGCGGCGCGGCCGAGTTCGTCCAGCAGCCGCGTGCCCGCCTCCTGGCTGTGCAGGAGCAGCGCGGCGTCGCGCCCGCCGGCGGCCGCGTAGGCCGCGAGCATCGTGCGGATGCGCCGGCCGAGGTCGGCCGGCCCCGGGTAGGCGTAGCCCATCGCGCCGCTCGGGCACACCGTGCTGCAGGCGCCGCAGCCCACGCACAGGTGCGGCTCGACGACGACGCCCGGCCCCACGTCGCCGCCGGCGCTGCCGCGCCCGCGCAGCTTGCCCTTCATCGACGCGTCGCTGCGGATCGCGCGCGTGGAGCACACGTCGATGCAGGCGCTGCAGCCGATGCGCTCGTTGCGGCTGTGTGCGCACAGCCGCTGCTGGTAGGCGAAGAACCTGGGCTTCTCGAATTCGCCGACCAGCTCGCGCAGCGCCAGCACCGCCTGCATGAGCGCGCGCTCGTCGGCGCCGGCGTGGAAATAGCCCTGCGGCGGCTGGTGCATCGTGAAGGCCGGCTGCTCGCGCAGGTCCAGCACGAGGTCGAAGCGTTCCTCGCCGGCCTGCGGCGCGCGCTCGAAGTCGATCGCGCCGGCGGCCTCGCACACGCGCACGCAGTCGCGGTGGCGGCGGCAGGCGTCCAGGTCGACCTGGTAGCCGAAGTCGATGGCGCCCTCGGGGCAGGCGGCGATGCAGGCGTTGCAGCGCGTGCACAGGTCCAGGTCGATCGGGTTCGTGCTCTCCCACTGCGCCTGGAAGGCGCCCAGCCAGCCGGCGAGCTTCACGAGCCGGCCGCGGTGCACGGCATGACCGCGGGCCTGCGGCAGCGCGCCGCCCGGGCGGTCCACGAGCAGGCTGACGGTGAGCCGGTCGGCCAGCATCGCCGCCGCGCGCTGCGCGGCGTCGGCGCCGCCGATGACCAGCACATGCCCGGCCGAGCGGAAGCCCACCGTGGGCACCGGCTCCGGCGCGGGCAGCTGCGCGGCGGCGATCAGCGCGGCGATCTTCGGCGTGGCCGCGGCGGCATCGCGCGACCAGCCGGCGCTCTCGCGGATGTTGACGAAGCGGATCGGCTGCTCGGCCGGCGGCGCCGCGCCCTCGGTCTGCGCGGCGAGCTCGGCGAAGAGCGCGCTCTCCTGCGTGCAGGCGACGAGCAGTTCCTCGCCTTCGGCGGCGGCGGCCTTCGCGGCGCGCTGGAAGGCGCCGGCCTCGCGCCGGCACAGCACGGTGTGCAGGACCTGCAGGCCGTCAGTCGAGGCGCCGCGGGTCTTGGCCAGCGCGCCGCCGATCGCCGGCAGGTCCAGCGGCATCGTGCGGTTGCAATTGCAGATCAGGGTCTTCATCGGGGGGCAGGGGTGGCGCTGCGGCGTCGGCGGTGTGGGGCTGGCCGGCCGGGTCGTCGGCCAGGGCAAGGCGTTCGGCGGTGGGCCCGGCGTCGGGTGCCGGATCGCAGGCGCCGTCGTGTGCGTGCGTGAGTGCGGGCGTGGGTGCGGCGTCCGCACCGGGTGGGGCCGCGCCGCCGTCGGCCACGGCGGCTGCCGGCGTCGCGGGTGTCTCGTCCTGGAACAGCCCGAGCCCGCGCCCCTGCACCAGCTGGCGCAGCATCGACGCCGGCAGCGGGTCGGCGCGGCCATAGTCGTCGATGTAGACGTCCAGGCCGTCCATCACGTTGAAGTGCGGGTCGCTGAACAGCTTGCGCAGGGCAGCGTGGCGCACGGGCGCCGCGACGTCGCGTGCGACGAAGCGCGAGAAGTCCGCGTCGCGCGTGAGCTTCGCGACGTCCTCCAGCGTGGGCGGCGGCGGGCGTGCCGCGGCGCGGGACCGTTGCGCAGCGGATGCCCCGGGGGCGTCGTCGGCCGGCGCGGCCGGTGCCGCAGGGGCCGCAGGGGCCGCCGCCGCCACGGCGACCGCC
>CAZUPH010000067.1:0-19070 GCA_964621995.1 uncultured Rubrivivax sp. | reverse complement strand
CGAGCCCGGCGGGTAGGTGCCGCGCAGCGCGCGGTTCAGCAGCGGCTTGTCGATGTCCTCGTTGAGCTCGCGCCAGCTGTCGACGTCGATGCCGTCGACGAAGAGGTTGGGGTCGAAGGTCGGCTTGGACACGAAGGCCAGCACCTCGCCGTTGCGCGGGTCGATCGCCACCAGCGCGCCGCGGCGCTCGCCGAACAGCTGCTCGACCAGGGCCTGCAGCTTGATGTCCACCGACAGCATCAGCGTGTTGCCCGGCGTCGGCGGCTGGTGGGCCAGGCGCCGCACCGCACGCCCGCCGGCGCTGGTCTCGACCTGCTCGACGCCGGTCTTGCCATGCAGCTCGCGCTCGTAGGCCTGTTCGAGGCCGAGCTTGCCGATGTACTCGGTGCCGCGGTAGTTGGCGATGTCCTCCTCGTCCCAGTCCTCCATCGCCTTCTTCTCGGCGGTGTTGATGCGGCCGATGTAGCCGAGCAGGTGGCTGCCGACGTCGCCCAGCGGGTAGTGGCGGAACAGGCGTGCCTTGACCTCGACGCCCGGGAAGCGGAAGCGCTGGGCAACGAAGCGCGCCACCTCCTCGTCGCTCAGCTTGGTGCGGATCGGCAGCGACTCGAAGCTCTTGCTGTCTTCCTGCAGGCGTTTGAAGCGGCGGCGGTCGCGCGGCGTGATCTCGACCACCTCCGACAGCGCGTCGATCGTCGCCTCCAGCGTGTCGGCCAGGCGCGAGGGCGTCAGCTCGAGCGTGTAGGCCGAGTAGTTGTTGGCCAGCACGACGCCGTTGCGGTCGACGATCAGACCGCGGTTGGGCACCACCGGCACCACCGCGACGCGGTTGGCCTCGGCCTGCGTCGACAGGTCGTCGTGGCGGATCACCTGCAGGTAGACCAGGCGTGCCGCCAGCAGGCCGAAGCAGAACAGCACGAACAGGGCCGCGGCCAGCAGCCGGCCGCGGAAGCTGTCCAGCTCGCGTTCGACGTCTCTGATTTCGGTCATCGCCGCACCTACAGAGGCCGATTCTCGTCCGGATCGGGCGCGCGGCGCTGCGGCGCGAGGTAGACGAAGGTGACCACCGGCCACAGCAGCGCCTCGATGCACGGCGCGATGAAGAAGGTCCAGCCTGGGAACAGGTCGCCGGCCACCATGCGCACGAGCAGCGACACCAGGTGCGCGGCGACGAACAGCGGCAGCACCTGCATCGCCTGCTGCAGCACCGGGAACCAGAGCATGCGCCGGTGCAGCGCGATCGCCGCGAAGGCCAGCAGCGAGTAGGCCAGGCCATGCTGGCCGAGCAGCGAGCCCTGGTGCACGTCCATCAGCAGGCCGAAGAAGAAGGAGATGCCCACGCCGACGCGGCGCGGCTGGTTGACGGCCCAGAAGGCCAGCGTCAGCGCCAGCATGTCGGGCACCGCCGGGCTTCGGCCGAGCGGCAGCAGGTTGAAGGCCAGCGCCAGCAACAGAGTCAGCAGGATGAACAGCGGGTTGGCGGGCAGCAGCAGCTGGTCCCCGCGCGGCATGAGACTCATGACGCGTGCTCCTGCTTCGGCGGCATCAGGCTCATCGCTTGGCCTTTCCCGCCGGCTTGGCGGCCGGCGCGGCGGGCTCGGGCGCGGGCGGTGCCGGCAACTGCTGCTTCAGCGGCTCCAGCACCAGCACATGGCGCACGCTGTCCACCGCGGCCACCGGCTTGAGCGTCACGCGCGCGAAGCCGCCCTCGGCCAGACGCTCGACCTCGGTCACGCGCGCCACCGGCAGCCCGGCCGGGTAGATGCCGTCCACGCCCGAGGTGTGCAGCAGGTCGCCGACCTGGATGTCGGCGTTCGACGCAATGAAGCGCAGCTCCATCGCCGTGCCCTTGGCGATACCGCCGAAGGCCGCGGCGCGCTGCTGCGTGCGCGTGTTCAGCAGCGGGATCGCCGCGTCCTTGTCGGTCAGCAGCGTCACTTCCGACGACAGCGGGTAGACGCGCGTCACCTGGCCGATGACGCCGGCCTCGGTGACCACGGGCGCACCGGCGACGAGCCCCTGCGTGGCGCCGCGGTCGATGTAGAACTTGCGCGAGAACGGGTCGGCGGCCTCGTACATCACCTGCGCGGCCTGCGAGCGCACCGCGAGCGCCGGCTTCAGTTCGAGCAGGCCGCGCAGCTCGCGGTTCTCGGCGGCCAGGCGCTCGGCCGCCAGCGCCTGCTCGGCCTGCTGTGCGAGCAGGCGCTTGGCGGCGTCCTCGCTCGCCAACGCCTTGGCCAGGCCGCGGAAGTAGTCGCTGCCGCCGACGATCACGTCCACCGGGAACAACAGCGCCTGCTGGACCGGTGCCAGCGCCGCGGCGATCGCCGAGCGCACCGGCGCCACCACCTGCATGCGCGTGTCGGCCACCATCAGGAAGATGGACAGGGCCGTGAAGAAGACCAGCTTGGTGAACGCCGAGTAGCCCTGGCGAAAGAAGGGCGGCGGCGTGCGGTCGATGGTGCCGAGGGGCACGTCAGTACCGCCGGGCCGCCCCAAGGGACTGCAGCGCCCCTCGGGGGCTGCGAGCGTAGCGAGCTGGGGGCCGACCCATCCTCGCCCCTGGGGTCATTCGCTGGTGAAGATCGAGCCCAGCCGCTCCATGCGCTCCAGCGCCATGCCGCAGCCGCGCACCACGCAGGTCAGCGGGTCCTCGGCGACCAGCACCGGCAGGCCGGTTTCCTCGGCCAGCAGGCGGTCGAGGTCGCGCAGCAACGCGCCGCCGCCGGTGAGCATCATGCCGCGCTCGGCGATGTCGGCGCCGAGTTCGGGCGGGGTCTGCTCGAGCGCGTTCTTCACGCTGGAGACGATCTGATTCAGCGGGTCGGTCAGGGCTTCCAGGATCTCGTTGCTCGAGATCGTGAACGAGCGCGGCACGCCTTCGCTCAGGTTGCGGCCCTTGACCTCCATCTCGCGCACTTCGCTGCCGGGGAAGGCGGAGCCGATCTCCTTCTTGATCGATTCGGCCGTCGGCTCGCCGATCAGCATGCCGTAGTTGCGGCGGATGTAGTTGATGATGGCTTCGTCGAACTTGTCGCCGCCCACCCGGATGCTGCCCTTGTAGACCATGCCGCCGAGCGAGATGACGCCCACTTCCGTGGTGCCGCCGCCGATGTCCACGACCATCGAGCCGCTGGCCTCGGACACCGGCAGCCCGGCGCCGATGGCCGCGGCCATCGGCTCCTCGATCAGGTAGACGTCGGAGGCGCCGGCGCCGAGCGCGCTCTCGCGGATGGCGCGCCGCTCGACCTGCGTGCTGCCGCAGGGCACGCAGATGATGATGCGCGGGCTGGGCCTCAGGACGGACCGCGGGTGGACCATCTTGATGAACTGCTTGAGCATCTGCTCGGTCACCGTGAAGTCGGCGATCACGCCGTCCTTCATCGGCCGGATGGCCTCGATGTTGCCGGGCACCTTGCCGAGCATGGCCTTGGCTTCCTTGCCGACGGCCTGGATGGTCTTCTTGCCCTGCGGGCCGCCCTCGTGGCGGATCGCGACGACCGAGGGTTCGTCGAGCACGATGCCCTTGCCACGCACGTAGATCAGCGTGTTGGCGGTGCCGAGGTCGATCGCGAGGTCGGTGGAGAAATAGCGGCGCAGGGAGGCAGCGAACATGGGCTGTGGGAGGCTTGGCGCCGGAGGCGGGCTGCTGGCGAACGAGGAAGCAGGTGCCCGGACATCGGCTCGGCGCCGCGGCAGCCCTGCCGCTGGACTTTCGGGTAACTGGGGATAATAACGTAGCGCCTCGCCGCCGAAGGCCGCGAAGAACGCTTTGTTTCGCGCGCTGTTCCCCGTGCCTGCGCTGCCGGCACGCGGCGCCCGCGCAGGCCCTGCGCCCCCGTCGCAGTCCACCGACCCGTCCGAGCGATCGATGTCCCTGACCCCTGCCGACGTGAGCCGCATCGCGCACCTCGCGCGGCTCGACCTCTCCCCCGACCAGCAGGCGCAGATGCTGGCGCAGCTCAACGGCTTCTTCGGCATCGTCGAGCAGATGAGCGCGGTGGACACGCGTGGCGTGGAGCCGCTGTACACGCCGCTGGCCGCCGTGCACGCGGTGCCGCTGCGCCTGCGCGAGGACCTGGTCACCGAGACGGTGGACCGCGCCGCCCACCAGGCCAGCGCGCCGGCCGTCGAGCAGGGGCTGTACCTCGTGCCGCGGGTGATCGAATGAGCGCCACGGCGGACCTGCACACGCTGGGCGTGGCCGGCAGCTCGCGTGCGCTGCACGAGGGGCGCTGCTCGGCGGTGGAGCTGGCGCAGCACCTGCTGGCGCGCGTGCGTGCACATGGCGCGCTCGGCGCCTTCCTGGCCGTCAACGAGGAAGCCGCGCTGGCGCAGGCGCGCGCCGCCGACGAGCGCCGCGCGCGCGGCGATGCCGGCCCGCTGACTGGCGTGCCGGTGGCGCACAAGGACATCTTCGTCACCGACTTCGCCCGCAGCGGACTGCCCTCGACCGCCGGCTCGAGGATGCTCGCCGGCTACCGCAGCCCCTTCGACGCCACCGTCGTGGCGCGGCTGGGCGACGGCGAGCCCGGCGGCGCGCCGGGTGCGGGCATGGTCACGCTGGGCAAGCTCAACTGCGACGAGTTCGCGATGGGCTCGGCCAACGAGAACTCGGCCTTCGGCCCGGTGAAGAACCCCTGGGACCCGGCGCGCGTGCCGGGCGGCTCCTCCGGCGGCTCGGCCGCGGCGGTGGCGGCGCGGCTGGTGCCGGCGGCCACCGGCACCGACACCGGCGGCTCGATCCGCCAGCCCGCGGGCTTCTCCGGCGTCACCGGCATCAAGCCGACCTACGGCGTGTGCAGCCGCTGGGGCATGATCGCCTTCGCCTCCAGCCTGGACCAGGCCGGCGTGCTGGCGCCCAGCGCCGAGGACTGCGCGCTGGTGCTCTCGGCGATGAGCGGCTTCGACGAACGCGACGCCACCAGCGCCCGGCGCCCGCCGCAGGACTTCCATGCCCAGATGCTGCGCCCCCGCGAGGCGGCCACGCCGGGGCGCCCGCTGGCCGGGCTGCGCATCGGCCTGCCGCGCGAGTTCTTCCCCCCCGCGCTGGCCGAGGACGTGCACGGCGCGCTGCGCAGCGCGCTGCAGGAGCTGCGCAAGCTCGGCGCCACGCTGGTGGACGTGAGCCTGCCGCGCACCGAGCTGGCGATCCCCGTGTACTACCTGATCGCGCCCGCGGAGGCCAGCTCCAACCTCTCGCGCTTCGACGGCGTGCGCTACGGCCACCGCGCCGCCGATCCGGCCGACCTGATGGACCTGTACAAGCGCAGCCGCAGCGAGGGCTTCGGGCCCGAGGTGCAGCGCCGCATCATGATCGGCACCTACGTGCTCTCGCACGGCTACTACGACGCCTACTACCTGCAGGCGCAGAAGCTGCGGCGCATGATCGCCGACGACTTCCAGGCCTGCTTCCGCGACTGCGACGTGATCGCCGGCCCGGTGGCGCCCAGCGTGGCCTGGAAGCTCGGCGAGCAGGCCGACGACCCGGTCAAGGCCTACCTCGCGGACATCTTCACGCTGCCGGGCAGCCTGGCCGGGCTGCCCGGCATGAGCGTGCCGGCCGGCCTGGGCGCCCACGGCATGCCGGTGGGCCTGCAGCTGATCGGCAACTACTTCGACGAGGCCACGCTGCTGCAGACCGCGCACGCGCTGCAGCAGGCCACCGACTTCCACGCCCGCGTGCCCGCCGGCTACTGATGCGATGAATGCCCCTGCCCTGATCCGCGGCTACGAGGTCGTCATCGGCCTGGAGACGCATGCGCAGCTGTCCACCGCGAGCAAGATCTTCAGCGGCGCCAGCACCCGCTTCGGCGCCGAGCCCAACACCCAGGCCTGCGCGGTGGACCTGGCGCTGCCGGGCACGCTGCCGGTGCTCAACCGCGGTGCCGTGGAGCGAGCGATCCGTTTCGGCCTGGCGGTGCAGGCGAAGGTGGCGCCGCTGTCGGTCTTCGCGCGCAAGAACTATTTCTACCCCGACCTGCCCAAGGGCTACCAGATCAGCCAGTACGAGATCCCGGTCGTGCAGGGCGGCCGCGTCGAGTTCCTGCTCAACGGCGAGAAGCGCGCGGTGCGGCTGACCCGCGCCCACCTCGAGGAGGACGCGGGCAAGAGCCTGCACGAGGACTTCCACGGCAGCACCGGCATCGACCTCAACCGGGCCGGCACGCCGCTGCTGGAGATCGTCTCCGAGCCCGACATGCGTTCGTCGGCCGAGGCCGTCGAGTATGCGAAGGCGCTGCACGCGCTGGTGGTGTGGCTGGGCATCTGCGACGGCAACATGCAGGAGGGCAGCTTCCGCTGCGACGCCAACGTCAGCGTGCGCCGCCCGGGGGCGGGCTTCGGCACGCGGCGCGAGATCAAGAACCTCAACAGCTTCCGCTTCCTGCAGCAGGCGATCGACTTCGAGGTGCAGTGGCAGATCGACCGCCTGGAGGACGGCCTGGCCATCGAGCAGGCCACCGTGCTGTTCAACCCGGACAGCGGCGAGACGCGGGCGATGCGCACGAAGGAGGATGCGCACGACTACCGCTACTTCCCCGACCCCGACCTGCCGCCGCTGGTGATCGCGCCCGAATGGGTCGAGCAGGTGCGCGCCGCGATGCCCGAGCTGCCCGGCGCGATGGCCGAGCGCTTCCAGCGCGAGGACGGCCTGCCCGCCTACGACGCGCTGATGATGACGCAGAGCCTGGCGTTCGCGCGCTACTACGAGCAGGCGCGCGACGCGGGGGCACCCGCCAAGCTGGTGGCCAACTGGCTGATGGGCGAGCTGAGCAAGCGCCTGAACGCCGAGGCAAGGGCGATCCAGGACGCGCCCGTGTCGCCGGCGCAGCTCGCGCAGCTGGTCGGCCGGATCGTCGACGGCACGGTCTCGAACAACGGCGCGCGGCAGGTCTTCGACATGCTGTGGAGCGGCGCCGGCGGCGACGTCGACGCGCTGATCGAGGCCAAGGGCCTGAAGCAGATGGCCGATGCCGGCGCGCTGCAGGCGCTCGTCGCCGAGGTCCTGGCGAAGAACGAGAAGTCGGTGGCCGAATTCCGCGCCGGCAAGGACAAGGCCTTCAACGCGCTGGTCGGCCAGGTCATGAAGACCAGCCAGGGCAAGGCCAACCCGGCGCAGGCGGCGGAACTGCTGAAGAAGGCGCTGGGCTGAGCGCCGGGGCGGCCCGGAAGCGGCCGCTCAGCGCGCCGGCGGCGCCATGCTGCGGCCGTTGGCCTGCGCCCCCGGCAGCGCGCCCAGCGAGCCGGGCGGCGCACCGGCCCACAGGCGGCGCAGGCGTTCCAGCTCGTCGTCGTACAGGCGGTTGACGCGCGCCACCTCGGCCTCCTGCGAGGCGGCGGCGGCGCGCTGCGCGTCCATCGCGGCGTCGTTGGCGTCGATCGCCGCCTTCAGCTTGGGCGGCATCTGGCGGCCCTCGTAGAACTCGGCCTCGTTCATCAGCGGCTTGCGCTCCGCGGCCAGCTCGCGCAGGCGCACCTCGGTGGCGCGCATCGCCAGCCGCACGGTGTCCAGCGCCGCTTCGCGCGCGCGCCGGTGCGCCGCCTCGGTGGGGTAGCGTGCCATCAGGTTGCGGTCGCGGCGCACCGCGTCGGCCGCGGCGGCGCGCTCCAGCGCCGCCTGGCGCTCACGCGCCTCCTTCTCGCTGCGTTCCTCGGCGGTCAGCGTGGGCGGCACCACCGCGCGCAGCGAGCCGTCGCGGTTGAGGATCTGCTGTTCCTTGGCGATGCACTCGGCGATCGGCCGGTCGGACGTGAGCCGGCGCCCGCGGTCGTCCATGCAGGTATAGATGCTGCCGCTGGGGGTCTTCGCCGGCTGCTGCGCGGCGGCGAGCAGCGGCAGCAGCACCAGGGCGGCCCACAGCCCCGCCCGCGCGGCCCGGGTGACCGGACGGCGCTCGGCAGGTGGCTGCAGGAAGGGAGGGCGCATTCAGACTCCGTAGCGTTCGCGATAGGCCCGCACGGGCTGCGTGTACGCCGACAGTGCAGCATCGGCACCGCTCGCCAGATACTGAAGCAAGTCCGACAGTGTCGCAATCGCGGCCACCGGCATCTGTAACTGCCGTGTGACGAACTGCACTGCGCTGTACGGCAGGTCCTGCCCGCCCTCGCTGGCGCGCTCCTGGCGGTCCAGCGCGATCAGTACGCCGCAGGGCGTGGCGCCGGCGGCCGAGATCATCGCGATGGACTCGCGCACCGAGGTGCCGGCGGAGATGACGTCGTCGATGATCAGCACGCGGCCGCGCACCGGCGCGCCGACCAGCGTGCCGCCCTCTCCGTGGTCCTTCGCCTCCTTGCGGTTGTAGGCGAAGGGCACGTTGCGGCCACGCCGCGCCAGCTCCACCGCCACCGCGGCGGCCAGCGTGATGCCCTTGTAGGCGGGGCCGAACAGCATGTCGAAGGCCAGCCCGCTGGCCAGCACGCGCCGTGCATAGAATTCCGCGAGGCGGCCGAGCCGCTCGCCGTCGTCGAAGCCGCCGGCATTGAAGAAATACGGCGACATCCGGCCGGCCTTGGTGCGGAACTCGCCGAAGCGCAGCACGCCGGCGGCCACCGCAAACTGCACGAAGTCCTGCGCCAGCGCGGGGTCGGCGGCCGTGGCCGGTGCCCCCTGGTGTGCGGCCGTCATCTCGAGAGGTCCTTGTCGTGGGTTTTCGACTCGTCACGCTGAACCTGAACGGCATCCGCTCGGCAGCCAGCAAGGGCCTGCTGGAGTGGGCCGACAGCGTGGGCGCCGATTCTATGGGCGTGCAGGAGGTCAAGGCCCAGGCCCCCGACGTGGCCGGGCGCTTCGAGCGCATCGCCGGCATGGACGGCCACTTCCACTACGCGCAGAAGAAGGGCTACTCGGGTGTCGGCCTGTTCCTGCGCAAGGCCCCCGACGCCGTGCTCACCGGCTTCGGCAGCCGCGAATTCGACGCCGAGGGCCGCTGGGTCGAGGCGCGCTACGACACCGCCAGGCGCAAGTTCAGCCTCATCAGCTGCTACTTCCCCAGCGGCAGCAGCAGCGAGGAGCGCCAGCAGGCCAAGTTCCGCTTCCTCGCCCGGCTGTATCCGCACCTGGTGCGGCTGAAGGCCGAGCGCGAGTTCATCCTGGTGGGCGACGTCAACATCGCGCACCAGGAGATCGACCTGAAGAACTGGCGCAGCAACCAGAAGAACAGCGGCTTCCTGCCCGAGGAGCGGGCCTGGATGACGAAGCTGCTCACGAAGGGCGGGCTGGTGGACGTGTTCCGCACGCTCAACCCGCGCCCCGAGCAGTACACGTGGTGGAGCAACCGCGGCCAGGCCTGGGCCAAGAACGTGGGCTGGCGCATCGACTACCACCTGGCCACGCCGGGCGTCGCCGCCACCGCGAAGCGCGAGCAGATCGTGCTGGAGCGGCGCTTCAGCGACCACGCGCCGCTGATCATCGACTACGACTTCAAGCTCTGAGCCGGCGCGGGCCGGGCGCGCCGCGCTTGCTTCGCCCGCGCCGCGCGCGCACACTGCGCGCCGACCTCACCGGGACCGGAGATGCCCCATGCAGTTGTCGCGCTTCTTCACGCTGGCCGAGCTGACGCGGTCCGACACCGCACAGCGCGAGGGCATCCCCAACCAGCCCGCCGAGGCGCAGATCGAGCAGCTGCGGGCGCTGTGCGGCGCGGTGCTGGACCCGCTGCGCGAGGCCGTCGGGCGGCCGCTGCGCGTGACCTCGGGCTACCGCGGCCCGGCGCTGAATGCGCGCATCGGCGGCTCGGCCACCAGCCAGCACAGCCATGGCCAGGCTGCCGACCTGCAGGCGCCGGGGCTGGACGTGCTGGAGCTGTTCAAGACCGTCATCCGCCTGGGCCTGCCCTTCGACCAGGTCATCTACGAGGCGCAAAGCGCCAGCGTGAAGTGGGTGCACCTCTCGCACCGCGGCGGCGCCAACCGCGGCGAGATCCGCGTCGCGCAGTTCAACGCCGCCGGGCGGCCGACCGGCTACCCGCTGGTCAGCACCGAGCAGGCACTGGCGATGCGCGAGCGCACGACACGCTCCGGCCGCGCGACGGCCGAGCCGGGCTACGTGGAACGTGCCGACGAGCCCGAGCACGCGGCGCCCGCCGCCCCGGCGCCCGTCGCCCCGGCAGCCATGCCGCCCGCCCCGGAGAAGGCGGTGGCCCGGAAGGCGGCCGCAAAGAAGGCGCCGGCGAAGAAGGTGCCGGCAAGGAAGGCCGCAGCGAAGAAGACCCCCGCGAAGCCCGCCGCGGCGAAGAAGTCGGCGGCGAAGAAGTCGGCGACGAAGCAGCCCGCGGCGAAGAAGCCCGCGGTCAAGAAGACCGTGACGAAGAAGGCCGCCCCGAGGAAGGCGCCCGCGAAGAAGGCCCCTGCCCGCAAGGCCGCCGCCAGGCCGGCGCCTGCCGGCCGCGCCAGGGCGCGCTGATCGCGCTGCACCCGGCCGGCCGGCTCAGCGCGGCGGCGCGTCCGGCCCGGCGATGCGCCCGTCGGCGCGCGCCGAGAGGTATTCGTAGAGATCCATGATGTGCGCGCCGACCACCGGCTCGCCCTGCCAGGCCGGCATCTCGACACTGCCGCGCTGCCGCGCGACGATCTCGTCCACCAGCGTCTCGCGCGGCGACCCCGTGCCGCCGGCGGCCGCACCCCAGTCGTAGCGGCGCAGCACGAGATCCACGAAACGCTGCGGGCCGACGTCGCGCAGCCGCAGCCGCAGGTCCGGCACGCCGTCGCCGCCGCTGGCGTCGGCACGGTGGCAGCTGGCGCAGCGCTGCTGGTAGACGCGCCAGCCGGCGTAGGCCGAGCCCAGCGGCGCCGCACGTTCCTGTGCCATCTGCCGGGCCGGCTCGGTGTTCTGCACGCGCACCGTGCCGCCGGTGCAGGCCCCCAGCAGCGCGGCAGCGGCCAGCAGCGCCACGGCAGCGCGGCCGGGGGCGGGTACGGGGGAGATCGGCCGGATGGACATGGGCGCGTCGGGGAGCTTCGGTCGCCAGCATGGCCCGCCGCCGCGGACGGCCCCTTGACCAGGATCATGCCCGCGCCACGGCGGCCTGCCGCAGCGGCGACGGCGGCTCAGCCCTGCGTCGACGACGGCGCGGCCAGCGGCGCGAAGTCGGCCTCGCGCTTGTCCTTCCAGGCCGCGATCGCGGCCTGCATCTCGCCCAGGTCCCAGATCGCGCTCTGCAGCAGCGTCATCTGCTGCAGCGACTCGGCCGTGGGGTGGTCCGCCGCGTGGTTCAGCGCGAGCTTGCTGCCGGCCACCGCCAGCGGCGACTTGGCGGCAATGCGCCGGGCCAGGTCCAGCGCATGCGCATGCAGCGCCTCGGCGTCGGCGAGCACCGCGTTGACGAGACCGATGCGCAACGCGCGCTCGGCATGCACGCGGTCGCCGGTGTAGGCCATCTCGCGCGCCACCCCCGGCGGCACGATGCGCGGCAGCCGCTGCAGCACGCCCAGGTCGGCGGCCATGCCGATGTGGATCTCCTGCACCGTGAAGAAGGCATCCGCGCTGGCCAGGCGGATGTCGCAGGCCGCCGCGATGTCCAGCGCGCCGCCGATGCAGCCGCCCTGCACGGCGCAGACGACCGGGAAGCGCGCCTGCTCCAGCACGTCCACGCAGTGCATCAGCCGGCGCAGCCCGCGCTGGAAGGCCAGGCGGTCGCGCGCGCTGGCGGCCTGCAGCATCGGCAGCCCGCCGTCGAAGACCGCGAGGTCCATGCCGGCGCTGAAGTGGCGGCCGCTGGAGGCGATGACCAGCACCCGCGTCTGCCCGGCGTCGTCGAGCTGCTGCACGGTGTCGCGCAGCCGCTCGAAGAAGGCCGGCGTCAGCGTATTCATCTGCGCCGGGCGGTTGAACTGCAGCCAGGCGATGCCGGGCTGCGGGGCGCTCAGGTCGAAGGGCGTCGTGTCCATGGGGCCAGCATAAGCCGCGGCATGATCCAATCGATCCATGGACACCCTGATCGCTGGCGACGGCGTGCGGCTGCACCTGCGGCACTGGCCGGCGCATGGAAGCCCCCAGGCCGCGCGCGGCACCGTGCAGCTGGTGCACGGCCTGGGCGAACACATCGGGCGCTACGAGGCGCTGGCCGAGGCGCTGAACGCCGCCGGCTGGCATGTCGCCGGCCACGACCACCGCGGCCACGGCCGCAGCGAGGGCCCGCGCGGCGTGCTGCCGCAGAGCCTGCAGCTGCTGATGGACCTGGCCACCGTGATGGACCACGTGCGCGCGCAGCTGCCGGCGGCCGCGCGCGGCGGCCGCCGCCATGTGCTGCTGGGCCACAGCATGGGCGGCGCGGTGGCGGCGCGTTTCGTCGCCGAGGGCCTGCTGCCGCACCCGGCGCGCTGGCAGCGCGAGGTGGACGGCCTGGTGCTGTCTTCGCCCGCGCTGGCCGCCGACCTCTCGGCCTGGCAGAAGCTGCAGCTGGCCGTGCTGCCGCGCCTGGTGCCCGACGTGGCCGCGGCCAACGGGCTGGACCCGGCCTGGATCAGCCGCGACCCCGAGGTCGTGCAGGCCTACCAGGCCGACCCGCTGGTGCACGACCGCATCAGCGGGCGGCTGGCGCGCTTCATCGTCGACGCCGGCAGGCAGGTGCGGGCGCTGGCCCCGCGCTGGCGCACGCCGACGCTCCTGATGTGGGGTGGCGCCGACCGCTGCGTCGCGCCGCGCGGCAGCGCGGCCTTCGCCGGCGCGGCGCCGGACAGCGTGGTCGAGGCGCACGAGCACCCGGCGCTGGCCCACGAGATCTTCAACGAGCCCGAGCGCGCGCAGGTCATCGCGCAGCTGACGGCCTGGCTCGGCCGGTTCTAAACTGCGCCGCTGCCGTCCGCCCCGCCGGGGCACCGCCCGCGCACCGCCCGAGGAGAGTCCCGATGAACGCCCCCGAACGAGCCGCCGCCGCCGCGCTGCTGGATGCCGCGCAACTGGCCGACTTCAGCGCCCGCGCCTGGGACGAGCGCATCGTGCCGGCGCTCACCGACTACATCGCGGTGCCGGCCAAGAGCCCGATGTTCGACGCGCAGTGGGCCGAGCATGGCCTGCTGGACCGCGTGGTGCGCGACGCCGCGGCCTGGGTCGAGTCGCGCCGCGTGCCCGGGCTGGCGCTCGAGGTGCTGCGGCTGGAAGGCCGCACGCCGCTGATCTACTTCGAGATCCCGGCCAGCGGCCGCCCGGCCGGCGGCGACACGGTGCTGATGTACGGCCACCTGGACAAGCAGCCCGAGTTCAACGGCTGGCGGCGCGACCTCGGCCCCTGGACGCCGAAATACGAGAACGGCCTGCTCTACGGCCGCGGCGGCGCCGACGACGGCTACGCGGTGTATGCCGCCATCAGCGCGGTCGAGGCCTTGCAGGCCCAGGGCCTGGGGCATCCGCGCATCGTCGGCCTGATCGAGACCTGCGAGGAAAGCGGCAGCCCCGACCTGCCGGCCTACATCGCCGCGCTGAAGCCGCGGCTGGGCAACGTGGGCCTGGTCGTGTGCCTGGACAGCGGGGCCGGCAACTACGACCAGCTCTGGCTGACGACCAGCCTGCGCGGCATGGTCAGCGGCGTGCTGAAGGTGGAGATCCTGAGCGAGGGCATCCACAGCGGCGACGCCTCGGGCCTGGTGCCCAGCAGCTTCCGCATCCTGCGCCAGGTGCTCGACCGGCTGGAGGACAGCGCCACCGGCCGCCTGCTGCCCGAGAGCTTCCACTGCAGCATCCCCGGCGCGCGCGTCGAGCAGGCGCGGGCCACCGCGGCGATCCTCGGCGACGAGGTCTGGCGGCGCTTCCCCTGGGCCTGCGGCGCCGACGGCGGCCCGGCGCTGCCGACCACCACCGACCCGGTCGAGGGCCTGCTGAACCGCACCTGGCGGCCCACGCTCAGCGTGACCGGGGCGGAGGGCTTTCCGGAACTGGCCAGCGCCGGCAACGTGCTGCGGCCCTACACCGCCTTCAAGCTGAGCCTGCGGCTGCCGCCGCTGGTGGACGGCCACCAGGCCAGCGTGGCGCTGAAGGCGCTGCTGGAGGACAACGCGCCCTACAACGCGAAGGTCACCTTCCATCCGGACGGCCGCGCGGGGCAGCTGGGCGCCACGGGCTGGAATGCACCCGAGCTGGCGCCCTGGCTGGAGGGGGCGCTGAATGCCGCGTCCGGCGCCCACTTCGGCGCGCCGCTGGGCTACATCGGCCAGGGCGGCACGATCCCGCTGATGAGCATGCTGGCAGCCGGCTTTCCGAAGGCGCAGATGATGGTCTGCGGCGTGCTGGGCCCGAAGAGCAACGCCCACGGCCCGAACGAGTTCCTGCATGTGCCCTACGGAAAGAAGCTCACGGCTGCGGTAGCACAGGTCGTCGCGGCCTGTCCATAAGGCAGCGCATCGGGAGATGCCCACCCCCGCAGCCGCGGGGGGTCGCGAACGCGAGGCTTGTGCGCGATCCACGACGTTGGCAGATTAGGGTTCTCGCGCGCCCGGCCCCCTTCGGCGTATCGCGAACCGAAAATCCAACCAACAGTCAGGAGTCGAGGATGTCGAGCATGAGCTGGGTCGCCCGCGGGGCGGCCGTCGTTGCATTGTCCTTTGCCGCCACGGGCTCGTTTGCCGCCCGTGGCATCGTCGATTCGCTGGGCCCGACGCCCGCGGTGCTGACGCCGCTGGCCTCGTCGATCGACGTGGACCTGACCGGCTTCGAGGTCTTCGGCGGCTTCACCGACCCGAACAACACCCTGGTGACGGTCAACATCGGCGCCGGCTCCACCGTGCTCGGCTACCAGTTCATCGGGCTGACCTTCACCACCGAGAACGGCAGCTGGATGAACGAGCTCGTGCTGTCGGTGGAGCACCCCGACGGCTTCCTCGCCGGCTACATGGACGTCGCCCCGAGCACGGTCGGCGCCGGCGGCACCTTCGGCCCGGCCGATGGCGCCTGGGGCGACCCGGGCCTGGACAGCTTCGGCGCGCCGTTCATGGTGGCCGGCGGCCTGGTCAACGTCTACGCCTACGACATCTTCAACGACCCGGGCCGCGACGCGCTGATCACCGGCGGCACGCTGCGCATCATGTTCCAGCCGATCCCCGAGCCCTCGACCTACGGGCTGATGGCGCTGGGCCTGGCCGGCCTGGGCTTCTGGGTGCGCCGCCGCAGGGCCGCCTGAGACACCGCGGCCCCGCGAGGGGCCTCGCCCCAAGCACAGGACGCCGCGCACCGCGCGGCGTTTTCTTTGGGTCCTGGCAGCCTTCTCAGACGACCGCCGGCACCGGCGTCCCGACCGCGGCGTCCGCGTCGTCTTCGTCGTCGTCCACCAGGAAGCCGCCGCTCTGGTGCGACCACAGCCGCGCATAGTGGCCCTGCGGGCCCAGCGCCAGCAGCTCGGCGTGCGTGCCCTGCTCGACGATGCGCCCGGCGTCCAGCACGATCAGGCGGTCCATGCGCGCGATGGTGCTGAGGCGGTGCGCGATCGCGATCACCGTCTTGCCCTCCATCAGCCCGAGCAGCTGGCCCTGGATGGCGAGCTCGACCTCGCTGTCCAGCGCGCTCGTGGCCTCGTCCAGCACCAGGATGGGCGCGTCCTTGAGCACCACGCGCGCGATCGCGATGCGCTGGCGCTGACCGCCGCTGAGCTTGACGCCGCGTTCGCCCACGTGCGCGTCGTAGCCGGTGCGGCCCTTCCAGTCCTGCAGGCCGAGGATGAACTCGTGCGCCTGCGCCTTCCTCGCCGCGGCGACGATCTCCTCCATCGTCGCGCCGGGCCGGCCGTAGCCGATGTTCGCGGCGATCGAGCGGTGCAGCAGCGAGGTGTCCTGCGTGACCATGCCGATGGCCGCGCGCAGGCTCTCCTGCGTGACCTCGCGGATGTCGTGGCCGTCGATGCGCACGCTGCCCGCCTCGAGGTCGTGAAAGCGCAGCAGCAGGTTGACCAGCGTGCTCTTTCCGGCGCCCGAGCGGCCGACGATGCCCACACGCTCGCCCGGGCGCACGACGAGGTTCAGCTCGTCCAGCACCTTCAGGCCGTCGTTGCGGCCGTAGGTGAAGGTGACATGCTCGAAGCGGATCTCGCCGCCGTGCGGCGCGTCCTGCACGGCCAGCTCGCGCGCGCCGTCGCGGTCGTTCATGCCGTGCGGCACGGCGATCGTCTCCATGCCCTCCTGCACGACGCCGATATTCTCGAAGATGCCGGTCACCTCCCAGCTCACCCAGCCGGCGACGTTGGCGATGGTCCAGGCCAGCGGCACCGCCATCGCCACCGCGCCGGCGTCGATGGTGCCGTTGCCCCACAGCGTGATGCCGATCGCCGCGGTGCCGACCAGCAGCAGCGCGTTGAGCACTGCCAGCGTGCCCATGAAGCGCGTGGTCTGGCGCATGTGGCGCGCGATCGCGCCGGTGTGCTCGTCGATGACCTCGCGCACGTAGGCGTCCTCGTCGCGCGCGCGGGCGAACAGCTTGACGGTGAGGATGTTGGTGTAGCTGTCGACGATGCGGCCCATGACGTGGCTGCGCACCTCGGAGCTGGCGCGCGCCAGCTCGCGCATGCGCGGCACGAACATGCGCAGGAAGAACACGTAGCCGGCGAACCACAGCGCGGTGGGGATGGCCAGCCGCCAGTCGGCGGTGCTCATCAGCACCAGCGCCGACAGGCCGTAGACGATGATGTACCAGACGGCGCGGATCGAGCTGACGACGCTCTCGCGCACCGCGTTGCTGGTCTGCATCACGCGGTTGGCGATGCGCCCGGCGAAGTCGTTCTGGAAGAAGGGCCAGCTCTGGCGCACCACGTGCCAGTGGCTCTGCCAGCGGATCAGGCTGGTCACGCCGGGCACCACGGCGTTGTTGCGCACCAGGCTGTCCAGCAGCAGCGCCACCGGGCGGCCGACGAGCACCAGCACCGCCATGCCCAGCAGCGAGGGCAGCGCCGCCTGCAGCGCCGCGGCGCGGTCGGCGGCCTCCATCAGCGCGACGATGCGGCCGATGAACACCGGGATCAGCGTGTCCATCAGCGCCACCAGCAGGCCGGTCGCGAACATCGCGCCGAACAGGCCGCGCGCCTGGCGCACGTAGTGCCAGTAGAAGGGCAGCAGCGCCTGCGGTGGCGCGCTGCCGGGCCGCGCCGTGGGGGCGAGGCGGGATTCGAAGAAGGCGAACATCAACGGCGCGGCCGCCCGCGGCCGGTGCTCGGCCGCGGGCCACCGTGGGTGGCGGGAGGAAGGGGCATTGTGAGGCCGCGCGGCCGGGCGCGCTGCGCGCCACCGGGTCGGCCAGGCCCCACCGCCGCGATCGCGGGACGACCATGACCGATCAGTATCGGCAATGACCGTACAGTCTCATGTAGATACCGAACGGTTCATCATGCAGGGGTGCTGCGGTCCGGCCCGGCCGGGACGCCGTGGGCACAGCCCCCTCAACTTCCAGGCAGTACCCCATGATCAAGCAGACTCTCGTTGCCGCCGCGCTGGCCGCCAGCGCCATCGCCGTGCAGGCCAAGGACATCGTCGAGACCGCCGTCGCGGCGGGCAAGTTCACCACGCTGGCCACCGCGCTGAAGGCCGCCGGCCTCGTCGACACGCTCAAGGGCCCGGGCCCGTTCACCGTCTTCGCGCCCACCGACGAGGCCTTCGCGAAGGTGCCCAAGGCCGACCTCGACGCGCTGCTCAAGGACAAGGCCAAGCTGACCGCGGTGCTGACCTACCACGTCGTGCCGGGCAAGGTGATGGCCAAGGACGTCAAGGCCGGCCAGGTCGCCACCGTGCAGGGCAGCAAGCTCACGCTGGGCACGATGGGCGGCGTGACGGTGGACAACGCCAAGGTCGTGCAGGCCGACATCGTGGCCAGCAACGGCGTCATCCACGTCATCGACAGCGTCGTGATCCCGAAGTGAGCGCGCGCTGAGCCCAGGGCGCCGGCTCTCCCCGGCGCCCCTCAGAACGTGTGGGCGGCCAGCACGCGCTGGCCGCTCATCGGCTCCAGCAGCCGCGCCAGCGGCACCAGCGGCGCGTAGCGCATCGCGACCTGCGTCGCATAGCCGAAGAAGCGCGGCAGGTCCTCGGCGTAGCGCGGCTTCGCATCGCGGTGCTTGAGGCGGCAGAAGACGCCCAGGATGCGCAGGTGGCGCTGCAGCCCGGTCCACTCCAGCGCGCGCCAGAACTCTCCGAAGTCGGCGTCCACCGGCAGCCCGGCGCTGCGCGCCTGCTCCCACCAGCGCACGGCCCAGTCGAGCTGCTGCTCCTCCGGCCACGACACGAAGGCGTCGCGCAGCAGCGAGACGAGGTCGTAGCCGATGGGTCCGCGCACCGCGTCCTGGAAGTCCAGGATGCCGGGTTCCGCCGCCGGGTCGTCGCCGGCAAGCATCAGGTTGCGCGGCATCCAGTCCGCATGCACCGCCACCGCGGGCTGCGCCAGCGCACTGGCGACGATGGCATCGCACACCTGCGCCCAGGCCGCCTGTTCGGCCGCGCCCCAGGCGACGCCGTATTCGCGCTGCACGCACCACTGCGGAAAGAGCGCCAGCTCGGCGCGGATCTGCGCCTCGCCCCAGGCCGGCAGCGCAGCGGCGTCCACGCCCTGCTGCCAGCGCACCAGCGCACGCAGCGCCGGGCGCATCAGGCGGTCGGCCGCGGCGGCGTCGCCCTCGCGCAGCGCGTCCAGCAGCAGCCGGTTGCCGAGGTCGGTGAGCAGCAGGAAGCCCTGCGCGGTGTCGGCCGCCAGCACACGCGGCGCAGGCAGCCCGGCGGCCGCGATGAGCCCGGCCACGTGCACGAACGGGCGCACGTCCTCCAGCGGCGGCGGCGCGTCCATCACGATCAGGCTGCCGCCCGGCACGCGCGTGGCCGCCACGCGCAGGTAGCGCCGGAAGCTCGCATCGGCCGAGGCCGGCGCGAGCGAGTCGATCTGGATGCCGTGCTCGGGCGCGACGCCCGCGATCCAGCGCTCGAAGGCGGCCTGGCGCGCGGCGTCGGGCCAGCCGACCGGGTCGGGGGTGCCCCTCATGGATAATCGATTCTACAAACCCGACCGTGCCCAGCCCCGCGTTCCGCGCCGCGTTGCCCCCCCTGCCTGCGTTGCCCGTCGCCCCCCTCGCGCTGGCGGCGGCCCTGTGCGTGGCCGGCGCCGCCGCGCGGGC
>CAZUPH010000066.1:0-19597 GCA_964621995.1 uncultured Rubrivivax sp. | reverse complement strand
CTCATCACCCAGGCCGACTACGACGCGGTCAAGGCCAAGGCGCTGGGTCTGTAGAGGGCCGGCGCCGCGCATGTCGTCCCAGCCGCCGCCCGGCAGCCGCGGGCCCACCGGACCAGGCTCGCCGCAGGACATGCCGCCCGCGCCGGGCGAGTTCGCGCTCGACCCGGACAAGATGCCCAAGGCCGTCCGCGACGAACTGCGGGCCCCCGACCCGGCGGCCATCGACACCGCGGCCAGGGAACTGCGCGACGGCCTGAACCCCTGCCCTCGCTGCGGTTCGACCGAGGTGCGCCAGCGCCCGGGCTCCGACCGGCTGATCTGCCTGTACTGCCGCCACGAGTGGGCGGCCACCCGGGTGGAGGAAGCCTACGGGCTGGGCGAGGGCATCGCCGAGCTGCGCGGCACGCAGATCGCCACCGGCGCGCGCGACATCGCGGCCGACGCGGCCAGCCTGCGCAGCTTCAAGTGCGGCGGCTGCGGCGCCGAGGTGGTGATCAACACCGAGACCGCGATGACCGCGCGCTGCCACTGGTGCCGGCACGTGCTGGGCGTGAACGAGCAGATCGACAACGGCGCGGTGCCCGACGCGGTGCTGCCCTTCCACATCCGCAAGGACGATGCGGTCGCACGCATCCGCCAGTTCGTGAACAAGCGCCGGCTCTTCGCGCTGAAGGCCTTCAAGGACGAGTTCACGCCCGAGAACGTGGTCGGCGTGTACCTGCCCTACATGGTGGTGGACGCCCGCGGCAGCGCCGATGCCGCGGGCCTCGGCGAGGTCCAGACGCGCCGCTACACGCGCGGCGAGGGCAAGAACAAGAAGACCTTCTACGACGCCGACGTCTGGCGCGTGCAGCGCCACGTGGACTTCACGGTGGACGACCTGACGCTGGAGTCCAGCGCCACGCGCGGCAACCTGGACACGCGCAGCAACACCCACAACGTCATCAACACGATCCTGCCCTTCGACACCAAGAATGCGGTGAAGTGGAACGCCTCCTACCTGGTGGGCTACACCTCCGAGAAGCGCGACCGCGACGTGCAGCACCTGGTGCCGCGTCTGCAGGACCAGATGCTCTCGATCGCCCGCGCCCGCATGCAGCCGACCGTGCAGCGCTACGACCGCGGCGTGCGCTGGGAGCGCGAGCGCCTGGACCTCCAGGGCACGCGCTGGGTGGCGATGTACCTGCCGGTGTGGCTGTATTCGTACCAGCAGCCCGGTCCGGGTGGGGGGCTCCTGCACTACATCGCCGTCAACGCCCGCACCGGCGAGACCATGGGCAGCGTGCCGGTGCAGCAGTGGAAGCTGCTGCTGGCGGCGCTGGCCATCGGCACCGTGGTGGAGGCGCTGGCGCTGTGGTTCATCGCGAATGCGGGCTGAACGGCGAAGGGCAGGCGACATGGACAACAACGACGGCATCCTCTTCCTGCTGGCCCTGGGGCCGGCCAGCGCCGCCGCCTTCTACTGGGCCATCTACCGGTACTACCGGAACACCGACAAGTCGCACGCCTACGAGCACGAGACCGCGGTCGAGGTGCTCGCGCTGAGCGGCAGCGAGGGCGACCACAAGGTGGACGAGGTGCGGGGCACGCAGCGTACGCGCATCGAGGGCGACAACGCCGGCGCGCACCGGCAGCGCGTGCAACCGATGTAGCGGGCCGGTGGCCGCAGGGCCGCCCGACCCGGTGCGCGCCGCCCGGCGCCGACCCCAGGTCATTCCAGCCGCTGCGGGTCCACCGGCGACCCGGTCCCCGTCTCCAGCCAGGGTTGCAGCCGCTCGACATACCCCGCCGGCAGCAGGTGCCCGCCGGGAAAGCGCAGGTGCTGCTTTGCGGCGCCGGGCAGCGCCGCGAACAGCGCCGCGTTGTCCGCCCGCGAGGCATATTCGTCGTCGTCGGCCGTGAGCAGCCAGACCTCGACATCTTGCAGCCGGTGCGCGACCGTGGCCGGCGCCACCGCTGCCACCTTGCGGTCCAGGTGCGGCGGCACCATCGCCGCCACGCGGTGCACGCGGCCGTCGATGGCCGCGAGCAGCAGCGCCATCTGAGCCCCCATGCTGTAGCCGGCGGCGCGCACGCGCGCGGCGTCGAGCTGCGGCTGCTGCTGGATCCAGTCCAGCAGCACGCGCCAGTCGCGGACCGTGTCGACGATCAAGCGCTCGTAGGGCTCGCGCGCGCCCCACAGGTGCAGGTCGCGCAGCAGTTCGCGCGCGATCAGCGGCCGCTGCGGGTCCTTGCGGTCGCCGTGGGCGCGTGCGTCGAGCGCGATGACGACATGGCCCGCCAGCAGGGCCTGCTCGGCCAGCAGGTGCGTGCTCTCGATGGTTGGACGCCCCTTGTGCTCGGCCTGCCACCAGCGCCATTGCGTGCGGCCCATGGCGTGCAGCGCGAGCAGCACCGGGCGGCGGACCCCGGTGGTGCCGGGCGACGAAGGGTCGTCGGGGTGCACGATGCGGCCGAGCACCGTCTCGCCGTCGAAGCTGCTGAAGCGCAGCGACCGCGCCCAGGCTGCGGTGCCGCCCACCGTCACCGGCTCCACCGCACCCAGCTGCACCTGCGGGGCCGGCGTGGACACGCTGGTGTGCGCGTAGCGCAGCACCAGCAGCTCGGGCGGGATGTCGTAGGGCTTCAGGGCGAAGACCGCCCACCACAAGGCGCCCAGGGCGCCGGTCAGGCCGAACAGGGTCAGCATGATCTTCAGGACTCTCCTGCGGTTCACGAAACGGTGCATGGGAATGCTCTAGGTGCGTTGGGTGTGGCAGCGAAGGCCGCCACGGACCGCACACTAGGCCCCCAGGCGTGAAGCGCTCGCGAAGCGCCCTGTCCGGGCCGGGTCGCGGGGACCCGGGCGCGCTCAGGCGCGTGGACGGTCCTGTGCCGCCGGCACCGCGCTGGCGCTGCGCACGATCGCGCTGGTCTGTCCGTCGTCGTGACGCAGCTCCAGCGCGAGCCCGTGCCGCTCGGCCAGCCGGCGCAGGATGGCCAGGCCCAGGCCCTGCCCGCTGCTGGCGGGGCCCTTGAGGCCGCGGGCGCGCCCGGCCGCATCGGCGCCGAGCAGGGCCGCCGGCGGCGGCGGGCTCGGGTTGTGCACACGCAGCTCGGTGGCGTCCGCCTCGATCACGATCCTCGGCCCCTGCGCAGGCCCCTGCGGGCACGCATGCACGATCGCATTGGCCAGCAGGTGACCCACCAGCAGCTGCGTCAAGGCCGGCGGCCAGGGGCGCGTCAGCGTGGCCGGCACGTCGAGCACGAGCTCGACATGCTCGCGGTCCAGCAGCGGCGCATGCGCCAGCACCAGCCGCTCCAGCGCCGGCAGCAGCGGCTGTTCCGGCTCGACGCCCGGGCCGGCGGGCGCCTCGCGTGCCAGCGCCAGCATCAGCTCCACGGTCTGCTGCAGCTGCCACACCGCGGCCTGGATCGATCGCAGCAGCGGCTGCTGCGCGGGCGGGGCCTGTTCGTGCAGCCGCTCGGCGGCGACCGCCAGCACGGTCAGCGGCGTGCGCAGCTCGTGGCTGGCATCGGCGGTGAAGGCCTGCTCGCGCTCGATCAGCGCACGTGTGCGGGCATGCAGCCGGTCCAGGTGGCGCGCCAGCTCGCCGACCTCGTCGTGCACCAGGCCGCGGGCCAGGTCCTCGGGCAGCGCGTCGGGCGCGCTGCGCGCCACGCGCGCGGCCAGCGCCGCCAGCGGCGTGCTGATGCGGCGCGCCAGCCAGCCGCCCAGCAGCAGCGCCAGCAGCGTCAGGCCGCCCGCCGCGGCCAGCAGCCAGTGGATCAGCTCGCTGCGCAGCGGGCGCACGACCAGCTGGCCGCTGACCTCGGCCACCAGCAGCGTGCCGTCCGCGGCCACGCGGTGCAGGTGGTAGTGCCGGCCCTCGGCGCCTTCGAATTCCGTGCGTTGCGGCTCGCGCGCGTGCGGCCCGGCCAGGTCTTCCGGCAGGCCCAGGCCCGCCGGGTACAGGCGCAGGTAGGGCAGCGCGGGCGCGGTGTAGTCGCCGTGCGTGGCGTGGTGGGCGCGCTGACGGTCGGCCTCGGCCTGCAGCGTGGCGGCGAAGAACTGGTCCTCCACCGCATAGGCGAAGACGATCGCCAGCGTGCCCAGCACGGCGGCCACCAGCAGCGTGCAGCCGCTGAAGGCCAGCAGCAGCCGGCGCTGCAAGCGCGGCCGGTAGGGGCCGTCGGGGGGCGGCCGCAGCTTCACGCCGGCAGGTCCAGGCGCAGCCCGACGCCGTGCACCGTCTTCACCAGCGCCTGCGCCGGCCCCAGCGCCTGGCGCAGGGTGTACAGGTGGCTGCGCAGCGCGTCCGATTCCGGCGGCTCGTCGGCCCACAGCTGCTGCAGCAGCTCGCTGCGGCTGACGGTGCGCGGCCAGGCTTGCGCCAGCGCCACCAGCAGCCGCAGCGCATGGCCGGACAGCGCGACCGCACGCCCCTCGCAATGCACCTCGCCGCTGCGGCGGTCGATGCGCAGCGGCCCGCGCTCCAGCACCGGGCTGCGGCCCAGCTCGCCGCGGCGGGCCAGGGCCTGGCAGCGCCACAGCAGCTCCTCGCTGGCGAAGGGCTTGAGCAGGTAGTCGTCGGCACCGGCGGCGAAGCCGCGGCCCTTGTCGGCCAGCGTGTCGCGCGCGGTCAGCATCAGCACCGGCACATGGCGGTCGGCCTGCGCGCGCAGCTGCGCGCAGACCGCCAGGCCGTCCAGGCCGGGCAGCCCCAGGTCCAGCAGCAGCACGTCGGGCGGCTCCTGCAGCGCCATCTGCAAGGCCAGGCGGCCGTCGCTGGCCTCCTCCACGCGCCAGCCGGCGCCGGCGAGCACGGCCACGATCTGCGTGCGCAACGCGGCGTGGTCCTCGACCACCAGGATGCGCGGGCCGGGGCGTGTTGACATGGTTGCGGGCCCACCGGGCAGGCACCCGGCGGCCGGAGGAGCGACGCCGCAGTCTAGACGCTCGATCGTGAAGCGCGCGTGAGGCGCGCCGCAGGCACGCGGGCATGCACGCACGGGGCGGCGCGGCCTGCACCGCGGCCGCGAGGACTGTGCTCGAGTGCAACAGGACTTGAGCCCCGGCGGCCCGGCACGGTAGCTTCGGATCCTGCCCGCGGCCCGCCGCGTTGCGCGGACCCTGCGTGTGCCACCCCGAGGAGTGAACCGATGCCCTTGCCCCTGGCCTTGCTGCGCGGCCTGCGTCGCCTCGCCATCGCCGCCCTCGTGCTGTGCGGCCTGCCCGCTGCGGCGTGGGCCGCCGCGGACGACTGCCCGGGCAAGTGGTACGGCGCCGGCAAGAAGCGCATCTGCCTGCCGCTGGGGGCGGCGTCGTTCGCCGACCGCGTGGTCTCGTTCACGCCCGGCGAGCGGCCCTCGGAGGCGCCGTTCGACGACCCGGCCTCCGCACTCGGCGAGCCCGACTACCGCCGCACCACCAGCCCGGACTTCATCTCGCTGGGCTGCGACGGCACGCTGGTGCTGGAGTTCACCGACAACGTGCTCGTGGACGTGGACGGCATGGACCTTTACGTCTTCGAGGTCGGGCCCTATGTCGAGGAGACCGAGCTGGCCATCTCGGCCGACGGCCGCGAGTGGCGCGTGGTCGGCCGCATCGAGGGCTCGCGCGCCGACGTGGACATCTCGTCCGTCGCGCAGCCCGGCGAGCGTTTCCGCTTCGTGCGCCTGGCCAACGTCAGCAGGAAGGGCTGCGGCGGCAAACACTCCGGCGCCGACATCGACGCGGTGGCGGCGGTGGGGGCGCAGTTGCGGCTGTCCTTCGACGCCGCGGTGCTGTTCGACGTCGGCCAGGCCGAGCTCAAGCCGCAGGCGCAGGCCGAGCTGGCCGCGGCGGCGGCGCGGCTCAAGGCGATGGGCGGCGGCATCCGCGTCACCGTGGAAGGGCACACCGACAGCACCGGCGGCGACGCCGACAACCTGCGCCTGTCGGAGGCGCGTGCGCGCGCGGTGTGGGCGCGCCTGGCGACCGAGGTGGCGCTGCCGGCCCCGGCCGTGACGATCCGCGGCCTGGGCGAGAGCCGCCCGGTGGCGAGCAACGACACCGAGGAAGGCCGCGCGCTGAATCGGCGCGTCGAGCTGCTGGTGGCGCCCGCGCGCGGGCGCTGAGGCGTCGCCTGCCCGCGAAGGCGGCGCGGCGTCCGCAGGCCGGCCGTAGACTGCGCACCCATCTACGAGGATGCGTCGATGAACGACAGCAGCACGGGTGGGCGGCGCGGCCGCAAGCCGGCGCAGGGCGGGGGCGGCAAGGTGACGCTGGAGATGGTGGCGGCGGCCGCCGGCGTGTCCGCGGCCACCGTCTCGCGCATCCTCAACGGCAGCGCCATCGTCAGCGAGGACAAGCGCGCGGCGGTGGACGAGGCGATCGCGCGGCTGGGCTTCGTGCCCAACCCGGTGGCGCGCGGGCTGGCCGGCGGGCGCACGCTGAGCGTGGGTGTCGTCACGCAGGCCATCGACAGCCCGTTCTACGGCGGTGCGCTGCGCGGCATCGAGGACACCCTCAGCCATGCCGGCTACAGCCCGCTGTTCGTCAGCGGGCAGTGGAGCGCGGCACACGAGGCGCGCTGCATCGACGTGCTGAAGTCGCGCCGAGTCGACGGCATCATCGTGCTCACCGGCCGCCTGAGCGACAGCGCGCTGGCCGCCACCGCGCGCGAGCTGCCGATGGTGGTGACCGGTCGCACGCTGAAGGCGCCGGGCCTGTATGCGATGGACTTCGACAACTTCGGGGGCGCGCGCCTGGCCACCCACCACCTGCTGAGCCTGGGCCACCGGCGCATCGCCTTCATCGCCGGCGACCTGAAGCACCCCGACGGCAAGGAGCGCCTGCGCGGCTACCGCGCGGCGCTGGAGGCGGCCGGCCTGGCCTACGAGCCGGCGCTGGTGATGCCCGGCAGCTTCACCGAGGCCAGCGGGCTGGAGGCGGTGGAGCGGCTGATCGACAGCCGCGAGCCGTTCACGGCCATCTTCGCGTCCAACGACCAGATGGCCTTCGGCGCCGCGCTGGCGCTGCACCGGCGGCGGCTGCACGTGCCCGGCGACGTGTCGCTGGTCGGCTTCGACGACCTCGCGGCGGCGCTGTATGCGATCCCGCCGCTGACCACCGTGCACCACCCGGTCTACGAGCTCGGGCAACTGGCGGCCGGCGCGATGCTGCAGCTGCTGGCGGGCAAGCCGCCGACGCAGGACCTGCCGGTGCCGCGGCTGGTGGTGCGCGAGTCCACGCGCGAGCTGCGCGCCGAGGGGCCGCGGGCCGCCCGGCGACGCTGACACCGCCGCGGCGGGTCCGTCGCGACCCGCCATTCGCCCGCCGTGAGGTGCTCCTCACGGCAACCCGAAGTAACCCGCGATTGACAGCACGGGCGACACGGGCGACACTGTGAAAGCGCTTTCATGCGGGCGCGCCGCGGCGTGGTCGAGCCGCTGCGCGCCCTTCCCGTTCCGTTTCCAAAGAGCCTCCGAATGAACCCGCCCCTGCCGCTGGTGCCGAGACACCGATTTCCCGCCGACTTCGTCTGGGGCGTGGCCACCAGCTCGTTCCAGATCGAGGGCGCCGCCGCGGCCGACGGCAAGGGCGAGTCGGTCTGGGACCGCTTCTGCCGCCAGCCGGGCGCCATCGCCGACGGCAGCAACGGCGACGTCGCCTGCGACCACTACCACCGCTGGCAGGGCGACCTCGACCTGGTGGCCGGCCTGGGCGTGGATGCGTACCGCTTCTCGGTCTCGTGGCCGCGCGTGCAGCCGCAGGGCCGCGGCCCCTTCAACGCGCCGGGCCTGGACTTCTACGAGCGGCTCGTGGACGGCCTGCTGGCACGCGGCGTGAAGCCCTACCTGACGCTGAACCACTGGGACCTGCCGCAGGCGCTGCAGGACGCCGGCGGCTGGGCCGCGCGCGACACCGTGCACCGCTTCGTCGAGTATGCGCAGCATGTGGCCGCGCGCCTGGGCGACCGCGTCGCGGCGATCACCACGCACAACGAGCCCTGGGTGGTGGCGGTGCTGGGGCACGAGGCCGGCATCTTCGCGCCCGGCATCCGCCACCGCGGCACCGCGATGCAGGTCGCGCACCACCTGCTGCTCAGCCACGGCCTGGCGCTGCAGGCGCTGCGCGCGCAGGGCTGCACCAGCCGGCTGGGCATCGTGCTGAACCTCTCGCCGATCGGCCCGGCCAGCGACAGTCCCGAGGACGCCGCCGCCGCGCGGCTGGAGGACGGGCGCAGCGTGCGCTGGTACATGGACCCGCTGTTCCGCGGCGAGTACCCGGCGGACGTCTGGCAGCACCTGGGCGGCGACGTGCCGCAGGTCGAGCCCGGGGACCTGGCCGCCATCCGCACGACTATGGACTTCCTGGGCATCAACTACTACACGCGCGGCGTCGTCAGCGCCAGCGGGGCGTGGAACGTGCACGCCAGCGGCAAGCCGCTCACCGACATGGGCTGGGAGATCGTGCCCGAGGGCCTGACCGAGCTGCTGCAGCGCCTGCACCGCGACTGGACGCTGCCGCCGCTGTACGTGATGGAGAACGGTGCCGCCTTCCGCGATGCGCTGGTGGACGGCCGCGTGCACGACCGCGAGCGCAGCGACTACATCGCGGCGCACATCGCCGCGGTGGGCGACGCGCTGGCCGCCGGCGTGCCGATGGCCGGCTACATGGTCTGGAGCCTGCTGGACAACTTCGAGTGGGCCAGTGGCTATGCCAAGCGCTTCGGCATCGTGCACGTGGACTACGCCACGCAGGCGCGCACGCCCAAGGACAGCTACCTCTGGTACCGCGACTTCCTGCAACTGCAGCGCGCGCGCCGCGCACAGGCCGCGGCCGTCGCGGCCTGAGCACGCCCACCCGCCGACCGCCCACCGCCCCGAGCCGCCATGCAAGAACCCCGACGCCCCGGCTGGACCCTGGTCTGGCACGACGAATTCGACGGCGAGGCCGTGGACCGCACGAAGTGGGACTTCGACCTCGGCAACGGCTTCTACGACTACCGCGTGCACCAGTGGGTGCCGGGCTGGGGCAACGAGGAGCTGCAGTACTACACCGGCGAGCCGGAGAACGTGCAGCTGCGCGACAGCTGCCTGTTCATCCGCGCCGTGAAGGCGCCGCTGCACGGCTGCGGCTACACCTCCGCGCGGCTCAAGACCAAGGCGCGCGACGGCCGCGTGCTGTTCTCCAAGCTCTACGGCCGCATCGAGGCGCGCGCGCGCGTGCCCTGGGGCAAGGGCCTGTGGCCGGCGATCTGGATGCTGCCGGTGGAGGACCGCTACGGCGGCTGGGCCGCCAGCGGCGAGATCGACCTGATGGAGATCGTCGGCGAGGTGCCGCACGAGGTGCTCAACAGCCTGCACTTCGGCTCCTCGTACCCGCGCCGCTCGCTGATCACCACCACGCACAAGCTGCCGGGCGGCAGCACGGTGGCCGACTGGCACACCTACGCGGTGGAGTGGGAGCCCGGCGAGGTGCGCTTCTACGTGGACGAGGTGCAGACCTGCACCTACCGCCACTGGTGGAGCTGCAGCCGGCTCGATCCGCAGGCCGGAGGGCAGGGCGTGGAGGCCGCCTCCGAGGCGGACCTGAACCCCTGGCCGGCGCCCTTCGACCAGCCCTTCTACCTGCTGATGAACGTGGCCGTGGGCGGCAACTTCCCCGGCCACCCGAACGAGGCCACGCGCTTCCCGGCCGAGCTGGTGGTGGACTGGGTGCGCGTGTACGACAAGGACGGCGGCTACGGCCCCGCCGCGCCGCGCGGGCCGGGGGTCATGCCCTGGGAGCCGGGCCACGTGGCCGAGCGGCGCTTCTGAAAGCACGAGGAGACAGCCCCGATGAGCAAACCCCCCGGCAGCCCGGCATCGACTTCGCCCGGCGGCAGCGCCCCCTTCGTGCCGGGCCGGCACCTGCCCGCCGCGGCCCCGCCGCCGCTGCCGCCGCAGGAGCGGGCGCGGCTGGACGACGCCTTCCGCGCGACGCTGGCGCGCGGCATCCACGGCATGTGCTTCAGCCCCTACCTCGAGGGCCAGCAGCCGGGCTCGCAGGTGAGCGAGGCGCAGATCCGCGAGCGCATGGCCATCGTGCGGCCGCACACGCGCTGGGTGCGCAGCTTCTCGTGCACCGACGGCCACGAGCAGACGCCGCGCATCGCGCACGAGATGGGCCTGAAGACGCTGGTCGGCGCCTGGCTGGGCACCGACGCCGAGGTCAACGAGCGCGAGCTGGAGGGCGTGATCGCGGTGGCGCGCGCCGGCCACGCCGACATCGTGGCCGTCGGCAACGAGGTGCTGCTGCGCGAGGACCTCGACGAGGACGCGCTGATCGAGCGCATCGAGCGCGTGAAGCGGGCGCTGCCCGGCGTGCCGGTGGGCTACGTCGACGCCTACTTCCTGTTCGAGAAGCACCCTCGCGTGACCGCCGCCTGCGACGTGGTGATGACCAACTGCTACCCCTTCTGGGAAGGCTGCCCGCGCGAGCAGGCGCTGCCCTACATGCAGCAGATGCTGGCGAAGACGCGCGCCGCGGCGCAGGGCAAGCGCGTGCTGATCAGCGAGACCGGCTGGCCCGACCAGGGCAGCGCCTTCCACGGTGCGTTGCCGGGTCACGAGGCGGCGATGCAGTACTTCGTCGACACCGCGGCCTGGGCCGAGCGCGAGGGCATCGAGTGGTTCCACTTCGCCGCCTTCGACGAGGCCTGGAAGGTGGGCGCCGAGGGCGATGTCGGCGCCTACTGGGGGCTGTGGGACAAGGACGCGAAGCCCAAGTTCGGTTGAGGCACCGGCCGTGCAGACGCACCGCACCCCGGACGTCGCCCTGTGGGACCAGTGGCGCGCACTGCGCGAGCAGTGGACCCACGAGGACATGCTGGTCAACCACCGCGTGAGCTGGCTGATCCTGTCCGAGGGCCTGCTGTTCAACGCCTACCGCACGCAGGCCGACGCGGCCGGCAGCTGGCTCATGCTGACGCTTCCGCTGTTCGGCACCCTGGTGGCGGCGCTGCTGGGCGCCGGCATCTACGCCGCGCTGGCCGCCACCCACGAGGTGCGCCGCCAGTTCGAGCAAGCCGGCCTGGCCGACCTGTGCCCGCTGGCGCCGGCCAGCCGGCTCGCCCAGCGCGGGCGCTGGGCGGCGCGGGCGCTGCCCTTCGTGTTCGGCGCGATGTGGGTGGTGGCGGCGGCGCAGCAGGGGCTGGGCTGAGGCGGCGGTGCCGCGCCGGCCTCAGACCTTCGCGAGCTTCCAGCGCCCGCGCGTGAACAGCCACAGCGTGAACAGGCCCACCGACGTCTCCGAGAAGAAGACGGCCCAGAACACACCCGAGTGGCCCCCGCCCAGCGGCAGCGCCAGCGCCCAGGCCAGCGGGATCTGGATCAGCCAGAAGAAGACGAGGTTGATCCAGGTCGGCGTCATCGTGTCGCCGGCGCCGTTGAAGGCCTGCACCGCGACCATCCACCAGCCGTAGACGGCGTAGGACCAGGCCAGGATCGACAGCCACTCGCCGCCGATGGCGATGACGGCCGCGTCGTCGGTGAACAGCGCGACGATGTCGTCGTGCCACAGCAGCAGCAGCGCCGACATGGCCAGCGTGAACACCATGTTCATCCAGCCGATGCGCCACACCGCGGCCTCGGCGCGCGTGGCATCGCCGGCGCCCAGGTTCTGCCCCACCAGCGTGGCCGCGGCATTGCTCATGCCCCAGGCCGGCATCAGCGTGAACATCAGCACGCGCAGCGCGATCGTCGCGCCGGCCACCGCCTCGGTCGAGAGGCTGGCCAGGATGCGCATCAGGAAGACCCAGGCCGTCATCGCGACGATCATCTGCCCGATGCCGCCCAGGGAGGTGCGGGCGATCTGCAGCAGCGTCGCGCCGTGCCAGCGCAGGCTGGCGCGCACGATGTGCAGGTGCTCGCTGCCGCGCGCCAGGATCCACAGCTGCATCAGCACGCCGGCGCCGCGGCCGATGTTGGTGGCGATGGCCGCACCCTCGATGCCCATCGCCGGGATCGGCCCGAAGCCGAAGATCAGGATCGGGTCGAGCACGATGTTCAGTGCATTCGCCACCCACAGCACGTGCATCGCCGCGGCCGCGTCGCCGGCGCCGCGGAAGACCGCGTTGATGACGAACAGCAGCAGGATCACCACGTTGCCGCCCAGCATCCACTGCGTGTAGCGGTAGCCGTGCTCGACGGCCCAGGCATCGGCGCCCATCAGGCGCAGCAGGTCCTGGGCCCAGAAGATGCCGGCCGCCGCCACCGGCAGCGAGACCAGCACCGCCAGCAGCACGGCCTGCACGGCGGTCAGCGCCGCCTCGTCGCCGCGCTGCTCGCCCACGCGCCGCGCGACGATGGCGGTGACGGCCATCGCCAGGCCCATCGCCACCGCGTAGAGCAGGAAGAGGTAGGTCTCGGTGAGCCCGACCGTGGCCACGGCCGAGGCACCGAGCCGCGCGACGAAGAAGATGTCGACGACGGCGAAGGTGGACTCGAGCACCAGCTCCATCACCATCGGCACCGCCAGCAGCAGCACCGCGCGCTTGAGCGGGATGCGCGTGTAGTCGGCGCCCGTGCCGCGCAGCGCGGCGCGCAGGTCGGCCCACAGCGTGGGCCCGGCTGGCGCCGTCGCTGCCGCGGACAGCGTGGGTTCGGTCGAGCTCAAGCGCAGGCCCTCGGGTGCGGCTCAGCCGCGCCGTGCCGCCTCGATGGCGGCGACGTCGATCTTCTGCATCGACATCATCGCCGTGAATGCGCGCTTCGCCTCGTCGCCGCCGGCGGCCAGTGCCTCGGTCAGCACGCGCGGCGTGATCTGCCAGGACAGGCCCCAGCGGTCCTTGCACCAGCCGCAGGCGCTGGGCGCGCCGCCGTTGCCGACGATCGCATTCCAGTAGCGGTCGGTCTCGGCCTGGTCCTCGGTCGCGATCTGGAACGAGAAGGCCTCGCTGTGCTGGAAGGCCGGGCCGCCGTTCAGTCCCAGGCAGGGGATGCCGGCGACCGTGAACTCCACCGTCAGCACGTCGCCGGCGCGGCCGGACGGGTAGTCGGCCGGGGCGCGGTGCACGGCCGTCAGGCGGCTGTCGGGGAAGGTGGCGGCGTAGAAGCGCGCGGCCGCCTCGGCGTCCTTGTCGTACCACAGGCAGATGGTGTTCTTGGGCATCGGGGGTCCTCGCAGGGGATGTGGAGGCTGCCGGGTCGGGACGGCAGCAGGCCCGCCAGCGCCTCGCCAACGGCGGGGCTGGTCCGTGACGACGATCGGGACCGGGCGATTTCGACGCTGCGGCGCGGTGCACCCGCCGCCGGCGCGGTTCGCGGCCCGGATTGTGCCGTCGGCGCGGCGGCTACAGCCCGTACTTGGGCCGCTCGTCGCGGTCCCACAGGCCCCACGAGGTGCCGACCTCGCCTTCCTGCTGCAGCTTCCAGGGTTCGTCGAAGGACGAGAACCAGAAGAGCTTGACGCCCTCGCGCCGCGCCCACTGCTGCACGTCGGCGAAGTAGCGCATCGCATTCTCGGCCGAGGGCCGGGCCTGGCCCACCGGCTCGCCCGCGCCGGGCCAGCCGGTCTCGGCCACGATGACCGGCTTCTCGCCGCCGGCGGCCTGCACCAGCGCATGCATGCGCCGCAGGTAGTGCGCGGCCCAGGCGATGTCCGCGCCCTCCCAGAACGGGTAGCAGTTGGGCAGCAGCACGTCGCAGGCGGCGGCCAGCGCCGGGCGCTCGAGGAACAGGTAGTACGCGTCGACGCAGCCCACGCGCACGTCCTCGGGCACCGCGGCCTTCACGCGCGCGATGCAGTCCAGCAGCTCGGCCTCCGGCAGTTCGTCGCGCAGCAGCACCTCGTTGCCGACCACCGCGATGTCCACCAGCCCGGCCTTGGCCAGCGTGACCAGGCCGTGGATCTCGCGCTCGTTGCGCTCGCGGTCGGCGCTGATCCAGGCGCCGACCATCGTCTTCAGGCCGTGCTCGCGCGCCACCGCGGGGATCAGCTCGTGGCCCTCGGTGCAGGCGAAGCTGCGCAGCCAGCGCGTGTGCGGGGCGACCAGCGTGACGCGCCGGCGCACCTGCGAGGGCGCCAGCACGTCGCCCGCACCCTGGCCCGCGGCGTAGGCGCTGAAGCACAGGCCGTACAGGCGGTCGGCGCGCAGCTGCGCGTACAGCGCCTGCACCTCCTCGGCGCTGCGGCCCGCCAGCGGCGAGCGCTGCGCCGCGGGCAGGTCCAGCCCGTGGTCCAGCAGCCAGGTGCGCGCACCCGAGCCCGCCGAGCCCATCGAGGAGGCGCCGGCGGCGCGCTTCTTGCGGCGCTCGAGCTCGGCGTGGACCTGGTTGGCGCGCGCCTCGTCGAGGTCGTAGTCGTGCATCACCCACATCGCCAGCAGCGTGCCGAAGATCGGCACGCCGGAATAGAACAGGCGCAGCCCGTCCACCGCGCCGGCGGCCTGCTCGGCCGCGCCCGGCGCGAAGCCGACGAAGGTCATGATCGCGCCGCTGAGCAGCCCGGCGATCGCGAAGCCGAACTTCACCATCCACCAGTAGATGGCGCCGAAGATGCCCTCGCGGCGCTTGCCGGTGGCCAGCTCGTCGAGGTCGCAGACGTCGGCCGTCATGCTCATCATCAGCGTGAACAGGCCGCCGATGCCGAAGCTGAAGAAGGGCAGCGCGAACATGAACATCCACGGCTTGCCCGGCACCATCAGGAACCACAGCAGCACGTAGCCGATGATCGAGATGCCCTGCGAGAGCATGAAGGCGTTCTTCTTGCCCATGCGCCGCGACATCCAGGCCACGGTGGGGATCACGGCGAAGGTGGTGATCAGCGCCCCGACGCTGCCGAACAGCGTAGGCCAGATGCCGGCCGCCGGCGCGTTGCCGGCGAACAGGTGGTACACGACGATGAAGAACGAGAAGGCCGCGACCGTGTTGAAGGCGTTGAAGATCAGGAAGGTCGCGAAGCACAGCTTGCGGAAGGGCACCGATCCGAAGGCCTCCTTGAAGCCGGCCAGGATCTCGCGCATGCCGCCGCCGAAGTTGGCCCAGTTCAGCGGCACGAGGTTCGTGTCGTCCCTGGTCGAGCGGCTGGGCAGGAAGACGGCCGGCACCATGGCCAGCAGCATGCAGACGACGCCGACCCAGATGGACAGCGTGCGCGTGGCGGTGTCGGCGTTGGGGAACCACGATGGGTCGTACATGACGACCCAGAACCAGGGCGCGATGACCCAGGCCCACTGGCCGATCCACTGCGCCACGGCCATGATGCTGGTGCGCTCGTGGAAGTCGTCGCTCATCTCGTAGCCCATGGCCACGTAGGGGATGCTGAACAGCGTCAGCCCCAGGTAGAAGAGGAACGACCAGCACAGGAAGTAGACGAAGTTGTAGGTGATGCCGTCGTCGCGGTAGAGCTGCCACATCGCGACGAAGCTGATGCCCATCACGATGGCGCCGACGAACACGTACTGCTTGCGCCGGCCCCAGGTGGAGCGCGTGTTGTCGGAGATGAAGCCCATGATGGGGTCGGTCACCGAGTCGAAGACGCGCGGCAGGAAGAACAGCACGCCCCACATCCAGCCCGGGAAGCCCAGGTCCTGCACCAGCACGACCATGAAGATGCCCAGCGCCGCCGGGAACATCTGGTTGGCCAGCATGCCCAGCCCGAAGGCGACCTTGTGGCGGAACGGAACCTTGTGGCCGGCGACGGCGGTGGCGGACATGTTCGCCTTTCGGTGAGGGTTCAGTCCGCGTGGCCGGCCAGCGGCAGCGCGGTGTCCAGCGCCTCGGCCGCGCCCAGGAAGGCGGGCGACTGCGGCGTGTCGATCACGTACACCGGCACCGGCTGCAGGTAGGCGGCGAAGCGGCCCTTGGCCTCGAAGCGCTCGCGGAAAGGCGAGCCCGCGAACCAGCGCCCCAGCCGCGGCACGATGCCGCCGCCGATCCACAGGCCGCCGCGGGCGCCCAGCGTGAGCGCCAGGTTGCCGGCGGCGATGCCGAGGAAGGCGCAGAACAGGTTCAGCGCCTCGGTGCAGCGCGCGTCGCGGCCGGCGACGCCGGCCTCGGTGATGACGGCCGCCGGCAGCTGCGGGCCGGGCGCGGCGTCGAGCTGCTGCAGCGCCGAGTGGATGTCCACCAGCCCCTGGCCGCACACGGCGCGTTCGGCCGAGACATGGCCGTGCCAGCTGCGCAGCAGGTCCAGCACCTCGGCCTCGCGCGCGGTGGTCGCACCCAGCGTGGCGTGGCCGCCTTCGCCCTGGATCGGCAGCCAGCCGCCGCGCCCGTCGGGCAGCAGGCCGGAGACGCCGAGCCCGGTGCCCGGCCCGATCAGGCCGATGGCCGAACCCGGCTCGGGTTCGCCGCCGCCGAGCTGCCAGCGGTCGGCCGCGCCCAGCCGCGGCAGCGCCAGCGCGAGTGCGGTGAAGTCGTTGACCACCAGCAGCCGCCGCAGGCCCAGCTGCACCCTCAGCTCGCGGATCGAGAAGGTCCAGTGGTGGTTGGTCATCGCCACGCGGTCGCCGGTCACCGGGTTGGCGATCGCGATTGCGCAGTCCGGCGGCATCGCACGGCCGGTCTGCCGCAGGTAGCGGTGCACGGCCTCGGCCAGCGAGCCGTGCTCGGCGCAGGGCAGCGTGATCACCGCCTCGACCGGCGCCCCCGGCCCGGCCTGCCAGGCGAAGCGCGCGTTGGTGCCGCCCACGTCGGCCAGCAGGCGGCCACCGGCGGGCGCGGCAGGGGCGGCCGGCGTGTTCATCGCGGCGCGGGCCGGTGGTAGGTGGCGATGGCGTGCGCAGGCAGGTCGGTGGCGTGCACCACGCCGTCGAGGGCCAGCGAGAAGGCGAGGTCGTGCTCGCTGCGGTTGAGCACCACCACCGCGAGGCTGCCGTCGGGGTTGGCGAAGGCCGCGCACTCCAGCGCCTCGCGCGTGGCCGCGGCCAGCACGCGCTGCGCGCCCGGCTGCACGAAGCGCGCGAAGTGGCCGATGGCGGCGAAGGAGCTCTGCGCGTGCAGCCCGTCCTCGGCGGGCACGGCCAGGAAGGGTGCGCTGCAGAAGTTGCCGACGTGGTTGGGGCCGCCCTGCTCGTCGAGCAGCAGGTTCCAGTCGATCCAGCCCACGGTCCAGCGGTTGAGGTCGTTGATCATCGAGCGTGCGTAGCGCTCGGCCAGCTCCCAGCGATCCCAGTGCGGGCCACCCTCCTGGCAGCCCTCGGTGAAGAGCAGCTGCTTGTCGGGCCAGGCGTCGTGCACCAGCTGCACGTGGTCGAAGTGGTCCTCCATGTACCAGTGGAAGCCGGTGCCCCAGACGTACTTCGCGGCCTCGGCGTCGCCGTAGATGACGCTGGCGCGCTCGACCATCGCGTCGCGGTTGTGGTCCCAGACGACGATGCGCACGTGGGCCAGGCCGGCGGCGTGCAGCGCGGGGCCGAGGTGGTCGCGCACGAAGTCGCGTTCCTCCTCGGCGGTATAGAGGCACGAGTCCCAGCGCTGGTGGGCCTCGGGCTCGTTCTGCACCGACACGCCCCACACCGGCACGCCCTCGGCGGCGTAGGCCTGGATGAAGCGCACGTAGCACTGTGCCCAGGCGGCGCGGCACTCGGGCTTGAGCCGGCCGCCCTCGTTCATGCGGCCGCTGTCCTTCATCCAGGCCGGCGGGCTCCAGGGCGAGACCAGCAGCTTGATCGGCCGCGCGGCCACACGCTGCGCGGCGCGGATCATGGGCAGCAGGGCCTGGCGGTCGCGCTCGATGCTGAAACCGTCCAGCGCGTGGTCGCCGGGCTGCTCGACGTGGGCGTAGTTGCCCAGCGCGAAGTCGCAGCTGTTCATGTGCACGCGGCACAGCGTGTAGCCGTGGCCGTGTGCGGGGTCGAAGTACTCGCGCAGCAGCCGCTGCTGCTGCGCCGGCGAGAGCTTGAGCCAGGTCGTCGCGGCGGCCTCGGTGAAGGCGCCGCCGAAGCCCTCCAGCGTCTGGAAACGGCGCCTGCTGTCCACCCACAGGCGTGCCGGCGCGCTGGCGTGCGCGGCCGGGTCGCCGTCGGGTGGCAGCGGCGGCTGCGGCGAGAGCCGCAGCGCCTGCCCGTGGCGGCCGTCGCGCGCGCTGAGCACCCAGTGCAGGGGCTGGGTCTGCCCGGCCATCAGCGCGACCAGTGGATGTTGTCGATGCGCAGGTTCGGCAGCCCGGTCAGGTTCAGCGGCTTGCCGGTGATGCTGAAGCGGTCCGCGACGATGAAGCGGAAGAGCACGTAGCGCAGGTCCAGGTTCGGGTTGACCGCCAGGAAGGCCGCGACCGGGATCGACACCTCGCACCACTGGTTGGTGTTGCAGTAGCCGTACTCGCCCGGGGCGATCTGCACGAAGGCCTCCTGCACGTCGCGGTCGTAGGTGTCGGTGCTGATGCCGACCTCGATCTTGCCCGGGTAGCCGTCGCTGCGCACGCTGAAGTTGATGCGGCCGCCGGCGAACTCCGACAGGTTCTCGTTGCTGTCGTCGGCGGCACGCATGAACATGCCCCAGCCGAAGTCCACCGGGTTGGGCGCGATCACGAAGTGGGCGCCGCCGTCGGAGCTGGCGACGCCGGCGGTGCTCTCCTGGCCGACGCTGATGGCGAACGGGTCCCAGCGCAGGCCCGCGGCCCGCACCTCGCCGGCCACCGGCGTGTCGGCAAAGAGCGTGTAGCGCGGCGCGCCGACGGCAGGCAGCCTCAGCGTGGGCTCCACCCACTTGACGGCGTTGGCCAGCGTGTAGCTGCCCGGCTCGCAGGCCCAGGTCACGCCGCAGGTGCCCAGGCCCTGCACGACGTAGCGCGCCTGGCGGTTCGCGTTGAACAGGCCCCAGCCGTCGTCGCCCTGCTTCCAGGGTTCGTCGAAGGCCTGGAAGTAGAAGATGGCGCGCGGGCCCTGCGGGTCGCGCCGGCCTTCCTGCGCCCACAGCTGCAGCGCGTCGAAGTACATCTTCTGGTTGACCGGGTGGGCGCGGAAGGCGAGGTTGGGACCGCCGGGGGTGTCCACCGCGGCCCAGCCGGTCTCGCCGATGGTCATGGGCATCACGCCCAGGTTCAGCTTCACGAGCCCGGCGCGGGCGCGCTCGAACTGCGCCTTGGCCTCGACGACCGTGGCGTCGATCATGGCCCGCGCGCGCTCGGCCTCGGGCACGTTCTTCTGGCGCCAGTCGTAGGCCGTCGGGTTGTAGAAGGTGTCCAGGAACGGATAGACGTGCACCGCGGCGAAGTCCACCACTTCGGCGATGGCCTTGGGCACCGAGGCCCAGAACAGCCAGTTGTCGTTGGTCGTCACCGGCTGCTGGATGGCGTCGCGCACGCGCTTGATGTAGCGCGCCATGTCGGCCACCGGCACCTTGTGGGTGGACCACTCGACCATCGTCTCGTTGCCGACGCTGACCGCTTGCACGATGGTCGGGAAGTCCTTGGCCAGCGCGATGCAGGCGTCGAGCTCGGCGATGTTGTCGGCCTCGGCCGCCGGGCCGGTGATCGGGTTCGGGTAGGCGCCGAGCTGCACCTTGAGGTCCAGGCCGTTGTCGCGGATGACCTCCAGCACCGTGCGCGCGAAGGCGCGGCTGCTGAACAGCCGGATCGTGCCGATGCCGCTGGCCTGCACCAGGCGCAGGTCCTGCAGCACGTTGGCCGGGGTGATGACCTCGC
>CAZUPH010000065.1:13932-19827 GCA_964621995.1 uncultured Rubrivivax sp. | reverse complement strand
CCGATGCGCTTGAGCGTGTCGCGCGCGATCTGGTTGTAGTCCACGACCGCGTTGGTCGTGATCTCGCCGGCCAGCACCACCAGGCCCGTGTTGCACAGCGTCTCGGCGGCCACGCGGCTGCGCGGGTCCTGGCGGAAGATCGCGTCGAGGATCGCGTCCGAGATCTGGTCGGCGACCTTGTCGGGGTGCCCTTCGGAGACGGATTCGGAAGTGAAGAGATAGTCGTTCGCCACGGGGGAAGTGCTCCGGTTGGGTTGCGGGAATCTGCGTCGTCGCAGGGCAACCGGGCCGCGGCGAACGCTTTAGCGGTATTTGGGGTCGGGCGGTCGGTATCCTTCGGACCCGTCACACCCGGCTGTCGCCCCGCAAGTTGTCCTTTAACTCGGCGACCGCCCGATTATACGAACGATGCCCTCCCTGCTCGCCTGGCTGTCCCGGCGTTCGCTGCGATTCCTTCACGCCCTGGGCGGCCTGCTCGGCTGGGCCGCCTGGCTGCTGTCGCCCACCTACCGCCGCCGGCACGACGCCAATGCGCGGCTGGCCGGCGTGTCCGCGGCGGACCGCCGCCGCGCGGTGGCCGAGGCCGGCCGGCTGACGATGGAGCTGCCGCGGCTGTGGCTGCGCCCGCGCGAGCAGCCCATCGCCGACCCGGTGCGCTGGGAGGGTGCGGAGCTGATCGAGCAGCTGCTCGCGCAGGGCCGCGGCCTGGTGCTGCTGACGCCGCACCTGGGCAGCTTCGAGCTCAGCGCGCAGGCCTACGCCCAGCGCTTCGGCGCCGTGCAGCCGCTCACCGTGCTGTACCGCCCGGCGCGCCAGGCCTGGCTGCGCGAGCTGGAGGAGACGGCGCGCGCGCGCCCGGCGCTGGCCACCGCGCCGGCCAGCCTGGCCGGGGTGCGGCTGATGCTGCGTGCGCTCAAGCGCGGCGAGACGGTGGGCCTGCTGCCCGACCAGGTGCCGCCCGAGGGGCAGGGCGTGTGGGTGCCCTTCTTCGGCCAGCCGGCCTACACGATGACGCTGGCCGCGCGCCTGGTGCAGCAGACCGGCGCCGCGGTGGCCGTGCTCTTCACCGAACGGCTGCCGAAGGGCGCCGGCTACGTGGTGCGCGCGCTGCCGCTGCCCGAGCCGCTGCCCGAGGGCGACGACGCCGCGGCGGCGGCCAGCGTCAACCGCTCGATGGAGGCGGTGATCCGCCGCCTGCCTTCGCAGTATCTGTGGGGCTACCACCGCTACAAGCAGCCGCGGCAGCCCGAGGCGCCGCCGGCTCCTGCCGCGCCGGGCCAGGTCGGGGGCGCCGCTTGAAGGCCGCGCTGGCCAACGGCGGCGCACGCGCGACGCTGGCGCTGGTGTGGCTGCTGCACTGGCTGCCGCTGGGCGTGCAGGCGGCGCTGGGGCGCGGGCTGGGCGCGCTGCTGCACGCCTTCGGGCGCGAGCGCCGGCACGTGGCCACGACCAACCTGGCGCTGTGCCTGCCGGAGTTGCCGGAACCCGAACGCCGCGCCCTCGTGCGCGAGCATTTCGCGCTGGTCGGGCGCAGCGTGCTCGAACGCGGGCTGCTGTGGCATGCCTCGGAGTCGCGGCTGCGCCGGCTGATTTGCGTGGACGGCGACGTCGGCTTCGCCGACCGCCACGCCGGGCCGGTGATGTGGCTGGTGCCGCACTTCCTGGCGCTGGAGGTGGCGGGCACCGCGGTGCAGCTCAACGTGCAGCGCCGCGGCATGGACGTCTACGCGCCGCAGAGCAACCCGGTCTTCGACGCCGCGCTGCTGCGCGGGCGCTCGCGCTTCGGCGGCAGCGAGTTCCTCAAGCGCGAGGACGGCGCGCGTGCCATCGTGCGCGCGGTGCGCCGCGGCTTCGTCTTCTTCAACGCCTCGGACATGGACTTCGGCCTGCGCGACGCCGACTTCGTGCCCTTCTTCGGCCAGCCGGCGGCCACGCTGCTGGCGCCTTCGCGCCTGGCCCGTTCGCTGGACATGAAGGTGCAGCCCATCGTGGCCGAGATGCTGCCCGGCGGCCAGGGCTACGCGGTGCACTTCCTGCCGCCCTGGGACGACTGGCCGAGCGACGACCCCAAGGCCGACGCGGCGCGCATGAACGCCTTCATCGAGGAACAGGTGCGGCGCATGCCGGCGCAGTATTTCTGGGTGCACAAACGCTTCAAGACCCGGCCGCCGGGGGCGCCGGCGGTGTACTGACGGGGCGAAGCACCCTGGCGATTGTGGGCCGCTTGCGGCGCGTTGCCGACATGGCACTGTCTGCCCTGTACCCCACCGTTCGCGCTGAGCCTGTCGAAGCGCCCGCTCGTACCGTTCGGGCTGAGCCTGTCGAAGCCCCCGCCCGATCCGTTCGGGCTGAGCCTGTCGAAGCCCCGAGGACCACGCGCGCTTCGACAGGCTCATCGCTAACGGTTGTCGCCGGGGCAGAGAGTGCCATGTCCGCTATGCGCCACAAGCCGACATCCCCAGGGCCCGCCCCCAGATTGACGCGACAATCGCGCCCATGCGGTTGCGCTTCACCAAGATGCAGGGCGCGGGCAACGACTTCGTCGTGCTCGACGGCACGCGTGCGCCGGTGGTGCTGAGCGAGGCGCAGGTGCGGCGGCTGGCCGACCGCCGCTTCGGCGTCGGCGCCGACCAGGTGCTGGTGGTGGAGCGCAGCACGACGCCGGGCGTGGACTTCCGCTACCGCATCTTCAACAGCAGCGGCGACGAGGTCGAGCACTGCGGCAACGGCGCGCGCTGCTTCGTGCGCTACGTGCACGCGCGCGGGCTCACCGAGCGCCGCAGCGTCAAGGTCGAGACCGTCAACAACGTGCTGGAACTGCGCCTGCGCGACGACGGCCGCGTCACGGTGGACATGAACCGGCCGGTCTTCGAGCACGGGCGCATCCCCTTCGACGCCGCCGGCCTGCAGCCGCGCCGCGAAGGCGGCTTCGAGCTGTGGCCGCTGGAGGGCCTGCCGGGGGTGGAGGTGGCCGTGCTGTCGATGGGCAACCCGCATGCCGTGCAGCGCGTGGCGGATGCCGATGCCGCGCCGGTGGCCGGCCTCGGCCCGCAGGTCGAGGGCCATGCGCGCTTTCCGAAGCGCGTCAACGCCGGCTTCCTGCAGGTGCTGGCGCGCGACGCGGTGAAGCTGCGCGTGCACGAGCGCGGCGCCGGCGAGACGCTGGCCTGCGGCACCGGCGCCTGCGCCGCGGTGGTGGCCGGCATCCGGCTGGGCTGGCTGGACCGCAGCGTGCGCGTGGCCACGCGCGGCGGCGAGCTGCTGATCGAGTGGCCGGCCGACGACGCGCCGGTGCTGATGACCGGCCCGGCAGAATTCGTCTTCGAAGGAGAGATCGACCTGTGAGCAGCAACCGCCTGGACGGCATCACCGAAGACGACATCGCCCAGTACCTGGCCCACAACCCGGGTTTCTTCGAGCGCCATGCCGAACTGCTGGGCAGCATCCAGCTGACCAGCCCGCACGGCCAGCGCGCGGTGTCGCTGCAGGAGCGGCAGATGGAGATGCTGCGCGAGCGCATCAAGGGCCTGGAGGCCAAGATCGTCGAGATGATCCGCCACGGCCAGGAGAACGTGGCCATCGCGGAGAAGCTGCACCGCTTCACGCGCGCCATCCTGCTGACCGAGGACGCCGCCACGCTGCCGCAGCGCATGGTGGATGCGCTGCGCCACGAGTTCCTGATCCCGCAGGCGGCGATCCGCGTCTGGGGCGCGGACGCCGGCTATGCCGACCAGGCCTTCGCGCTGCCGGTCAGCGACGACGTCAAGGCGCTCACCGCCAGCCTGACCATGCCCTACTGCGGCGCCAACAGCGGCTTCGAGGCCACCGCCTGGCTGGACGACCCGGTGGCCGTGGCGTCGATGGCGATGATCCCGCTGCGCCGCGGCGACGAGGCCATCGGCCTGCTGGTGATGGGCTCGCCCGACCCCACGCGCTACAGCGCCGACATGGGCACCGAGTTCCTGATGCGCATCGGCGACGTGGCCGCCGCGGCGCTCTCGCGGCTGCGCCCGCCGCGCTGAGGGCCGGGTCCGCGGCCGCCACCATGCGCGCCGAACTGCCCGCCGAGCTGCAGGCCTTCCTGCAGCACCTGACGGTGGAGCGCCGGCTGGCCGCGCGCACGGTGGCGATGTACGGCGAGGCGCTGGCGCGGCTGGCCACCAGCGCGCGCGCCGAGGGCGTCGAGCTGCGCAGCGCGCAGCCGCACCACCTGCGCGGCTGGGTCGCGCAGCTGCGGCGCGCCGGGCTGGCGCCGCGCAGCATCGCCATCGCGCTGGCCGCCTGGCGCGGGCTGTACCGCTGGTGGGGGCGCCAGGGTCTGGTGGCCGCCAACCCGGTGGAGGGCCTCAAGCCGCCCAAGGCCGCCAAGCCGCTGCCCAAGGCGCTGTCGGTGGAGCAGGCGGTGGCGCTGGCCGACGGGCCGCCGCAGGCCGAGGGCGAGGCGCCCGAGCTGGCCGCGCGCGACCACGCCATCGTCGAGCTGCTGTACGGCTGCGGGCTGCGCATCGGCGAACTGCTGGGGCTGGACCTGCGGGCCGCAGCCGGCGCACAGGGCTGGGTGGACCTGCCGGACGCCACGGCCCATGTGCTGGGCAAGGGCGGCAAGCGCCGCAGCGTGCCGGTGGGCCGCGCGGCGCTTGCCGCGCTGCGGGCCTGGCTGCCGCACCGCGCAGGGATGGCCCAGGCCGGCGAGACGGCGCTCTTCGTCAGCCGCCGCGGCACGCGCCTCACGCCCAACCAGTTGCGCAACCGCCTGCGTGCGCTGGCGCAGCGTGCCGGCCTGCCCACGCGCGTGCACCCGCACATGCTGCGCCACAGCTATGCCAGCCACCTGCTGCAGAGCAGCGGCGATCTGCGCGCGGTGCAGGAACTGCTGGGCCACGCCAGCATCGCCACGACGCAGGTCTATACCAAGCTGGACTTCCAGCACCTGGCCAAGGTGTACGACGCGGCGCATCCGCGGGCGAAGGCGCGTGCGGTGGAGCCGAAAGCCAAGCCGGAGAAGACCCCGTGAGCCGCTGGCGCTGCCTGATCGGGCAGGCGGTGTGGCTGGTGGTGCTGCTGGTGATCGTGCTGGTGTTCGGGACCGTGCTCGGCTGAAGGGCGCAGAGCCGACGCCTCGTCGCACTGTGGCTGCCGCCGATCCCACGAGTTAGGGATCAGTGCAACAGGGCGGGGCTGCGATTCATCAACTGATGGATTCACCCGTCGTCCCGGCGGCGCAACGTGGCCACCCTCCCCAAGGACCGGGGACAGGGAGAACAGGCCATGAACCACCGCCGCACGCTGCGCCCTCGAGCCGTTGCACTGCACCCGCTGGCCATTGCCGCCGCACTGGCGCTGGGCGCCGGGCAGTCCGCCGCCCAGGTGAACTGGGTCGGTCCCAACGACTCGTTCTGGGACCTGGCCGGCAACTGGAGCCCCGGGCTGCCGGGGGCGGGCGACGATGTGCTGCTGGGCGCCTTCAACACCATCTTCCGCAGCGGCACGGTGGCTGTGCGGTCGTTCACCGGCACGGGGCGACTGCGCATCACCGGCGGCACGCTCAGCTTTGCCGAGCAGTCGAGCATAGGAGCGCTGGAACTGCAGGGCGGCACGCTGGGCGGGCCCGGTTCGCTGACGGTGACGGGGGCGGCTACGCTGACGGGCGGCACGCTGACCGGCGCGGGCACGACGCGGTTCAACGGTGACACCACGCTCAGCGGCAACGGCCACAAGGCATTCTCGGGCGGCCGTGTGATCGAGTTCAATGGCAGCACGACGTGGAGCCAAGTCAGCAGCGGCAACGGCAACATCCGCGCCGGCGACGGGTCGCGCATTGTCAACAACGGCGGCTTCATCGACGCCAACGTCGGGATCAACAGCATCGCCAACTTCCACGCCGGCGTCGGCACG
>CAZUPH010000065.1:0-13832 GCA_964621995.1 uncultured Rubrivivax sp. | reverse complement strand
CGCGGTCACGTTCAACAACACAGGCACCGTGCAGGTGGATGCCGGCACGCTGACGCTGTCGGGCGACTTCCCCAACTTCGCCGGCACCACGCTCACCGGCGGCCGTTACCGCGTCACCGATGCCGGCACGCTGCGCTTCACCGGTGCCAACGTGGTGACCAACGCAGCCATCATCGAACTCGGCGGTCCCGGCTCGCGGTTGCTGAACAGCAGCAACGGCGCGGATGCGCTGGCCGGCTTCGCGGTCAATGCCGCGGGCGCCGCTTTCGCCATCAGCGACGGCCGCAACTTCACCAGCGCCGGCGCCTTCGACAACGGCGGCCTCGTCACCGTCGGTCCGGGCAGCACCTTCACGGCGGCCGGCACGTTCACCAACAGCGGCGCTGCCCTGATCGAACTGACCGGCGGCACGCTGGCTGCGCCGTCGCTGGTCAATGCGGCGGGCATCGTGCAGGGCTTCGGCACCGTCGCCGCGCCGCTGGACCATGGGGGTGCCGTCTTCGCGCGCGGCGGCACGCTGTCGTTTGCCGCCGCGGTGCAGGGTGCAGGCGCCCTGACGGTGGACCCAGGCGCCTCGCTGGTGATGGGTGCGCCGAGCAGCGCCGCCCTCGTGCACCACGCCGGCCTGACGCTGGTGCTGGGTGCCGGTGACCTGACGGTGTCCGCCGACTATGACAACGCCGCCTTCGGCAGCGGCAACCAGTTTGCGCCGCGCGCGGGCGTCAGCGGCAGCGGGCAGATCATCGGCCAGGGCGTGGCGCTGGCGGTCGGGGGCGACGCCACGCCGGCGGGTGCCGACACCTGGGTGCTGAACTTCGGCAACGTGCGCGGTGGCGGCAGTGCGACGCGCAGCTTCACGGTGGTCCATGCCGGCAGCGGCGCGGCGCTGCGCACCGCGCTGCAGAATGCGGCCAACGGCGCCAACGTCGACGACCCGCGGCTGTCGGGCCCCGGTCTGGTCGACATCAACCTGGCGCCACTGGCGGCCGGACAGTCGAGCGCGCCGCTGCAGGTGACGCTGACAGCCGATTCGGCCCGCGGCGGCGACCTCGCTGGGCAGGCGCTGGCGGTGGCCGGCAACTTCGGCAACGTCGCAACGCAGCGGGTGCTGCTGCAGGCCTTCACGACCAAGCTGGCGCAGGGCAGCGCCGCGCCGGCCGGGCTGCTCGACCTGGGCAGCTTCCGCGTCGGCGCCACGCCGCCGGTCGGGGCCGCGCTGCAGCTGAGCAACACGACCACGGGCGCCGGCGCCGAGCGGCTGGGCCTGGGAGCCCTCACGACCACGGGCGAGTTCACCGCCACCGACCACCTGGGCGGGGCCTACATCGCCCCGGGCGCCAGCCAGGCGGGGGCGGTGACGGTGGCGTCCAGCGGTGCCGGCCCGGGCGTCAACGAAGGCAGCGTGTCGCTGCAGTTCGTCAGCAACGGCCAGCCCTTCGATGGCAGTTTTTCCGACCTGGCGGTCAACCAGCAGACGGTGCAGCTGCGGGCCACCGGCTTCCGGCTCGCCAACCCGATCGTCGACACCTCGCCCATCGTGCTGGCGGCGCGCGTGGGCGACGCGGCGCCATCGCGCATCGTCGCCGTTAGCAACAGCTCGCCGGACCTCTACACCGAGAGGCTGGACGCCGGCATCGCCACCGCAGCGGCAGGGTTCAACGCCACTGGCAGCGTCACCGGTCTGGCGGCGGGCGCCAGCAGCAACGCCCTGGCCGTCTCCCTGGCCACGGGCACCGCAGGCGCCTACGGTGGGCAGGCCGACGTGTCGCTGGTGTCCAGCGGGGTCGGTACAACCAGCGCCCCGGACGCCGGGCTGCCCGGCGCTGCCGTGCCACTGAGCGGTCGCGTTTGGGCACCAGCCGTCGCCCAGGTGCCGGGCACCGTGGTCGACTTCGGCATCGTGCGCGTCGGCGACAGCGTGGCGGCGCGCGGCGTGACCGTGGCCAACACCGGCAGCGGCGCGCTGACCGATACGCTGCGTGCGACGGTCGCCGGGGGCGGCGTGCCCTTCACCGTGGCGGGGGAAGTCGTGGCGCTGGCGGCGGGCGCCGTCGATGCCGACTCGATCACCGTCGGGCTCGCCACCGGCAACGCCGGCCTGTTCAGTGGCGGGGCCGCGCTGGCCTTCACCAGCCGCAACGGCGACCTCGCCGACCTGGACCTCGGATCCGTGGCGCTGACGCTGCAGGCTCAGGTCAACCGGCTGGCCGAGGCTTCGCTGGCCCATGCGGGCGACGGCGCCTTCAGCGGCGGCGGCACGAGCTATACGCTGGACTTCGGCACCTTGGTCGAAGGCTCGGGGCTGCTCGGCGCCGCGCTGGTGCTGGCCAACATGGGCTTGGCGCCGGCGGATTCGTTGAGCGGCGACTGGGACCTGTCGGCCATTCCGCCGGGCGATGCGTTCGCCTTGAGCGGCTTCGTCCCGGTCACCGAACTCGCGCCAGGTGATGCGCTGAGCGGCCTCAGCGTCAGCTTCGCCGCTGCGGCGATCGGTGTCTACGACCGCACGGTCGTGCTGCGCGGATGGTCGGTCAACGGCAGCGGGCCGGACCTGGCGCTGGGCGACCTGTCGCTGCGCCTGCGCGGCCAGGTCGTGGCGATTCCCGAGCCGGACACCTATGCGCTGATGGCCGGTGGGCTGGCGCTGCTGATGGTGGCGATCCGTCGCCGTCGCGTCGCCGTGCAGAGGCTGGCCGCCTGACCGTGTCTCGTGGTCCGCCGCCGGGGCCTGCACCCCGGCGGCGCGGCCGCGCCGGCCCTCACACCGGCGGCAACCCCCGCGCGAGATTCACCAGCCCCGCCTGCGTGCCCACCCCGGTCTTGCCCAGCAGCGAATGCAGCTGCGCGCGCACCGTGGAGATGCGCACGTCGCGTTCCTGCGCCACCTGCTTGAGGCTGCGGCCGCCCAGCAGCGCCGCGAGCAGCGCGCTCTCGGCGGCGCTCAGCCGGTAGAGGTCGCGCAGCAGTTCCACCGGGCCGGGGTCGAGCGGCGGCATGGCCAGCGCCACCAGGGCCAGCGGCTGCGGGCGCTCCAGCGCCAGCTCGTGGCTCAGCGGCACGGGCACCACGAAGGCGGTGCCGCCGCCGCCGGCGGCGGCGGCCTCGGCCAGCGGCACGGCCGAGCCGCTGCGCGCACCGCTGGCAGTGGCCTTCTTCAGCGCGAGCATCAGCGCCGCCTGGCGCGCGGCGCTGGCCAGCAGCAGGCGGCCGTGCCGCACCGTCAGCCCGTGGTGTCCGTCCAGCGCGGCCGCGGCGGCGGCGTTGGCCAGCAGCACGCGGCCCTCCGCGTCGCACAACATCAGGCCACAGCGCAGCCGGTCCAGCATCGTGCGTGCCAGGTCCAGTCCGCCCGTGGCCTGCGCCAGCTGTTGCCGGATGCGCTCCACGCGCAGCAGGTGCGGCTTGAGCGCCTCGTACAGGGTATGCGCCGGGTCGCCGAAGCGCGACCCATCGGGCAGCCGGTGCAGGCTCAGGCGCAGGCAGCTGTGTTCGTCGCGCGCGATCGTCGCGCCGGCGATGTGGCCGATGCCGCTGGGGTAGGCGAAGTCGTGGATGAACTCGCGGTGCGCGTCGGTGGTGGCAAAGAGCAGGGTCTCGTCGGCCTGCCACAGCCCGACGGGGGCCGCCATGCCGCTGGCGGCGCCGGGGTCCAGCCGGTGGTAGTGCTCCGCGTAGCGCCGCTCGACCTCGACGTCGTGCCCCCACTTGTAGAAGTGGGTCGGCCGGCCCAGCTGGAAGTCGAAGCGGAACAGCGCCACGGCCGACGCGTCGAACAGCCCGGCCATCTCGCGCACGGCATCGTCCCAGTGTTCGGGCTCGAGCACGGTCTCGTACACCGATCCGACGATGCGGGCCAGCAGGACAGCGTCCATGGTCGCTCCCCTCTCGTGCTGTGGCCGCCGGTGCCGGGTGCGCCGGCGGCCGGGGCACCCACTGTGGCGCGGCCGGCCGTCAGCGGCCTCCACCATTCGATGGATAACCGCCTCGTGGCACGGCGCCGGTGCCTTGCCGGGATTGCGAACCTGGCCGGGCCGCTTGTCAAGGCGGCGGCGCCGGCGCCACCGCGTTACCGTCGCGGCATGCCCGCACCGAGCCCCGCCCCCCGCCTGTCCCCCGCCGCCACCGGCATCGCCTGGGGGCTGCTGGCGGCGGCCATCTGGTCCGTCTACACGGTGCTGGCGCGGCTGGGCATCAAGGCCGGGCTGAGCCCGCTGGACCTGACGCTGCTGCGCTTCGCGCCCGGTGCGCTGGTCATGCTGCCCTTCGTGCTGCACTGGGGGCTGCGCGGGCTGGCCGGCATCGGCTGGGCGCGCGGGCTGGTGCTGGCGCTGCTGTCGGGGCCGGTGTTCAGCCTGCTGATGATGAGCGGCTTCGCGCATGCGCCGCTGGCGCATGGCGCGGTCATCGCGCCGGCCTGCCAGATGCTCGCCGGCCTCGCGCTGTCGGCCTGGCTGGCGCGCGCGCCGCTGACGCGCGAGACGCTGGCCGGCGCCGCCTTCGTGCTGGGGGGCCTGGGTTTCATGGGCGCGGACGCGCTGCTGCACCCCGGCGGCGACTCGGTGCTGCTCGGCGACGCGCTGTTCGCCGGCGCCGGCTGCTGCTGGGGGCTGTTCGGCGCGCTGTCGCGGCGCTGGCAGGTGGACGCGCTGCGCGTCACCGGCGTCGCGGTGGTGCTGTCGCTGGCGATGTTCGCGCCGCTGTACGCGCTGCTGGCCGACCCGCGCGGGCTGCTCGCGGCGCCGCCGGGCTTCGTGCTGATGCAGGCGGTGGCGCATGGCCTGGGCGCCGGGCTGGTGGCGGTGCTGGCCTACAGCCGCGCCGCGGTGCTGCTGGGGCCCGGGCGCGCCGCCTTCTTCGGCGCCATGGTGCCGGGCGCGGCCGCGCTGCTGGCGATCCCGGTGCTGGACGAGATTCCCACCGGGCTGCAGGTGGCCGGGCTGCTGGCCGTCGTCGCCGGGCTGCTGCTGGCCTTCGGCGCGGTGCGGGTGCTGCTGGAGCGGGCGCAGCGCGCCGGGTAGGCGCGGCACCCGCCGCGCGGGGTACGCCCGGCCTCATTCGGAAGTGCGTCCGTCCATCCGGGAAGCACCGTTCGCGCTGAGCCTGTCGAAGCGCCCGTGGCCTTCGGGGCTTCGACAGGCTCAGCCCGAACGGAGCTCCGGCCGGCCGAAGTCGCCTCAGCCTCGGCCCGAACGGAGCTCCGGCCGGCCGAAGTCGCCTCAGCCTCAGCCCGAACGGAGCTCCGGCCGGCCGAAGCCGCCTCAGCCTCAGCCCGAACGGAGCTCCGGCCGGTCGAAGGTGCCTCAGGCTCAGCCCGCCGCCAGCCGGAAGCGCGCCACCTGCGCCATCAGCGCCTGCGCCTGCTGGTTCAGGCTCTCGGCGGCGGCGGCGGACTCCTCCACCAGCGCGGCGTTCTGCTGCGTCGCGCGGTCCATCTGCGAGACCGCCACGCCCACCTGCGAGATGCCGTCGGTCTGCTCCTGCGAGGCATGGCGGATCTCGTTCATCAGCTGGTTCACGCGGTCGATGGCGGCCAGGATGTCGGCCATCGTCGTGCCGGCCTGCTCCACCAGCCGCGTGCCGCTGTCCACCTGCTCGACCGAGCTGCCGATCAGGCCCTTGATCTCGCGCGCGGCACCGGCGCTGCGCTGCGCCAGCGTGCGCACCTCGCTGGCGACGACGGCGAAGCCGCGGCCGGCCTCGCCGGCACGCGCCGCCTCCACCGCGGCGTTGAGCGCCAGGATGTTGGTCTGGAAGGCGATGCCGTCGATGACGCCGATGATGTCGGCGATCTTCTTGCTGGCGGCGTCGATGCCGCGCATCGTCGAGACCACCTGCTGCATGACCTCGCCGCCGCGCCCGGCCACGCCGGCGGCGCGGCCGGCCAGCTCCACGGCCTGCACGGTGCTCTGGCCGTTGCCGCGCACGGTGGCGGTCAGCTGGTCCATCGTCGCCGCGGTCTGCTGCAGGCTGGAGGCCTGCTGCTCGGTGCGCTGCGAGAGGTCGGCGTTGCCGCTGCTGATCTGCCCGGCGGCGGTGGCCACGCTGGAGGCGTTGGCATGCACCGTGCGCACCATCTCGCACAGGCTGTCGTGCATGGCGCGCATCGCGGCCACCAGCTCGGCGGTCTCGTCGCGGCCCTCGAAGCCGCGCAGCGCCACCGGCTGCGTCAGGTCGCCGCCGGCCATGCGCAGCGCACATTCGCGCACGTAGTGCACCGGCCGCGTGATCGACAGCGTGATGCGCCAGGCCAGCAGCGCGCCCAGCGCCACGGCGGCCAGCGCCAGCACGCCGATCAGCACGAGCGAGCGGTGGTACAGCACGCCGCTGTCGGCCTTGGCGGCGTCCAGCGCCTTCTCCTTGGCCTCGATCATGCCGCGCAGGTCGCGCGCGAAGGCCTGCAGCGCGTCGTAGGCCGGGCCATAGGCCAGCTCGACGGCCTCCTCGCCCTGGCCGTCGGCCTGCGCCTCCCAGACATGCGCGACCGCCTTCGAGTACGCGGCCTCGCTGGCCAGCGCCTTGGCCAGCAGCTCGCGTTCGTCCGGCCGCGTCAGCTGCCCGTCCAGTGCGGCCAGCGGCTCGCGGAAGCCCGCCTGGTTGGCGGCGAAGCGCTTGCGCGCGTGGTCCAGCCGCGCCGGGTCGGTGTCGCGCGTGGTCTGGAAGACGCGGGCGATGCTGCCGCGCGCGTTGTCCAGGGCCGCCACCTGCAGCCGGTAGGCGGCATATTCGGTGGCCGTGATGCGCAGGTTGGCCTCGTTCAGGCCCGACATCGCCCACTGCGCGGCGGCGGCGATCGCTGCCAGCAGCAGCAGCACGAGGGCGAAGGCCGCGCCGAGGCGGCGGCCGATGGGGAAGTGGTGAAGGGTCATGTACTGCAGGGGTCGCGTGGTTCGAGGTGAACCGCGTTACTCGGTGCGCCCGGTCGCCGGGTTGAGGCGCGCGACACCCCCGGGGGCAGGCACTCGCGTCGTGCCCGTGAACACTCACCGGCGACGCACCTGCGGCGGGCGTGCATCGGGGGCGATGCACCGGTGCGCCGCGCTGGTGCGCACAAGGGCAGGGCGGGCTGGCCGCGGCGCGGGGAGCCCCGGGCCGCAGCGGCGATACCGGCGCGTCAGCGCGTGGGTGGGGCGGCGAGGGCGAGCGCGGCCCCGCGCCGCCGGTATTCGCTCGGCGCCATGCCGGTGGCGGCGCGGAAGACGCGGCTGAAGTGGGCCGGGTGGGCGAAGCCGCGGCCGAGCGCGATGTCGGTGATCGAGCGTGCGGCCTGGCGCGGGTCGGCCAGGTCGTGGCGGCAGGCCTCCAGGCGCTGCGCCTGCACGTAGCCGGCCACGCCATCGGGCTCGTCGCCGAAGGCCACGTAGAGCTGGCGGCGGCTGCAGCCCAGCGTGCGCGCGATCTCGTCCACCGTCAGCGCGGGGTCGCCCAGGCGCTGCGCGACCAGGCGCTTGATGCGCTCGCGCAGCGCCTCGCGTTGCGTGGCCGCGGTGCCGTGGCCGGCCAGGTCCAGCAGCGAGAGCTGCACGCCATGCGTGATCAGCTCGCCGATGCCGCGCGCGGCCTCGGCGTCCAGCGCGGGCAGCTCGTGCCAGGCCTGGCGCATGGTCTGCAGCGCCAGCCGGGCCACGCCGCCGCCGCCCAGCGGGCGCGCGCACAGCTCGTGCAGCGCCAGGCCGCGTTCGAGCAGGCGTTCCTTGGGCACCATCACGATCAGGTGCTCCACGCGCATCGGGTTGTCCACGGCGTAGGTCTGCGTGGTGTCGTACAGGCTCCACTGCCCGGGGCCCACCCAGGCGCGACGGCCCTGCTGCTCCACGCCGGCGCGGCCGGCCAGCGGCGCGACGATCTTCACGTAGCCGGCCTCGCTGCGCCGCGCCAGCGTGGCCGAGCGCAGCACGCGGTGGCGGTTGGCCGCGAGATGCGTCAGCACCACGTCGCCGGCCTGCACGCTGCACAGCCGGCCGTCGAAGGCGGTGTCGCCGTAGAGGTCCGACTGCAGCCCGCCGAACAGGCGGTGCACCCAGTCGCCCCAGAACGCGACACGCTCGCGCGGCGACACGTCGTCGGTCGTCATCAGCGCGGAGGCGGTGGTCATCGGTGGCGGCCGAGGATGCCGTGGCGGAGCGCGGATTATCCCGGCCGGTGCCGCACGCCGCGGCGCCGGCCGGGCGGCCGCACCCTAGGGAAAGTCCTCAGCGGCCGTGCACGAATCGTCAAGTCCCATTGCACGTGCGGGCAAGCACGCCCGGCCTCGCCGACCTAGCATGGGGCGTGCTGGATGGGCCGAGCACCACACCCGAAACCAGGAGACAGACCATGAGCCAAGACGCCCGTTCCCCCGGCCGTTCCGCCGGCCACTCCAGCGGCATCACCCGCCGCCGCGCCACGCAGGCGCTGGCCGCTGGCGCCGCCGCGCTGTCCGCCCCGATGCTGTCGCTGGCGCAGGCGCAGCCGGTGCGCGTGGGCTACGCGATGGCGCGCACCGGCCCGTGGACCGGCGGCGCGCAGGTCAGCCAGGAGCCGAACTACATCCTGTGGGCCGAGCAGCAGAATGCCGCCGGCGGCCTGAACGTGGGCGGCACGAAGCGCCGCGTGGAGCTCGTCAGCAGCGACGACCGCAGCGACATCGAGACCTGCGTGCGCACCTACGAGAAGCTGATGGGCAGCGACAAGGTGGACCTCGTGCTGCCGCCCTGGGGCAGCAACGCCAACTTCGCCGTCGCGCCGCTGGCCAACCGCTTCCAGTACCCGTTCCTGGCGCCCACCGCGCTGAGCCGGCGGCTGGTGGAGATGAAGCTGCCGTACTTCTTCCTGATGCTGCAGCAGCCCGCGCCGATGACCAATGCGCTGGTGGACATGCTCAAGCAGCAGGGCGTGAAGTCGCTCGCGGTGATCTACGTGGACGACTTGTTCGGCCTGGAGAACTACGCCGCGCTGAAGGTGGCGCTGCAGGGCTCGGGCATCAACATGGTCGAGGACAAGAGCTACCCCGGCGGCGTGAAGGACCTCTCGCCGGTGCTGCGCTCGATCAAGGACAAGAACCCCGACGCCTTCGTCGGCTTCACCTACCCGCCGGACACCATCCTGGCCAGCCGCCAGGCCAAGGAGATCGGCTTCAACCCGCGGTTCTTCTACGCCTCGGTGGGCACCGCGTTCCAGCTCTACCGCAACGTGATGAAGGAAGGCGCCGAGGGCGTGCTCGGCATGGGCTCGTGGAACAGCAAGACCAGCCCCGCCGCCAAGGCCTACTTCGACGCGCACACCAAGCGCTTCGAGGGCAAGGAACCCGATCGCTGGGCCAGCGGCGCGGCCTGGGCCTCGCTCGAGATCCTGACCGCCGCGGTGGCCCGCCACGGCCTGGACCGCAAGGCGATCCGCGACTACGTGGCCGGCACCGAGCACAGCACCATCCTGGGCAAGGTGCGCTTCAACGGCAGCGAGAACGTCGGCACGCCGGGCAGCGTGAGCCAGTGGCAGAAGGGCGAGTTCGAGGTCGTGTGGCCGAAGGCCGTGGCCACCGCGACGCTGGTGGCACCCAAGCCGGCTTGGGTCTGAGCGCCGACCGCATCCGCTGACACGGCAAGGCCGGCGCCCGCGGGCGCCGGCCGCGCTTTTCGCCCCTGCCCCATGTCCTTCGGCGCCTGGCTCGAACTGATCGCCTCCGGTGTCATCACCGGCAGCATCTATGCGCTCGTCGCGCTCGGGCTCAACCTGCAGTACGGGCTGATGCGCATCCTGAACATCGCGCACGGCGAATTCCTGATGCTCGGCGCCTTCGTGACCTGGGTCGCGAGCACGTCGCTGGGCTGGTCGCCGCTGGCGATGATCCCGCTGTCGTTCCTGCTGACGATGGCGCTGGGCCTGGTGATCCACCGCCTTTGGTTCAAGCGGCTCACGGACACCTCGCCGAACGTGGACGTGTTCGAGGCGCGCGCGCTGATGGTCAGCTTCGGGCTGATGTTCCTGGTGCAGAACTTCGCGTCCTGGGTGTGGGGCGGCGAGCTGCGCGGCTACGACTACCTGACCGACCCGGTGGCCATCGGCGGTGCGCAGTTCGCGGCCAACAAGCTGCTGGTGCTGGGGCTCTCGCTGCTGTTCGCGGCGGCGCTGATCGTGCTCCTGCGCACCACGCTCTACGGCAAGGGCGTGCGCGCGCTGATGCAGTCGCCCACCGGCGCGCAGCTGGTGGGCATCGACACGAAGACGCTGCACCCGCTGATGTTCGGCATCGGCCTGGGGCTGTCGGGCGTGGCCGGCTGCCTGCTGTCGATGACCTACACCATCGCGCCGGCGATGGGCGAGCCCTACACGGTGACGGCGCTGATCGTCATCACGCTCGGCGGCTTCGGCAGCATGGGCGGCGCGCTGGCCGGCGGCCTGCTGCTGGGCGTCGTGGAGGCCATCGGCATGCACTACACGAGCCCGTCGCTGAAGTCGCTGCTGTCGTACAGCGTCTTCATCGCCGTGCTGCTGCTGCGGCCCAACGGGCTGTTCCACCGCAAGCGATGAACGACCGCCAGATCCTCACGCGCGACCTGCTGGTGCTGTTCGGCCTCAGCGGCTGGGCGCTCTCGCTGCCCTACTACGGCAGCGAGTTCGCCGTCTCGATGGCGCTGAGCTGCCTGATGTACATCGCGCTGGCGACGAGCTGGAGCCTGTTCTGCGGCACCACGCGCTACCTGTCCCTGGCCACCGCGGCCTTCTTCGGCATCGGCGCCTACACGAGCGCGCTGACGCTGGAGACGCAGGGCTGGGCGCTGGCCATCGCGTATGGCGCCGGCATCGCCACCGCGGTGGCGGTGGTGATGGGCGCGCTGGTGCTGCACCTGCGCGGCACCTATTTCGCGGTGCTGACCTTCGGCATGACGGAGCTGATCCGCCACGCCATCACCACCTGGGAGAAGCAGGTCACCGGCACGGTGGGCCGCGTGCTCGCCGTGGTGCCGGAGCGCGACACGGTGTACCTGACGGTGCTGCTGCTGGCGGTGCTGGCGGTGGCCACCTCCATCGTCGTGCGGCGCACGCGCTTCGGCCTGGCGATGCGCGGCATCGGCAGCGACGAGCAGCGGGCGCAGACGCTGGGCGTGGACACGCGGCTCGTGAAGATCGCCGGCTTCGCGCTCACGGCGGCTTTCGCCGGCGCGATGGGCGCGGCGATGAGCGTGCGCTGGACCTACATCGACCCCACCACCGTCTTCAACCCCTTCATCGGCTTCCAGACCGTGCTGATCGCGCTGATCGGCGGCGCGGCCACGCTGTGGGGCCCGCTGATCGCGGCCATCGTCTTCAGCCTGCTGGCCGAGACGCTGCGCCTGCAGCTGCCGCAGCTGTACATGATGACGCTGGGGCTGCTGCTGATCCTGTCGGTGCTGTACCTGCCGGGCGGCCTGGCCTCGCTGCGCTGGGAGACCTTCAAGGGCTGGTGGACCGACACACGCGCGTGGGCGAAGCTCAAGCGCTACGAATGGAGCGGCGAGAAGGCGCGCGACGAGCGGCGCGAGAAGGAGCGGCGCGTTGTCCTCTGAGGCCCGCACGCCGCCGCCGCTGCTGGACGCGCACGAGATCACCGTGCGCTTCGGCGGGCTGACCGCGGTGGATGCGGTCAGCGCGCAGTTCCGCGCCGGCGAGCTGGTGGGCATCATCGGGCCCAACGGCGCCGGCAAGACCACCTTCTTCAACGCCATCTCCGGCGTGCAGGTGCCCACCTCGGGGCGGCTGCTGGCCAGCGGCCGCAAGCTCACCGGGCGCAAGCCGCACCACTTCGCGGCGCAGGGCGTGGCGCGCACCTTCCAGACGCCGCGCACCTTCGCCGAGATGCGCGTGCGCGACAACATCGACTTCGGGCTGAAGTTCGCCGGCCGGCGCCCGCGCAGGTATGTCTTCTGGGGCGAGGAGGCATCGGTGCCCTGGGCACTGCGCACGCCCGAGAGCATCCTCAGGCTGATCGGGCTGCAGGAGCAGGCCGCGCTGCCGGCGGCGGCGATCACGCCCAGCCAGCAGCGGCTGCTGGAGATCGGCATGGCGCTGGCCACGCGACCAAAGCTGCTGCTGCTGGACGAGGTGGCCGCCGGCCTGACCGAGGGCGAAATCGAGGACATGGCGCGGCTGATCCGCCGCATGCGCGACGAGCTGGACCTGACCGTGATCTGGATCGAGCATGCGGTGACGGTGCTGCTGCGCCACGTGGAGCGCGTGATCGTGCTGCACCAGGGGCGCAAGATCGCCGACGGCCCGCCGGCCGAGGTGGTGCGCGACCGCGAGGTGGTCGAGGCGTATCTCGGGGACGAGATGATGGAAGCGCCGGCGGAGGCGACGCCATGATGTGGTGGCGCCCGGAGCCCTTCGTGCTGGGCGGCACCGGCCGCGCACACCTGAAGGTGCAGGGCCTGGCCGCCGGCTACGGCCCCTTCCTCGTGCTGCGCGACCTGGCGCTGGAGGCACGGCCCGGCCTGACCGTGATCCTGGGGCCCAACGGCGCCGGCAAGACCACGCTGCTGAAGGCGCTGGCCGGGCTGATCCCGAAGCGCGGCATCGTCACGCTGGACGGCGAGGACCTGCCCGAGAAGACGCACGAGATCGTGCGTGCCGGCGTCGCGCTGGTCGCCGAGGGCCGGCAGCTCTTCCCGCAGATGACGGTGACCGAGAACCTGGAGCTCGGCGGCTGGCTGGTTCCGAAGACGGAACGCGCACGCCGCATCGACGAGGCCTTCACCAACTTTCCCAAGCTGCGCGAGCGCGCCCACCAGCTCGCCGGCACGATGAGCGGCGGCGAGCAGCAGATGGTGGCCGTCGCACGCGCGATGGTCAGCCACCCGCGCCTGCTGATGCTGGACGAGCCCTCGCTCGGGCTGGCGCCGAAGATGGTGGACGAGCTGCTGGCCATCGCGCGGCGCATCGCCGACGCCGGCACCACGGTGCTGATGGTCGAGCAGAACGTCAAGAAGGCGCTGGCCGTGGCCGATCGCGGCTACGTGCTGGAGCGCGGCGTGCTCGTGGCCAGCGGCAGCGCGCGGCTGCTCGCCCGCTCCAGCGTCGTGCGCGAGGCCTACCTCGGCGCTGCCGCCTCCGACACCACCACGACCGCCGACGCGGCCCACCGGCGCCGCGCCGCGGCGACCGCCTGACTGCCAAGGAGACACCGATGTCCGACCTCTCGATGCTGATCAACGGCCTGAAGGTGACGGCCGAGCGCAACGCGACCTTCGAGCGCCGCAACCCGCTGGACGGCACGGTGGCCACGCGCGCGCCGGCGTGCACGCCGGCCGACGCGGTGATGGCCGTCGAGGCTGCCGCCGAGGCCTTCAAGACCTGGAGCGAGACCGGTCCGGGCGCGCGCCGCGCGCTGCTGCTCAAGGCCGCCGATGCGCTGGAGGCCAGGACGCCGCAGTTCGTCGAGGCGGTGCCCGCGGAGACCGGCGCCACCGGCATGTGGGCCGGCTTCAACGTCTTCCTGGCCGCCGGCATGATCCGCGAGGCCGCATCGCTGACGACACAGGTCGCCGGCGAGGTGATCCCGTCGGACGTGCCGGGCAGCCTGGCGATGGGCGTGCGCCAGCCGGCGGGCGTGGTGCTGGGCATCGCGCCGTGGAATGCGCCGGTGATCCTGGGCGTGCGCGCCATCGCCACGCCGCTGGCCTGCGGCAACACGGTCATCCTGAAGGGCAGCGAGAACTGCCCGCGCACCCACGCGCTGATCGTCGAGGCCTTCCAGGACGCGGGCTTTCCGCCCGGCGTCGTCAACTACATCACCAACGCCCCGGCCGACGCCGGCGCGGTGGTGGAGGCGATGGTGGCGCACCCGGCGGTGCGGCGCGTCAATTTCACCGGCAGCACGC
>CAZUPH010000064.1:18594-19839 GCA_964621995.1 uncultured Rubrivivax sp. | reverse complement strand
TCGTTGCGCAGCAGCTCGGCCACCGAGCCCGGGTCCATCCACTTCAGGCTCTCGATGCCCGACACGTCGCTGCCCTGCAGGATGCGGTCGATCAGCAGGTTGGCCTTGTCGTCGCCGAGCGCCTTGCGCAGCACGCTCTTGACGTATTCGTTGCTGTCGGCGACGAGCATGCTCTCGTTGGCGGCGAGCTGCTCGAACTGCTGCATCACGTTGTCCACGCGCTCGCGCGAGACGGCCTTCATGCGCGCGATGGTCTCGCCCAGCCGCTGCACCTCCTTGGGCGCCAGGTGGCGGAAGACCTCGGCGGCCTCCTCCTCGCCCAGCGTCATCAGCAGGATGGCCGCGTTCTCCAGGCCTTCGTCGTCGACGGCGGATGCCATGCGTGGGGGTTCCGCTTCAGCTCGCTTCGCCGCTGACCCAGCCGCGCACGATGTGCGCGACGGCGGCAGGGTTCTGCTTGGCCAGCGCACGCGCGGCGGCGATGCGCTCGTTCTCGGTCGGCGCGGCCAGCGCGGGCAGGTTGCGGCCCGGGCCCGGCAGCGCGCCGCGGCCGGCCTCGTCGCCGACCACGGCGTCGAGCTGGCTGCCCGGCGCCGGCGCCGGCGGCGGCGCCGCCAGGCCGCGCAGCGCCGGCCGGATGAGGCCGAAGACGAGCACCAGCGCCACCAGCGCCAGCGCCACCGGCGCCACCGCGCTCTTCAGCAGGTCCACCAGCCAGGGCTGCTGCCACAGCGGCGCCTCCTCGGCCGGCGGCGCGACCTCGACGCGGAAGGGCGCATTGATCACCTTGACCACGTCGCCGCGCCGCTCGTCGAAGCCGATGCCCTGCTGCACCAGCGCGGTGAGCTGCTCGAGTTCCTTCTCGGTCAGCGGCGTGCTGACCGTCTTGCCCTTGGCGTCGGTGCTGACGCGGTGGTTGACGACGACCGCCGCGTTCAGCCGGCGCACCGTGCCGACCGCGTTCTTCGTCACCGTGACCGTCTTGTCGACCTCGAAGCGCGTGGCCGCCTCGCGCCGCGTGGCCGCACCGGCGGCCGCGCCGCCGGCGGCCTGCAGCGCCTGCGCCGGCCCGGCGATGGGCGCGGTGGCCGGCACCGGCGGCTGGTTGCTCAGTGCGCCGGGCACGCCGCCGGGCACCGCGCCGCCGGGCTGCACCGATTCCTCGCTGCGCTGTTCGCGGATGGCCGGCGCGGCGTCCGCGCCCTGGTTGGGGCGATAGGCCTCGGCGGTCTGCATGACCTGGCT
>CAZUPH010000064.1:4380-18584 GCA_964621995.1 uncultured Rubrivivax sp. | reverse complement strand
CGGCGCTGACGCTGGCGCGCACGTTGTCGCGCCCGACCACCGGCTCCAGCAGCGCGAGCACGCGCTTGAGGTGAGACGCCTCGACCTCGCGGCGGAACAGCAGCTGCTGCGAGTCCAGCCCGCTGGCGGCCTCCTCGTCGCCGGCGCCGGTGAGCAGCGCGCCGGTGCTGTCGACCACGCTCACCGCCCGGGCCGCGAGCTCGGGCACGCTGCCCGAGACCACGCGCACGATGCCGGCGACCTGGCCGCGTTCCAGCGTGGCGCCCGGATGCAGCGTCAGCACGACGGAGGCGCTGGGCTTGTGCTGCTCGCGGAAGAAGCCGTTGACCTGCGGCAGCGCCAGGTGCACGCGCGCGGACTTCACCGACTCCAGCGCCTCGATCGTGGTGCGCAGCTCGCCCTCGATGGCGCGCTGCATCTTCATGCGTTCCTGGCCCTGGGTCTGGCCGAAGTGGTTCTTGTCCAGCAGCTCGTAGCCGCTGCTGCCGGCGCTGCCGGCGGGCAGGCCCTGGGCGGCGAGCTTCATGCGCAGCTCGTGCACGCGTGCCGCCGGCACCAGGATCGTGCCGCCGCCTTCGGTGAAGCGGTAGGGCACGTTCATCTGCGCGAGCTTCTCGACGACCTGGCCGCCGTCCTTGTCGGACAGGTTGGGAAACAGCACGCGCCAGTCGGCGTCGCGTGCGCTCGTGAACAGCATCACGAGCACCGCCACCAGCGCGGCCACGCCCAGCAGCGCCATCAGCTGCGTCTTCGCCGGCAGCGCCTGCCAGCGCGCGGCCAGGCCGGGCGGCGGTGCGGGGACCAGCGGGGTCGGGGCGGCGAGGGCGTTGTCCATGAACGGAGGGTCGGAACTTCCGGCGATGGCCGGGATTGTTCGCCGCGCCCCGCGCCGCTGAGGGCGGGAGAAGCCGGCCAAACGGGCGCCTGATCCGCTCTTGGCGCGCTGCCGCCGCACCTACAGTGCAGACCCCGTACACCGGGTTTTCTTGCCCCGCCAGGCCCGGCGGGCGACGTGCACCGGGGGACCGTGATGACCGACCTCAGGCTCAAGCCCTTCGACTTCCAGGCCGCGGTGGCCCGCGCCGGGCTGCGCCCGGACGGCCTGCCGCGCACCGACGCGCCCGGCGCGGCGGCCGGCGGCTTCCGCACCGCGATGGCCGACGCGCTGAAGGACGTCAGCCGCAGCCAGCTCCAGGCCCAGCGCCTGCAGCGCGAGCTGACGCTGGACAACCCCAATGTCAGCCTGGAGGAGACGATGATGGCCATGCAGAAGGCCCAGATCGGCTTCCAGGCCACGCTGCAGGTGCGCAACCGGCTGGTCTCGGCCTACACCGAGATCATGAACATGCAGGTCTGACCCCGGGCGGCGCCGCGCCCGGGCCTGCCGGCCGGCTAGGCCACCTGCACCGCCGGCCGCACCAGCAGCGCGGCGAGGCGTTCGCGCCAGCCGGCGGCGCGCGCAGGCGGCACCAGGCTCACGACCACGTCGCCGCCGAGCGCGGTGACGAGCGCCGTGTCGCGGCCCGCGATGCGGTGGCTCTCGCCGCGGTCCAGCGTGATGTCCTCCGGCCGGCCGTCGATGGTCAGCCAGGCGGTGCCGCGCTCGGCGCGCACGCACCAGCCCTGCGGGCGTGGCAGGCGCAGCACCTGGCCGCGACGAAGTCGTCTGAGGGTGGGGGCGGTGGGCTGGTTCATGCGGGGGTCCTCGGTGTCGTTGCAGGCATGGGTTGCATGCATCCCGGGACAGGTCGTGCCCGGCCCGGTGCGTGCATCTTGGCTGGACAGCGCCCCTTCTTCAAACGATCATTGCGCAGGCTTGGCATTCACCAGACGCATGCAAAGGAAGGATCCGCGGCGGCTGCCGCCCCTGGAGCGCCTGGCGGTCTTCGACGCCGCCGCGCGCCACCTCTCGTTCACGAAGGCGGGGCAGGAGCGCTTTCTCACGCAGTCGTCCGTCAGCCGTCAGGTCGCCGCGCTGGAGCACGACCTGGGCGTGCCGCTGTTCCGCCGCCGCCACCGCGCACTGGACCTCACCGACGACGGCCGCCGCCTGGCCGCCGCCACCGCCGCGGCACTGGGCGGGCTGCGCGAGGCGGTGGCCGAGATCCGCGCGCCGCAGCGCCGCGAGGTGCTGGCGCTGACCACCACGCCGGGGCTGGCCTCGCTGTGGCTGATCCCGCGCCTGGCCGGCTTCCTGGCCGCGCACCCGGGCGTGGACGTGCGCATCGACGCCACGCACGAGAAGCGTGCACTGGCGGCCGACGGCTTCGACCTCGCGGTGCGTTACGGCCGCATCGGCGCCACCGAGGGGCAGCCGCTGTTCGAGGAGTCCGTGCAGCCGGTGTGCGCACCGGCGCTGCTGCGCACGAACCCGCTGCGCACGGCGGCCGACCTGCGCCGCCACACGCTGCTGCAGGTGGCGATGCCGGCGGCCCAGGGCATGCCCACCGATTGGCCGGCCTGGCTGCAGGCGGCCGGCGCGGGCGACGTGGAACCGGCGGCGACGCTGACCTTCACGAACTACGACACCGCGGTGGCCGCGGCCGTGGACGGGCAGGGCGTGGTGCTCGGCCGCCGCCCGCTGATCGACCGCCTGCTGCGCCAGAAGCGGCTGGTGGCGCCGCTGGCCGGGCAGACGGCCACGGTGCGCGGCTACTACCTGCTGGTCGATCCCGCCGCCGCTCGGCGCCCGGCGGCGCAGGCCCTGGCGGCCTGGCTGCTGGAGCAGGCGCGCCAGCCCGGCTGAACGACGCCCGGCACGCGACCTGCTACGCTGGCGGCACGGAGTAGAAGCGTTCACCACCGCGGTGCGGTGGCCGGAAATTGCTCTTGAAGCCGCCCGGCCGCGTGCTGCCGCCCGGGCGAGTCGTCCCCCCTTCAAGGAGCCCCGCCCCATGCTGACCACCCGCCAGCCCGTCTTCCGCCGCTTCTGGCACGCCGTGATGCCGATGAGCCGGCTGCACGAGGGCACGCCGCAGCCCTTCACGCTGCTCGGCGAGCCGCTCGTGCTGTTCCTGGACGCCGAGGGCCGCCCCGCGGCGCTGAAGGACCGCTGCTGCCACCGCACCGCGAAGCTGTCCAGGGGCCGCTGCGTCAATGGCGCGCTGGAGTGCGGCTACCACGGCTGGACCTACGACGGCGGCGGCCGCGTGATCCGCATCCCGCAGTACGAGCCCGGGCGGCCGATCCCGGCCGACTACCGCACGCCGGCCTACCGCTGCGTGGAGCGCTACGGTTACGCCTGGGTGGCGCTGGAGGAGCCGCTGGCGCCCATCCCCGAGGTGCCGGAGTTCGGCGCCGCGGGCTGGCGCACGATCTTCCAGTTCCACGAGACCTGGGCCACGAGCCCGCTGCGCGCGCTGGAGAACAGCTTCGACAACAGCCACTTCAGCTTCGTGCACCGCGCCACCTTCGGCGTGGCGGCGCAGCCCAGGCCCAGCCGCTACGAGATCGTCGAGCGTGACGGGGGCTTCCACGCCGAGACGGTGATCGCCGCGAGCAACCCGCCGGCCTTCCACCGTGTCAGCGGCAGCAGCGAGCCGATGACGCAGCGCCACATGCGCAACGCCTACTACCGGCCCTTCATGCGCCGGCTGGACATCGAATACCCCAGCGGCGTGCGCCACGTCATCATCAACGCCTTCACGCCCATCGACGACGGCCACATCCAGCTGTGCCAGTGGCTGTTCCGCAACGACACCGAGGCCGACTGCCCGGCGCAGCTGCTGATCGACTTCGACCACGTCATCACGCGCGAGGACAAGGACATCCTCGAGTCCACCGACCCCGACGCGCTGGTGGACACGCGCCGGCGCGGCGTCGAGTACAGCATGGACAGCGACCGCCCCGGCATGCTGATCCGCAAGCAGCTGATGGAGCTGCTGGCGGCGCATGGCGAGGCCGAGGTCTTCGGCGCCCGCGGGGTCTGACGGCAAGGCGCCGGACGCGTGGCAGCATCCCGTCCCATGCGACTGGCGATCCTCGGCAATTCGGGCTCCGGCAAGTCCACCCTGGCGTGCTGGGCCGCGGGCCGCACCGGCGCGCCGCACCTGGACCTGGACACGGTGGCCTGGGAGCCCGGCCAGGCGGCGGTGCCGCGCGACCCGGCGGTGGCACGCGCCGAGGTCGCGGCCTTCTGCGGCGCGCACGAGGACTGGATCGTCGAGGGCTGTTATGCGTCGCTGATCGCCGCCACGCTGCCCGCGGCGCCGCAGCTCGTGCTGCTGGATCCCGGCGTCGAGGCCTGTCTGGCCAACTGCCGCGCGCGCGACTGGGAGCCGCACAAGTACCCCTCGCGCGAGGAGCAGGACGCGCGGCTCGCGTCGCTGCTGGACTGGGTGGGTGCCTACTACACGCGCGAAGGCGACATGTCGCTCGCGGCGCACCGCGCGCTGTTCGCTGCCTACCGCGGCCCGAAGGCCGAGCTGCGGCAGCTGCCCGACCTGGCGCAGCCCGCCGCGGAGCTGCTGCAATGGCTGCGCTGAGCCCGCGGCGGCGCCGCGTGCTGCAGGCGCTGCTGTACGAGGCCTTCGCCATCGCCTTCGTCGGCCCGGTGCTGGCGCTGGTGTTCGACGAGCCGATGGGCTCGTCGCTGGCGCTCGCGGTCGTGCTGTCCACCATCGCGCTGGCCTGGAACTATGTCTTCAACGGCCTGTTCGAGTGGTGGGAGTCCCGCCAGCGCTCGCGACGCCGCACGCTGGCGCGGCGGCTGCTGCACGGGGTCGGCTTCGAGGGCGGCCTCACCGTGCTGCTGGTGCCGGTGATGGCGTGGTGGCTGGGCACGACGCTGCTCGTCGCCTTCGTCGCCAACCTGGGCCTGCTGCTCTTCTTCTTCGTCTATGCGGTGGCCTTCACCTGGTGCTTCGACCTGGTGTTCGGCGTGCCGGCCTCGGCACGCGAGCCGGCGGCGCCGCCGCGCCGCATCGTCTAGCCGCGTCGTCCGGTCGCCTCCCCGCGCCATGGCCTACCGCAGCACCGTTGCCGGCCGCACCTGGGCCTTCCCCGACCTGAAGACGCTGCTGGCGCGCGCCACGCCGCGGCGCAGCGGCGACGAACTCGCCGGCATCGCCGCGGCCAGCGACGAGGAGCGCATCGCCGCGCGCTACGCGCTCGCGGACCTGCCGCTTTCGACCTTCCTGCACGAGGCGCTGGTGCCCTACGAGGACGACGAGGTCACGCGGCTGATCGTGGACACGCACGACGCCGCGGCCTTCGCGCCGGTGGCGCACCTCACGGTGGGCGGCTTGCGCGACTGGCTGCTGTCGCATGCGGCCACGCCGCAGGTGCTGGCCGCGCTGGCGCCCGGCCTGACGCCCGAGATGGCGGCCGCGGTGAGCAAGCTGATGCGCCACCAGGACCTGCTGCTGGTGGCCAGGAAGTGCCGCGTCGTCACCGCCTTCCGCGACACCCTCGGCCTGCCCGGCCGCCTGGCGGTGCGCCTGCAGCCCAACCACCCCACCGACGACCTGCGCGGCATCGCCGCGTCCATGCTCGACGGGCTGCTGTACGGCTGCGGCGACGCGGTGATCGGCATCAACCCCGCGGGCGACAGCCTGGCCGTCGTCGGCGAGCTGCTGCGCCTGCTGGACGAGGTGATCCAGCGCCATGCCATCCCCACCCAGGGCTGCGTGCTGACGCATGTCACGAACACGCTGCGCCTGATCGAGGCCGGCGCGCCGGTGGACCTGGTCTTCCAGAGCATCGCCGGCAGCGAACGCGCCAATGCCGGCTTCGGCATCACGCTGGCGCTGCTGCGCGAGGCGCACGAGGCAGCGCTGTCGCTGAAGCGGGGCACGGTGGGCACGCACTGCATGTACTTCGAGACCGGCCAGGGCTCGGCGCTGTCGGCCAACGCGCACCACGGCGTGGACCAGCAGACGATGGAGGCGCGCGCCTACGCGGTGGGGCGGGCGTTCTCGCCGCTGCTCAGCAACACCGTGGTCGGCTTCATCGGCCCGGAGTACCTGTACGACGGCCGGCAGATCGTGCGCGCCGGGCTGGAGGACCACTTCTGCGGCAAGCTGCTGGGCCTGCCGCTGGGCTGCGACATCTGCTACACGAACCATGCCGAGGCCGACAGCGACGACATGGACACGCTGATGACGCTGCTGGGCAGCGCCGGCGTCAGCTTCATCATGGGCGTGCCGGGTGCCGACGACATCATGCTCAACTACCAGAGCACCAGCTTCCACGACGCCGCGGTGCTGCGCGAACTGCTGGGCCTGAAGCGCGCGCCGGAATTCGAGGCCTGGCTGCAGCGCGTGGGCATCACGGATGGCGAAGGCCGGCTGCTGCCGGCGCCCGAGCGGCATGCGCTGCTGGCGGACCTGTCCACACGCTGAGCGACATGAGCGCCCCGGACCCCTGGAGCGACCTGCGCCGCCATACCGCGGCGCGCATCGCGCTCGGCCGTGCCGGGGCGAGCCTGCCCACCGCCGAGTGGCTGCGCTTCGCGCTGGCGCATGCGCAGGCGCGCGACGCGGTGCACCTGCCGTTCGACGACGAGGCGCTGGCCGGGGCGCTGGCCGGACACGGCTTCCAGGCGCTGCGTCTGGAGAGCGCCGCCGCGGACCGCGCCACCTACCTGCGCCGGCCGGACCTCGGGCGGCGGCTCTCGGGGCGCAGCGCGGCGCTGCTGCAGGCGCTGCCGCAGGCCGCGGCAGGGCTCGTGGTCGTCGTCGGCGACGGCCTGTCGGCCCGTGCGGTGCACGAGCACGCGCTGCCGCTGCTGCTGGAGCTGCGGCCGCGGCTGGAGGCCGACGCGGTGGCGCTCGGCGCCGTCGCGCTGGTGCGCCAGTGCCGCGTCGCGCTGGGGGACGAGGTCGGCGCGCTGCTCGGCGCGCGCGCCGTGCTGGTGCTGCTGGGCGAGCGGCCCGGTCTCTCGTCGCCGGACAGCCTGGGCGCCTACCTGACCTGGGCGCCGCGCCCGGGCCGCAGCGACGCCGAGCGCAACTGCGTCTCCAACATCCGCCCCGCCGGGCAGCCGCCGGCCGAGGCGGCGCGCCGCCTCGCCTGGCTGCTGGCCGGCGCGCGCCGCCTGGGTGCCAGCGGCGTTGTGCTGAAGGACGAGAGCGACCGGCCGCAGCTGGCCGGCTGAGCTTCGGCCGGCCGCCGGCGGCGCGGGACGCCCGGCGGACGGCGGCGGGACGCCCGCTGCGCACCATGGCGGCATCCCTTGCCCCACCCGTTCACAGGAGACCCGTCATGACCCCGATCGACACCCTCGGCCACCCCTGCAGCGGCGCCACCCCGCGCGCGCTGGAACTCTTCGAGCAGGCCTGCCAGGACCTGCGCTGCTACGTCGGCGACCCGCTCGCGCTGGCGCAGCAGGCGCTGGCCGAGGCCCCGCGCATGACGATGGCGCATGTGCTGGTGGCCTGGCTGAACCTGCTCGGCACCGAGGCCGCCGGCCGCGAGGCGGCGCGCGAGGCGGTGGCCGCCGCGAAGCGCCTGCCCGCCGACGAGCGCGAGGCGTCGCACGTGGCCGCCGCCGACGCGCTGGTGCAGGGCCGCTGGCACGCCGCCGGCGCGATCCTGGAGGACCTGAGCATCCGCCACCCGCGCGACCTGCTGGCGCTGCAGGTGGGCCACCAGATCGACTTCTTCACCGGCCACTCGCGCATGCTGCGCGACCGCATCGCGCGCGCCGAGGCCGCCTGGCACCCCGGCATGCCGGGCCACCACGCGGTGCTGGGCATGCTGGCCTTCGGCCTGGAGGAGTGCGGCCAGTACCGGCCGGCGCAGCAGTTCGGCGAGCAGGCCGTGGAACTGGAGCCGCGCGACGGCTGGGCCTGGCACGCGGTGGCGCATGTGCTGGAGATGCAGAACCGCCGCCGCGAGGGCCGGCTGTGGCTGCGCCGCAACCCGGCGGCCTGGAGCGAGGGCAGCTTCTTCGCGGTGCACAACTGGTGGCACCTGGCGCTGTACCACCTGGGCCTGGACGAGATCGACGAGGTGCTGGCGCTGGCCGACGGCCCCATCCTGGGCGGCGCCTCGCCGGTGGTGCTGGACATGATCGACGCCTCGGCGCTGCTGTGGCGGCTGCAGCTGCGCGGCATCGACGTCGGCACGCGCTGGCAGGCGCTGGCCGGGCGCTGGGCACCGCAGGTGCACGAGAGCCAGTACGCCTTCAACGACCTGCACGCGATGATGGCCTTCGTCGGCGCCGGCCGCGATGCCGAGGCCGAGTCGCTGCTGCAGGCGCAGCAGCGTGCGCTGGCCACCGGCGACGACAACGCGGGCTTCCTGCGCGACGTCGGCCACGACGCCACGCGCGCGGTGCGGGCCTTCGGCCGCGGCCGCTACGACGAGGCGGTGGAGCTGCTGCGCCCGCTGCGCAGCCGCGCCCACCGCTTCGGCGGCAGCCATGCGCAGCGCGACCTGATCGACCTCACGCTGATCGAGGCCGCGGCGCGCGGCGGTCAGCGCCAGCTGGCCGAGGCGTTGCGCCACGAGCGGGCCGTGGCTCGGCATTGATGCGCCAGTCCGTTAGTCGGTCACGATGGCCACCGTTCGTGCCGAGCCTGTCGAAGCGCCCGTGGTCCTCGGGGCTTCGACCAGCTCAGCCCGAACGGACTTCCGAGCCTTCCAGGGCGATGCCGTGTGAGCCGGTGTTGTAGCGGCGCGCGGGCTGGCGTACCGTCCGGCCTGCGCCCGCCGCAGCGGCGACGCGCGGGAGGAGGCTCGATGAAGAAGCTGCTGCTCGCCGTGCTGGCGGTGCTGGCCCTGCTGGCCGCCTACCTGGCCTTGTGGCCGGTGCCGGTGCAGCCGGTGGCCTGGCAGGCACCGCCGGCCCCCGGCTACCAGGGGCCGCACGCCGCGAACACCCGGCTCGCCGGGCTGACGCTGATCCGGCTGCCGGCCGGCGAGTCCGGCCCCGAGCATGTGGTGCTGGCGCGCGACGGCATGCTCTACGCCGCGGTCGCCAGCGGGCGCATCCTGCGCATGAACCCCGACGGCAGCGCGCCCGAGGTCTATGCCGAGACCGGCGGCCGCGTGCTCGGTTTCGACTTCGACGCCGCCGGGCGGCTGATCGCCGCCGACGCGGAGAAAGGGCTGCTCGCCGTGGGCACCGACCGCCGCGTCAGCGTGCTGGCCGACGCCGTGGACGGCGACCCCATCCGCTATGCCGACGCGGTGGTGGTGGCGCGCGACGGCCGCATCTACTTCAGCGATGCCTCGCGCCGCTTCGGGCCGGGGCAGTGGGGCGGCACCTTCGAGGCCGCGGTGCTGGACATCCTCGAGCAGCGCAGCACCGGGCGCATCCTCGAGCACGACCCGGCCAGCGGCCGCACGCGCGTCGTCGTGCGCGGGCTGAGCTTCGCCAACGGCGTGGCGCTGAGCGAGGACGAGCGCCACCTCTTCGTCGCCGAGACCGGCAAGTACCGCATCTGGAAGGTGGCGGTCGAGGCCGCCGACCTGGACGTCGGCGCCGGCTCGCCGCAGGCCACGGTGCTGTTCGACAACCTGCCCGGCTACCCCGACAACCTGATGCGCGGCGCCGAGGGCCGCATCTGGGTCGGCTTCAGCGGGCCGCGCAGTCCGCCCGTCGACGACATGGCGGGCCGCCCCTTCCTGCGCGCGATGACGCTGCGGCTGCCGCGTGCGCTGTGGCCGGTGCCCAAGGCCTACGGCCATGTCTTCGCCTTCGACGAGAGCGGCCGCGTCGTCGCCAACCTGCAGGACCCGGGCGGCAGCTACCCGGAGACCACCGGCGTCACCGAGACGGCGGACCGGCTCTACATCCAGAACCTGCACCTGCCGGTGCTGGGCTGGAAGGCGCGCTGAGGCGGGCGGCCCTGCGCCGGCGCCGCCGGCGGCCTTGGCGGACAATGCGGGCATGGTCCGCCAGCGCACCCTGAAGTCCATCACGCGTTCGGTCGGCGTCGGCGTGCACAGCGGCCAGAAGGTCGAGCTGACGATGCACCCGGCGCCGCCGGACCACGGCATCGTCTTCCGCCGCACCGACCTGCCGGTGCCGGTGGAGATCCCGGTGGACGCCTTCGCGGTGAGCGACACGCGCATGGCCAGCACCATCAGCCCCGGCGGCGACCCCGGCGCGCCCAAGGTGCAGACCATCGAGCACCTGATGAGCGCCTGCGCGGGCCTGGGCATCGACAACCTGCTGATCGAGATCGGCGGCGAGGAGGTGCCCATCCTGGACGGCTCGGCGGCCAGCTTCGTGTACCTGCTGCAGAGCGCCGGCATCGCCGAGCAGGACGCGCCGCGGCGCTTCATCCGCGTGCTCAAGCCCGTGGAGCTGCGCGAGGGCGAGGGCGCGACGCTGAAGTGGGCGCGCCTGGCGCCGCACCACGGCTACCGGCTCGCCTTCGAGATCGAGTTCGGCCACCCGGCGGTGGACGCCACCGGCCGGCGCGTGGAGTTCGACTTCGGTGCCGGGCAGTACAAGCGCGACATCGCGCGCGCGCGCACCTTCGGCTTCAGCAAGGACGTGGACATGATGCGCGCGCGCGGGCTGGGCCTGGGCGGCAGCATGGACAACGTGATCGTCGTGGACGACAAGCGCGTGCTCAACGCCGGCGGGCTGCGCTACGACGACGAGTTCGTCAAGCACAAGATCCTGGACGCCATCGGCGACCTGCACATCGCCGGCAAGCCGCTGCTGGCCGAGTACACGGCCTACAAGAGCGGGCACGCGCTGAACAACCGGCTGCTGCGCGCGCTGCTGGCCGACCGCTCGGCGTGGGAGATCGTCACCTTCGACGACGACGCGCAGGCCCCGCGCGGCTTCGCCGAGCCGGTGCCGGCATGGTAGGCGGCGGCCGCCGCAGCCGCGAGGTCGTGACGCCGTGATGCTGGTCTTCCGCCTCGTCTTCGGCCTGCTGCTGGTCAGCGGGCTGCTGTGCTTCGCGATGTACATCGGCACCGGGCAGCTGTCGTGGCGCCGGCGCGGCATCGTCATCGTCAAGTGGACGGTGATCGCCGCGCTGGGCTTCTTCGCGGTGCTGATCCTCGAGCGGCTGGCGCGCATGCTCTGATGCGCGACGGCCGCATGGCTGGGGTTCGGCTGGCGCGCATGCTCTGATGCGCGACGGCCGCATGGCTGGGGTTCGGCTGGCGCGCATGCTCTGAGCAGCGCACGGCGGCCGCCCGGCCGCCGGGCTCAGCGCGGCGCCGGCCCGGACGACCGCTCGACGGGCGGCCGCTCGCCGATCTTCACCTGCAGCTCCAGCGTCTGCGTCCCGCGCTGCACCTGCACGCCGACCTCGCTGCCCGGCGGCTGCGCGGCGACGGCGCCGAACAGGTCGCCGGCATTGGCCACCGGCCGCTCGCCGATGCGCAGCACCACGTCGCCCGGCCGCAGGCCGGCAGCGGCGGCCGGTCCGCGCGCCAGCACGCCGGTGATCAGCGCACCCTGGCGCACCGGCAGCGCCAGGCTCTCGGCGAGCTCGTGGGACAGGTCGCGGGGCTCCACGCCGATCCAGCCGCGGCGCACCACGCCGCCGGCCACCAGCTGTTCCATCACGTGGCGCGCGGTGTCCACCGGCACCGCGAAGCCGATGCCCAGGCTGCCGCCGGTGCGCGAGAAGATCGCGGTGTTGATGCCCACCAGGTGGCCCTGCACGTCCACCAGCGCGCCGCCGGAGTTGCCCGGGTTGATCGCCGCGTCGGTCTGGATGAAGTTCTGGAAGCGCGAGGCGCTCGCGGAGTTGCGGCCCAGCGCGCTGACGATGCCGGCGGTGACGGTCTGCCCGACGTTGAACGGGTTGCCGATCGCCAGCACGGCGTCGCCGACCTGCAGCGAGCGCACGTCGCCCAGCGTGATCGCGGGCAGCCTGTCGAGCTCGATGCGCAGCACCGCGATGTCGGTCTCGAGGTCGCTGCCGACCACGGTGGCGCGCGTGGCGCGGCCGTCGGCGAGCTGCACCTCGATGTCGATCGCTCCGTCGATGACGTGGTGGTTGGTCAGCAGGTAGCCCTCGGGCGAGACGATGACGCCGCTGCCCAGGCCCACCTGCTGCTGCTGCACCGCGCCCTCGGGGAAGAAGAAGCGCAGGCGCGGGTCGTCGGCCAGCGGGTGGCGGCGCGCCATGCGGGTGGCGATGATGCTGACCACCGCCGGCGCGGCGCGCTGCGCCGCCAGCGCGTAGCCCGACGCCGAGGCCGCACCTGCAGGCGCGGCGGCCACCTGGTAGACGGTGGGCGTGGGCAGCAGCGAGCCGCGGCGCCCGCCGGGCAGCCAGTCCGGCTTCAGCGTCGCGACGACGAAGAGCACCGCCACTGCCACGGTGACGGCCTGCGAGAAGACGAGCCAGGCTCTGCGCCACATGGCAGGGAGTGGGGGCTGCGGAGGGACCAGGACAGGGTTGCGCGGGACGCAAGGCGCGTGCGGTACGGGCAGCGCGCCGCTGCGAAGCTGCAGAGCTGCTTCAGGGGGGCGGCCCGGCTTCGGTACGATCGCCCGCATGGCCGACCGCGACGATCTCGATGCCGCCTTGAAGGCCCTGCTGCGGCCGGAAGCGTTCCGCGATTATGGGCCGAACGGTCTGCAGGTCGAGGGGCGGCGCGAGCTGCGCCGCCTCGTCAGCGGGGTCACCGCCAGCCTGGCCTTCATCGACGCCGCGATCGCCGCCGGTGCGGATGCGCTGTTCGTGCACCACGGGCTGTTCTGGCGCGGCCAGGACGGCCGGCTGACCGGCTGGCTGGCCGAGCGTGTGCGCCGCCTGATGCGCGCCGACGTGAGCCTGTTCGCCTACCACCTGCCGCTGGACGCGCACGAGACGCTGGGCAACAACGCGCAGTTCGGGGCCCGGCTGGGCCTGGCGGCCGATGCGCGCTTCGGCGAGCAGGACCTGGGCTTCGCCGGCGCCGCACCCGCGGCCGCGGCCGATGCCGGCGCGCTGGCCGCGCTGGCCCGCGCGCAGCTCGGCCGCGAGGTCCTGCTGCTGCCCGGCGACGGCCGGGCGCTGAGGCGCGTGGCCTGGTGCACCGGCGGCGCGCAGGGCTACTTCGAGGCGGCCGTCGCCGCCGGCGCCGATGCCTTCCTGACCGGCGAGGTCTCCGAGCCGCAGGCCCACCTGGCGCGCGAGACCGGCGTCGCCTTCCTGGCCTGCGGTCACCACGCCACCGAGCGCTACGGCGCGCCGGCGGTGGCCGCGCAGGTGGCGCGCGAGCTGGGGCTGGAGCACCGCTTCATCGACATCGACAACCCGGCATGAGACCGCTGCTGGTGACGATGGGCGACGCCGCCGGCATCGGGCCGGAGATCGTCGTCAAGGCCCACGCGGCCGGCGAGCTGGCCGGCGCGCTGGTGGTCGGCGACGCCGGCGTGCTGCGCCGCGCCGGCGCGGCGATGACCGCGGTCGTCGACGGCCCCGGGGACCTGGCCGCGGTGCCGCCGGGCTGCCTGCAGGTCATCGTGCCGCCCGGCCTGCCGCAGGGCCTGGCCGCGCTGCCCTGGGGGCGCATCGACGCGCGCAGCGGCGCGGCCGCCGCACGCTGCATCGAGCATGCGGTGGCGCTGGTGCGTGCCGGGCAGGGCGCGGCCCTCGTCACCGCGCCGATCCACAAGGAGGCGCTGGCCGCCGCCGGCCTGCCCTACCCGGGCCACACCGAGATGCTGCAGGCGCTGGCCGCGGCGCCCGGCGCCGCGCCGCCGCCGGTGCGCATGATGCTGGCCAACCCCGAGCTGCGCGTGGTGCTGGTGACGATCCACCAGTCGGTGCGCAGTGCGCTGGACGCCATCACCTTCGACGCGGTGCTGGACACGCTGCGCATCGCACAGCGCGCCGCGCGCGCCTGGCAGGCCGCGCCGCCGCGCATCGCGGTGGCCGGGCTCAACCCGCATGCCGGCGAGGGCGGGCTGTTCGGCGACGAGGAGATCCGCGTCATCGCGCCGGCGGTCGCCGCAGCCCAGGCCGAGGGCATCGCGGCCAGCGGCCCGTATGCGCCGGACACCGTCTTCATGCGCGCGCGCCGCGGCGAGTTCGACCTCGTCGTGGCGATGCTGCACGACCACGGGCTGATCCCGGTCAAGTACCTGGGCGTGGAGCAGGGCGTCAACGTCACGCTGGGCCTGCCCTTCGTGCGCACCAGCCCGGACCACGGCACGGCCTTCGACATCGCCGGGCAGGGCCGGGCCGACGCGGCCAGCCTGGTCGCGGCGCTGCGCATGGCGCGGCAGTGGGTGGCGGCGGGCTGAACGCGCCGCCCGCTCTCGGCGGCCGGGCCGGCCGCGGGCTTCA
>CAZUPH010000064.1:0-4370 GCA_964621995.1 uncultured Rubrivivax sp. | reverse complement strand
GCCGCCGCGGCCCCGGCGCCCGCGCCGCCGCCCGAGCCTCCGCCCAGCGCCGCGAGCTGCTTGCGCGCGCGCGCGGTCGCGCGGTCGATCAGGTAGGCCGTCTCGTAGGCGCGCAGGCGGCCGGCCTCGGCCAGCTTGACCAGCATGCGCTGGGTCAGCGAGACGGTCTCCTTGTGGCGCGCGCCATGCGTGAAGATGAAGAAGCTGCGCCCTGGGCTGACATGCGCCAGCCGCACCTTCTGCCACTCGCCCTTGAGCTGCATCTGGTAGGCGAAGCCGATCTGCACGTTGTCGGCCAGCGCGCGGCCGCCGGCAGGCTCGGGCGGCTCGGCGGCCGCCGGCAGCCCGGGCAGCGGCGGCGTCGGGTCGGCGGCCGCGGCACGCTCGGCGGCGGCCGCCGCGGCCTCGGCCGCGGGGGCCGGTGCCACCGGCTGCGTCCAGTCCACCGCCTGCTCGTCCACCAGGCCCACGCGCGCGGCCTCCGCCGCGGTGAAGACCGGCAGTTCGACCTCCTCGGTCAGCACCGGCAGCGCCGAGGGCGGCACCGCGCGCAGTTCCTCGCGCGAGGGCATCGGCCGGTGCAGCGCGCCCTCGACGCGCTTGGCCTCCAGGTTGATGTCGAGCTGCCGCGCGCCGCTGCCCGGGCTCTTCAGCGCCTCGGCATGCGCCGGCATCAGCTGGCCGAAGAAGGCGCGGCGCTGCGCCTCGGGCCAGCCGATAAGGTTCATGCCCTCGGTGAGCTCCTGCATCAGCTTGGGCAGCTCGGCCAGGAAGGCCTTGCGCAGCGCCGGCGTGGCCTTGGGCTGCACGCTCAGGAACAGCTCGCGGCCGGCGCGGCGCATGCGCTGCGCGAGCTCGCCCTCGGGGCCGCCGCGCTCGGCGGCGCGCAGCAGCACCTGGCTCCAGACGCGGCTGATGAAGTCGCGCAGGAAGGCCGGCGCACTGATGCCCTTGAGCTCGCCGGCCAGGCGCTCGGCATACAGCGCACGCAGCCGCGCCTGGTCCTCCTTCTCCGACAGCAGCGCCGCCGGATCGCCCTGCGAGCGCACCTCGCGCGCGGCCTGCTCGGCGACGAAGCTCTCCAGCGCGGCGAGCTTGGCCTCGTAGGTCTCGATCTGGTCGAACTCGCCCTCGACGACCTCCTGCACCAGCTCGCGCACCTTGCTCAGGAAGCTGCGGGCCTCCTCGTCGCCGAAGTCCTCGAAGGCCGCACCCAGCGAGGCGATGCGGTTGACGAAGCGGCGCACCGGGTGGCGGCGCGACGAGAAGAAGCCCGGGTCGCCCAGCGCGGCGCGCAGCACCGGCAGCTGCAGCCGCGCCAGCAGCTTGGCCATCTGCGGCGGCACCTTGGGGTCGGCCAGGATCTGGTCGAACAGGAAGCCGATGACGTCGATCACCATGTGATCGACCGTGCCGCCGGAGGCCTGGCGCAGCTCGTCGCGGTGGGCGCGGATCAGGTTCGGCAGCGGCGCGCCGAAGCCGGCGTCGCCGAAGTCGCTGGCCCCGCCGTCGTCCAGTGGTGCGCTGTGGTGCAGGCGGCGGATCAGCGACATCAGCGCCGGGTCCACCTGGCCGATCGGCGTGCCGCGGCCGTAGCCGGCCGCGCCGGTGCGCGTGGACGGCGCGAAGCCGCCCGACGACGGGCCCCCGTAGCCGGTGCCCGGCCCGCCGTAGGCGCTGGCGTGCCCGCTGCCCGAGCGGCGGCCGCCCAGGCGGCTGTCGTAGCCGCTGGTCGGGCCGTGGCCGGGCGCCGCGCCCCGGCCGCTGTGCAGCCGCTCCTCGTCCAGGTGGCGCGCGGCGGTGTCGTAGCCGCTGGCCTGCACGCTGTCGCCGCCGCCGCTCCCGCGCGCCGGCCGCCCGCGCACGGTCAGCCCCAGCGGCTGCACGCCGGCGCCGCGCAGCTCGGCCACGATGTCGGCATAGGCGGTGCGCAGCATCCCGCCGAGCGAGCGGCTCAGCTCGGCGGACAGCACCTTGCGGATCTCGGCGCGCTCGGAAACCGCCTCGATGCCGCGGATCATCGCGTGGCCGACGACCTCCGGGCGCAGCGGGTTGCGGTCCTTGTCGCTGCCGGCGAAGCCCAGCAGCGAGCCGACGTAGGCGTCGAGCTCGCGCAGCTCCCATTCGCAGTCGTGCGCGATCTCCAGGCCGAAGCGCTCGGCCGAGATCTGGACCTCGACCTCATGGTCCTCGACCAGGCTCAGCGCGTCCCAGTTGGTCGGGGCCGCGGGCGCCTGCGCCGCCGCACCCAAGGCGCCGCCGGCCGGCCCGACCCTGGGCGCGATCTCGCGCACGATGCGTTCGTCGAACGCGTCGTTGAAGGTCAGCACGAAGACCGCCGACTTGCGGTTGAGCTCGAACTGCGCACCCAGCAGCCCGTCGCGGTGGAAGGCGTTGGTGGACGCCAGCGCGGCCAGCCCCAGGCTCTCGATCGTGCGCTCGGCGGCCTCGCGCGCCGCCATCTTCAACCGCTGGACGGCGGCCTCCAGCGGCGCGGGCAGGCGGTGGACGGGGTTGGGCTTCATCGGCGCGGGGGCGGCCTGCCTAGTATGCGACAGACCCCCGCGCCGCGAGCGCGCCAACAGCCCCGTGGCGGCGCGCCAATTCAGATCTGGTTACAGCGTGATCCGCTACTTGCGCAAGGCGTCGCGGATCTCGCGCAGCAGCAGCACGTCCTCGGGCGTGGGCGGCGGCGGGGCCGGGGGGGCCGGCGGGGCCTCGCGCTTGAGGCGGTTCACCTGCTTGATCATGATGAAGATGATCAGCGCCAGGATCGCGAAGTTGAACGCGATGGTGATGAAGTTGCCGTACGCGAAGACCGCGCCGAGCTTCTTGGCCTCGACCAGCGGCAGCCCCATGTCCTGCCCGGCCAGCGGCAGGTAGTACGAGGAGAAGTCCAGGCCGCCGAAGATCTTGCTGACCACCGGCATGATCAGGTCGCCGACGACCGAGTCGACGATCTTGCCGAAAGCGCCGCCGATGATCACGCCCACGGCGAGGTCCATCACATTGCCCTTGAGGGCGAACTCCTTGAATTCCGATGCAAAACTCATGGCTGCGCTGCTCCTGGGTTGTCCTGCGCTGGTCTCGTCCTGCCCGCCGCGGCCCGCCGGCCGGCGCCCTCGCGGCGCTCACGGTAGTGGCCCCGGGGCAGGGCGTCAATGCCGTGCGCCCCGGGGGCCGGCGCCGGTGACCGCCCGGGCCCAGGGGGGCATGGGAGGTGGACTAGAATCCGCGGTTGATCCGAATCTCACCCAGTCTCCAGAGGATTCCCATGAGCGACGCCGTCCCGGCCCCGGGCTCCGCCAATTCGATGACGGTAGACAAGGAACGGCGCACCTGGATCGCCATCACCTGCGGCGCGGGCGCGATCGGCGGCGTGGCGACGGCCATCCCCTTCGTCAGCAGCTTCGCGCCCTCCGAGCGTGCACGCGCCGCCGGGGCCCCGGTCCAGGTCGACATCAGCAGCCTGCAGCCGGGCCAGAAGCTCACGGTCGAGTGGCGCGGCAAGCCGGTGTGGATCCTGCGCCGCACGCCCGAGCAGGTCGCGGAGCTGGCCAGGCTGGACCCGCAGCTGGCCGATCCGGCCTCGCAGCGCACGCAGTACCCGACGCCGGAGTACGCGCGCAACCCGCACCGCTCGATCAAGCCGGAGTTCTTCGTCGGCGTGGGCATCTGCACGCACCTGGGCTGCTCGCCCGGCGACAGGTTCACCCCGGGGCCGCAGCCCTCGCTGCCCGACGACTGGGTCGGCGGCTTCCTGTGCGCCTGCCACGGCTCGACCTTCGACCTCGCCGGGCGGGTGTTCAAGAACAAGCCCGCACCCGACAACCTCGAGGTGCCGCCGCACATGTACCTGTCCGACACCGTTCTGCTGATCGGCGAGGACAAGCAGGCCTGAGCAAGCAGTATCCGCTCAACGACCGAGGCACAAGGAATGGCTGAATTCAAGGAAGCACCGGCGGGATCGTCCGCCGCGACCCAGGCGACGGTGTGGCTGGAGAACCGGTTCCCGACCGCGTTCGCCGAGTACAGGAAGCACCTGTCCGAGTACTACGCGCCGAAGAACTTCAACTTCTGGTACTTCTTCGGCAGCCTGGCGCTGCTGGTGCTGGTGATCCAGATCGTCACCGGCATCTTCCTGGTGATGCACTACAAGCCCGACGCGGCGCTGGCCTTCGCCTCGGTCGAGTACATCATGCGCGACGTGCCCTGGGGCTGGCTGGTGCGCTACATGCACTCCACCGGCGCCAGCGCCTTCTTCGTCGTCGTCTACCTGCACATGTTCCGCGGCATGATCTACGGCAGCTACCAGAAGCCGCGCGAGCTGGTCTGGATCTTCGGCTGCGCGATCTTCCTGTGCCTGATGG
>CAZUPH010000063.1:16792-19986 GCA_964621995.1 uncultured Rubrivivax sp. | reverse complement strand
CGCCTCAGCCCGTGCCTCAGGCCGCCACCGCCACCGGCGGCGGCGCCGCCGGGCCCTCGTCGTCGTCCTCGCCGAGGAAGCCGCCGCTCTGGTGCGCCCACAGCCGCGCGTACAGGCCGCCGGCGGCCAGCAGGCTCTTGTGGTCGCCCGTCTCGACGATGCGCCCGGCGTCCATCACCACCAGCCGGTCCATCGCCGCGATGGTGGACAGCCGGTGCGCGATCGCGACCACCGTCTTGCCTTCCATCAGCCGGTACAGGCTGGCCTGGATGGCGGCCTCGACCTCACTGTCCAGCGCGCTGGTCGCCTCGTCCAGCAGCAGGATGGGCGCGTCCTTGAGCATCACGCGCGCGATCGCCACGCGCTGGCGCTGGCCGCCCGAGAGCTTGACGCCGCGCTCGCCCACATGCGCGTCGAAGCCGCGCCGGCCCTTGGGGTCGGTCAGCCCGGCGATGAATTCGTCGGCCTCGGCGCGCTCGGCGGCGCGGACCATGTCGTCGTCGGTGGCGTCGGGCCGGCCGTAGACGATGTTGTCGCGCACCGAGCGGTGCAGCAGCGAGGTGTCCTGCGTGACCATGCCCACCTGCCGGCGCAGGCTTTCCTGCGTGACCTGCGCGATGTCCTGGCCGTCGATCAGGATGCGGCCGCCGTCCACGTCGTACAGGCGCAGCAGCAGGTTGACGATGGTGCTCTTGCCGGCGCCCGAGCGGCCGACGAGGCCGATCTTCTCGCCCGGCCGGATCGTCAGGCTGAAGCCGTCGACGACCGGCTTCGCGCCGCCGTAGCCGAAGCTCACGTCCTCGAAGCGCACCTCGCCGTGCGGCACCTGCAGCTCGACCGAGCCCGGCCGGTCGACGACCTGGCGCGCCTTCGACAGCGTGGCCATGCCGTCGTTGACGGTGCCGATGTGCTCGAACAGCGAGGCCATCTCCCACATGATCCAGTGCGAGATGCCGTTCAGCCGGAAGGCCATCGCGGTGGCCGCCGCCACCGCGCCGACGCCGACCTGGCCCTGCGTCCACAGCAGCAGGCAGGCGCCGGCGGTGGCCGCGATCAGCAGCACCGACAGCGCCTGGTTGACCACCTCGAAGGCCGTAACCAGGCGCATCTGCGCGTGCACGGTGGTCATGAACTCCTGCATCGCGCCGCGCGCGAAGTGGGCCTCGCGGTGGGCGTGCGAGAACAGCTTGACGGTGGCGATGTTGGTGTACGCGTCGGTGACGCGGCCGGTCATCAGCGAGCGTGCGTCGGCCTGCAGCTGCGCGATGCGGCCGAGCTTGGGCACGAAGTACCACAGCGTCACCACATAGGCCGCCAGCCAGCCCAGGAAGGGCACGATCAGCCAGGCGTCGAAGGCGCCGACGATGGCCACCATGGTCACGAAGTAGATGACCACGTAGACCAGGATGTCGGCGAAGATGAGCCAGGTGTCGCGCACCGCCAGCGAGGTCTGCATCACCTTGGTGGCGATGCGGCCGGCGAACTCGTCCTGGTAGAAGGCCATGCTCTGCTCGAGCAGCAGCCGGTGGAAGTTCCAGCGCAGCCGCATCGGGAAGTTGCCGAAGACGGCCTGGTACTTCACCAGCGCCTGCATCGCGGCCAGCGCCACGCTGCCGGCGAGCACGACGGACAGCAGCGCGAGCGTGCCGCCGTGGCGCTGCCACAGCTCGGCCGGCTTCACCTCGGCCAGCACGTCGACCACGTGGGCCATCATGCTGAAGAGGAAGGCCTCGAAGGCGCCGATGCCGGCGGTCAGCACCACCAGCAGCGCCAGGTAGGGGCGCACGCCGCGCGAGCATTCCCAGAGGAACGCGAAGAACCGCTTCGGCGGCGGCGCCGGCAGCGCATCCGGGTACGGATGCACCAGGCGTTCGAAATGCTTGTACACGAAGGACTCCCTGGCCACGCGCCGCCGGCAAGCAGGGCGGGCGCGCGGCCTCAGACATGACGTGCCGCGGTCGGCGGGCCGGGCGGGCAACCTCGACGGCGCGGGAGGCGGTCGGTGGGTGCGCGGTCGCGAGGGCGTCGCGGGCGCTGCCGCGACGAACCGGCCCCGGGGCGGCAGGGGGCGCGATTATGCCCAGAACGGACGCCTGCGCGAAGCCGCCACCCGGTCTTGCGCTGCCGCAGTCCCTGCGCCTGGGCCCCACCCTATGATCGCCCGCGGAGACAACACAACAGAAAGCAAGAACGCATGTTCGACTACATCGTCGTCGGCGGCGGCTCGGCAGGCTGCGTGCTGGCCTCGCGCCTGAGCGAGGACCCCGCGGTCAGCGTCTGCCTGCTCGAGGCCGGGCCGACCGACCGCAGCGTGCTGATCCACTGCCCCGCGGGGCTGGCGGTGCTGGCCAAGAACGGCCAGGCCAACTGGGCCTTCCAGACGGTGCCGCAGCCCGGCCTGGGCGGGCGGCGCGGCTACCAGCCGCGCGGCAAGGTGCTGGGCGGCTCGAGCTCGGTCAACGCCATGATCTACCTGCGCGGCCAGCGCGAGGACTACGAGCACTGGGCCGCACTCGGCAACCCCGGCTGGGGCTGGGCCGACGTGCTGCCCTACTTCAAGCGCGCCGAGCACAACGAGCGCGGCGCCGACGACTGGCACGGCAGCGGCGGCCCGCTCAACGTGATGGACCTGCGCAGCCCGAACCGCTTCGGCGCGCTCTTCGTGCAGGCCGCGCAGCAGGCCGGCCACCGCGCCAACCCGGACTTCAACGGCGCCGAGCAGGAAGGCGTGGGCCTGTACCAGGTGACGCACCGCAACGGCGAACGCTTCAGCGCCGCCAAGGCCTACCTCACGCCGCACCTGGGCCGGCGCGCCAACCTGCAGGTGCTGACCGGCGTGCAGGCCACGCGCGTGCTGTTCGACGGCCGGCGCGCCAGCGGCGTCGAGTTCCGCCAGGGGGGCGCCACGCGCTCGCTGCAGGCCCGGCGCGAGGTGCTGCTCAGCGCCGGCGCGCTGCAGTCGCCGCAGCTGCTGATGCTCTCGGGCGTGGGCGACGGCGCGCAGCTGCAGCGCCACGGCATCCCGCTCGTGCACGCGCTGCCCGGCGTCGGGCAGCACCTGCACGACCACGTGGACGTCGTGCTGGTCTACGACGCGCCGCACCTGAAGGACCTGTTCGGGCTCTCGCCGGCCGGTGCCTGGCGCGTGCTGAAGGGCATCCTGGAATGGCGGCGCGATCGCAGCGGCATGCTGA
>CAZUPH010000063.1:0-16782 GCA_964621995.1 uncultured Rubrivivax sp. | reverse complement strand
ACGACCAACTTCGCCGAGGCCGGCGGCTTCGTGCGCAGCTCGCCCGACGTGGCCACGCCGGACCTGCAGCTGCACTTCGTCATCGGCAAGCTGGTGGACCATGGCCGCAAGACCGTCTTCGGCCATGGCTGGTCGTGCCATGTCTGCCTGCTGCGGCCGACCAGCCGCGGCAGCGTCGCGCTGGCCAGCGGCGACCCGCTGGCCGCGCCGCTGATCGACCCCGCCTTCCTGAGCGCGGGCGACGACCTCAGGCGGCTGCTGCGCGGCTTCCGGCTGATGCGGCAGATCCTGGAGCAGCCGGCGCTGGCGGCCTGCGGCGCGCGCGAGCTGCGGACCTCGGCGCAGGCGCAGAGCGACGCCGAGGTCGAGGACTTCATCCGCCGTCACGCCGACACGATCTACCACCCGGTGGGCAGCTGCCGCATGGGCCCGGACCCGGCGCAGGACGTCGTCGACGCCCGTCTGCGCGTGCACGGCATGCAGGGCCTGCGCGTGGTGGACGCGTCGGTCATGCCTCGCATCGTGTCCGGCAATACCAGCGCACCGGTGATCATGATCGCCGAGAAGGCGGCGGACATGATCCGCGAGGACGCACGCGCAGCGATCTGAAGCGCAGTCGGGGCCGGAAAAGCGAAACCCCTCCGGACCGTTCCCGGTCGGAGGGGCGGGCGGCTCTCGCCGCCAGTGGGGCTCCGGAGGAATGAAGTCCGGGGCTCCTGACGCGCAGCGGACTGCGCCATCGGATGTGCCTTCGAGAAGGCGAATTCAGGATAAGCCAGCAGGCCGCACGCCCGCAACAAGGAATCGTCAAACGAGCCGACGCACCGATAGGCCGCACCGATAGGGTGGACCGACGGACTAAGGCCCTGCCGCGCCGTCGCGCGCGCCCCCGCGCCCTCAGCGCGCCGCCAGCAGCCGCTCGACGATCCCCTGCACCCGGGACGTCACCGCAGCGTCCATCGCGATCGGCCGCCCCCATTCGCGCGCCGTCTCGCCCGGCCACTTGTTGGTGGCGTCCCAGCCCAGCTTGCCGCCCAGGCCGCTGACCGGCGAGGCGAAGTCCAGGTAGTCGATCGGCGTCGAGTCCACGAGCACGGTGTCGCGCACCGGGTCCATGCGCGTGGTGATCGCCCACACCACCTCCTTCCAGTCGCGGATGTCCACGTCGTCGTCGACGACGACGATGAACTTCGTATACATGAACTGGCGCAGGAAGCTCCACAGCCCGAACATCACTCGCTTGGCATGGCCGGGGTAGGCCTTGCGCAGGCTGATCACGGCCAGCCGGTAGCTGCAGCCCTCCGGCGGCAGGTAGAAGTCGGCGATCTCCGGAAACTGCTTCTGCAGGATCGGCACGAAGACCTCGTTGAGCGCCACGCCCAGCACCGCCGGTTCGTCCGGCGGCTTGCCGGTGTAGGTGGAGTGGTAGATCGCATCGGCACGTCGCGACAGCCGGTCGATGCGGAAGACGGGGAACCAGTCCTGCTCGTTGTAGTAGCCCGTGTGGTCGCCGAAGGGCCCCTCCAGCGCGTGCAGGTAGCCGCCACGCTCCTTCAGCGGCACGCCGGCGGCGGACACGCCCTCGTAGCCGGCCGCGGCCGGCGGAATGTGCCCCTCGAGAACGATCTCGGCGCTGGCCGGCAGCTGCAGCTTCAGGCTGCCCTCGCCGACGCTGCCGTCGACCAGTTCGGTGCGGCTGCCGCGCAGCAGGCCGGCAAACTGGTACTCGGAGAGGCTGTCCGGCACCGGCGTGACCGCGCCCAGGATGGTCGCCGGATCGGCGCCCAGCACGACGGCGATCGGAAACGGCTGCCCGGGCTGGGCGCGGGCGAACTCGCGGAAGTCCAGCGCGCCGCCGCGGTGCGCCAGCCAGCGCATGATGACCTCGCGCGGGCCGATCACCTGCTGCCGGTAGATGCCCAGGTTCTGCCGCGTGCGTGGCTGCGCCACGCCCTGCGGGCCGCGCGTGACGACCAGGCCCCAGGTGATCAGCGGCCCGGCGTCGCCCGGCCAGCAGGTCTGCACCGGCAGCGTCCCGAGGTCCACCTCGTCGCCCTGCAGCACCACCTGCTGCCAGGGCGCGCTGCGCTGCAGCGCCGGCTTCATGTCCCACACCGCCTTGACCAAGTGCAGCAGCTTGCCGGCGTCCTTCAGGCCCTTGGGCGGCTCCGGCTCCTTCAGCGCCGCCAGCAGCCGGCCGACGTCGCGCAGATCCGACAGCGAGGAGGCCCCCAGACCCAGGGCCACGCGTTCCGGGGTGCCGAAGAGGTTGATCAGGCAGGGAATGTTGTAACCGCTGGGCGCCGTGCAGAGCACCGCCGGGCCGCCAGCTCGAAGCAGTTGGTCGCCGATGGCGGTCATTTCGAGCCTGGGCGAGACCGGATCGGCCAGTTTCCGCAGCTGGCCACGCTTTTCGAGCTGGTCGATGAAGTCTCGCAGGTCCCGGTACTTCATATCTTTTGGAGATTAGAGGCCAAGTTCTTATTCTTGACCGGGTATTTAGCGGTTGCTAGGATCGCCGCCAGCCTTGGAGCTTCAGGGTTAACCCCGTGCAGACGGCGCCGTAAAGGCGCCGCGGCGACGGCGCGACGACGAAGAGATCGCGCCGCGGGGCGTGCTGTGCCGCCGACGAGCGCCGCAACGGCCATTTCACCACTGAAGCCCACGACGCGCCGGCACAGGTGCGCGGCTGGGGAGCGGACTTCAGGAGTATGGACATGCGAGCCTTCGCCAAGTTGCGTCGTGCACAGCAGGCCACCACCCGGTCGCTGGCGGTCTTCGCCAGGGACGTCGGGCGCGGCCTGCTCGAGATCAGCCACAACACGCTGGCCCTCGTGGGCCTGGCGTCGCTGGTCGTCATCGCGCTGGCACTGGGCCGGCCGGAGATGCGCCACCAGGTCGAGACGGTCGTCCTCGAATGGCTGCAGGGCCGCCACGAGGAACGCACGATCGCCTCGGGCAACATGCTGGCGGTCTTCGCCGAGCCGACCGCCGTGCAGCGCGCCACCGCCACCGACCCCAAGGCCCTGCCCCGGGACCAGGCGCAGCTGACGCGCTGGATCGCGCGCCGCTACAAGGTGGCGCCGGAGCCGGTGGGCGCGCTGGTGCAGGAGGCGTGGACGATCAGCCAGCGCGCCGGGCTGGACCCGACGCTGATCCTGGCCATCATGGCCATCGAGTCGAGCTTCAACCCCTTCGCGCAGAGTCCGGTGGGCGCGCAGGGCCTGATGCAGGTGCTCACGCGCGTGCACGACGACAAGTTCGAGCGCTTCGGCGGCACGCACGCGGCCTTCGACCCCATCGCCAACCTGCGCGTGGGCGTGCAGGTGCTCAAGGAGTGCATCGCGCGCGCCGGCGGCATCCAGGAAGGCCTGCGCTACTACGTCGGCGCCGCGCTGCTCGACAGCGACGGCGGCTACGCCGCCAAGGTGCTGGCCGAACAGGCCTTGATGCGCAGCGTGGCCGAAGGCGTCAGCGTGCCCATCAACGCCAGCAACCAGCCGCCGCGGGCGCTGGAAGTGCAGGCGCCGGCGGCGCCGGCCGAGGCCAAGGCCGTCGAGAAGGTCGCGCTGCTGAACTGAGGCGGCCGTGCGGGCCGTGCGGGCCCGCGCGGATAAACTTCGGCTCCTGCGCGACTGGCGATAGGGGCCCCGCCCCGAGGTGGACGACCACCGGGGAGCGCAGGCCGCCGGCCGGCCGCGAGGGCCCGTCGGCGGCGTCCGCCGTTCGCCTGGGCAGCCCTCGACCACGCCGCCGCGTGGCCAGAAGGCCCATCTTCCCCGCGGGCCGGGTGCCGGGCATGCCCGGCACCCGGCCCCGACGAGAGGACTGCCATGTTCGACCGCACCACGTCCACCATCGCCGCCGTCGACCCCGAGGTCTGGGCCGCGATCGAGGCCGAGAACCGCCGCCAGGAAGAGCACATCGAGCTCATCGCCAGCGAGAACTACACCAGCCCCGCGGTGATGGCCGCGCAGGGCAGCCAGCTCACCAACAAGTACGCCGAGGGCTACCCGGGCAAGCGCTACTACGGCGGCTGCGAGAACGTGGACGTCGTCGAGCAGCTGGCCATCGACCGCGCCAGGCAGCTCTTCGGCGCCGGCTACGCCAACGTGCAGGCCAACAGCGGCAGCCAGGCCAACCAGGCCGTCTTCTTCGGCCTGCTGCAGCCCGGCGACACGATCATGGGCATGAGCCTGGCCGAAGGCGGCCACCTCACGCACGGCATGGCGCTCAACATGAGCGGCAAGTGGTTCAAGGTCGTCAGCTACGGCCTGGACGCCGCCGAGGCCATCGACTACGACGCGATGGAACGCCTGGCGCACGAGCACCGCCCGAAGCTCATCATCGCCGGCGCCAGCGCCTACAGCCTGCGCATCGACTTCGAGCGCTTCGCGAAGGTGGCCAAGGCCGTCGGCGCGGTCTTCATGGTGGACATGGCGCATTACGCCGGCCTGATCGCCGCCGGCGTCTACCCCAACCCGATGCCGCATGCCGACGTCGTCACCAGCACCACGCACAAGAGCCTGCGCGGCCCGCGTGGCGGCATCGTGCTGATGAACGACGAGGCCATCGCCAAGAAGATCAACAGCGCCATCTTCCCCGGCATCCAGGGCGGGCCGCTGATGCACGTGATCGCCGGCAAGGCGGTGGCCTTCAAGGAGGCGCTGACGCCGGAGTTCCGGGCCTACCAGGCACAGGTCGTCGCCAACGCGAAGGTGCTGGCCGAGACGCTGATCGAGCGCGGGCTGCGCATCGTCAGCGGCCGCACCGAGAGCCACGTGATGCTGGTGGACCTGCGGCCCAAGAACCTGACCGGCAAGGAGGCCGAGGCCATCCTGGGTGCCGCGCACATGACCTGCAACAAGAACGGCATCCCCAACGATCCGCAGAAACCGATGGTCACCAGCGGCATCCGCCTGGGCACGCCGGCGATGACGACGCGCGGCTTCCGGGAGGAGCAGGCGCGGCAGACCGCGAACCTGATCGCCGACGTGCTGGACCGCCCCCACGACGAGGCGAACATCGCCGCGGTGCGCGAGCGGGTCGCGGCGCTGACGCGCGACTTTCCCGTCTACCGCTAGCGCGCCGGCCGGCCCAGCCGCCCATGCGCTGCCCCTACTGCAGCCACGACGAGACGCAGGTCGTCGAGACCCGCGAGTCCGACGAAGGCGACGTCATCCGCCGCCGCCGCCGCTGCCTGAAGTGCGACAAGCGCTTCACCACCTACGAGCGGCCCGAGATCGCGCTGCCCGCGGTGGTCAAGAAGGACGGCTCGCGCGTGGACTTCGACCCCGCCAAGCTGCGCGGCTCGATGATGCTGGCGCTGCGCAAGCGGCCGGTCAGCACCGAGCAGGTGGACAGCGCGCTGGACCGCATCCAGGACAAGCTGCTGGCCAGCGGCCTGCGCGAGGTGCCCAGCGCGCGCCTGGGCGAGCTCGTGATGCGGGAGCTCAAGCGCATCGACAAGGTCGCCTACGTGCGCTTCGCGTCGGTCTACCGCGAGTTCGAGGACGTCAACGCCTTCCGGCAGCTGATCCGCGACATCTGAGGCGGCTCTCCGCACGGCACCCCCGCCCGGGGGATGCCGGCGGGGGGCCCACTCGGGACCCCTCCGCAAACCCACCGGCTGGGGTCGCGAAGCGGCCTGCGGCTTCCTACAGTGCCGCCCATCGCGACACGCCTGGGAGCCCTCCGATGAACCACCGCAGCCACCGACCCGTCCGCCCGGCCGCACAGCGCGGCGTGACCCTCGTCGAGAGCCTGATCGTGCTGGCGGTGACGGCGGTCGTGCTGGGTGCCGCGCTGCCCGGCTTCGAGTCGGCGCGCGAGCGGCGCCACCTGGAAGGCGCGGCCGCGCAGCTGGAGACCGACCTGCACTTCGCGCGCAGCCTGGCCGCGGCGCACCACGAGTCGCTGCGCGTCAGCTTCACCAGCGGCGCCGGCGGCAGCGGCTGGGTCATCCACCAGGGCAGCGCACGCCACTGCCGTGCCGAGGCCGACGGCAGCGCGCAGTGCAACGGGCCGGCGCGCGTGCACCGTGTCGTGCACTTCGCGCCCGGCGACGCGGTCGGCGTGCAGGCCAACGTGAGCAGCATCCTCTTCGACCCGCTCAAGGGCACCAGCACGCCGACCGGCACGCTGCGCGTGGTCGGCCGCAGCGGCGCCGCCGTGCACCAGGTCGTCAACCTGATGGGGCGCGTGCGCAGCTGCTCGCCGACCGCCACGCTGTACGGCTACCCGCGCTGCTGAGCCGCGGCCGGGCGCCCCGGCTGCCCGGGGCGCTCGGGCAGACGAGCGGCGCCCGTCGGCCGACGAGCGGTGCCCCGGCGTCGGCGGCGCTCCGGATAATCCGTGCCAAATGTCGCACCCGTTGCACCCGCCCCGCCGCCGCCGCGCCCCCGGCGCGGCCGCCCGCGGCTTCACGCTGATCGAGTTGATGATCGCGGTGGCGATCGTCGCGATCATCGCGGCGGTGGCGCTGCCGGCCTACCAGGACTCGGTGCGCAAGGGCCGGCGCAGCGAGGCCTTCAACGCCATCAGCCAGGTGCAGCAGGCGCAGGAGCGCTGGCGCAGCAGCCGGCCCAGCTACAGCGACAACCTCAGCGCGGCGCCGACCGCGTCGCCGCCGGGCCTGGGCCTGCCGTCCACCACGGGCAACGCGTACTACACGCTCGCGCTCAGCAACGTCAGTGCCACCGGCTACGTCGTCACCGCCACCGCCAGCGGCACGCAGGCCAGCGACAGGCGCTGCGCCCTGATGGCCGCGCGCGTGCAGGCCGGCAACCTGAGCTACGGCTCGGGCACGAGCACCATCGACTGGACCGACCCGGGTCGGTGCTGGGCGCGATGAGCACCGCCCGGCGCTGCCTGCGGCCTGCCCGCGACCGCGGCTTCACGCTGGTGGAGTTGCTGATCGTCGTCGCGGTGCTGGCGGTCATCCTGACGCTGGCCGCGCCCTCGTTCCGCGGGATGATCGACATGCAGCGCCTGCGCGGCACCAGCGCGCAGCTCACGACCGACATCCAGTTTGCGCGCAGCGAGGCGGTCAGCCGGCAGGAGGTGGTGCAGATCAGCTTCAACGCCGGCGCCTCGGGCATGACCTGCTATGTCGTGCATACCTGCGCCGGGCCGGGCGACGGACCGATGACCTGCAGCTGCGAGTGCTCGGCGCCGGCCAACGGCCGCTGCAGCGCAGGCCGCGTGGAGATCCGCACGGTGCAGCTGCCCAGCGCCGATGGCGTTCGCGTGGCGCCCATCCCGTCCCAGGCCTTCTCGATGCCGCCCAACATCGCGCGCTTCGACCCGCGCAATGGCGCGATGGCCGCCTTCTACGTGGGTGTCGGCGGCGGCCTCACGCTGGACCCGGAGGTGCTCTCGGCCGAGACCTCGCTGACGCGCATGGCGAACCCGCCGAAGCTGCGCACCATGGTCAGCCTGGCCGGCCGCCCGAGCGTGTGTTCGCCAGGCGGGCGGGTCAGCGGGGTGCCGGCATGCTGACCCGGCAGCGGCCGCGAGCGACGGTGCTGCGCGCCCAGCGCGGCCTGTCGCTGGTCGAGCTGATGGTCGGCGTCGCGGTGGGCCTGGTCATCGTCGCCGGCGCCGCACTGCTCGTCGCCTCGCAGCTGGGCGAGAACCGGCGCCTGCTGCTCGAGACCCAGGTGCAGCAGGACCTGCGCGCCACCGCCGACCTGATCACCCGCGACCTGCGCCGCGCCGGCGCCAACGGCACGATCTACAACCTGATCTGGATGGCGGACGCGCCGAATGCACCGCCGGTGGAGAACCAGTACGCCGACGTGGACCTCGCCGACCCGAATCTCGTCGTGCGCTATGCGTACGAGCGCGGCCTGATCCCGACCGACAACGTGTACAGCTACCGGCTGACGAACCAGACGATCCGCTCGCAGATCGGCAGCGGCTCGCCGCAGGACGTGACCGACCGCAACACGCTGCGCATCACCGCCTTCACCGTTCAGCGCGTGCCGCTGCCCGTGCTGCAGCTGCCCTGCCCCAACCTGTGCCCGGACGGCACGCAGGGCTGCTGGCCGGAACTGCAGCTGGAGGACCTGGTGGTCACGATCAGCGGCCAGGCCGCCAACGACCCGGCGGTCAGCCGCACCGTCACCAGCCGCGTGCGGCTGCGCAACGACGCGGTGCGCTTCAACGTCTCGCCGACGCAGGTGTGCCCGTGAACCCGCGCCCGACCCGGCACCCACGGTCGCGCCGCGGCGCCCGCCGCCAGCGCGGCGCCGCGGCGCTGATCGTCGTGATGGTGCTGCTGTTCCTGGTCTCGCTGACGGCCGCGTACACCAACCGCAACCTCATCTTCGAGCAACGCACCTCGGCCAACCAGTACCGCGGCACGCTGGCCTTCGAGGCGGCCGATGCCGGCATCGAGTGGTCGCTGGCGATGCTCAACGGCGGGCGCATCAGCGGCGCCTGCAACGAGACCTCGCCGACCAAGAGCTTCGCGCAGCGCTACCTGGCCATCGCCGCGGACGGCAAGGTCACGCACCCGACGCGCAATGGCAACTGGCCGACCTGCGTCTTCGACGGCACCGGGTGGAACATCTGCAGCTGCCCCGACGACGCCCCGCTCGACCCGACCGCACCCACCGGCGGCGCCGTCTATCCGGCCTTCCGCGTCTGGCTGGCCGCGCCCGGCCCGGCCGCCACGCCGGCCACGCCCGAGTCGCAACTGCTCAACCGCCCCGGCGTGGTGTCGATCCAGAGCCACGGCTGCACCCGGCTGCCGGCGAGCGTCACCGACCGTTGCCTGAACTTCGAACCGCAGGCCGAGATCGGCGACGGCCTGGCCCGCGTGCGCGCCGTGCTGGCGCTCAAGAGCGGACTGCCCAGCCCGCCCGCGGCCGCGGTGACGGCACGCCTGGGCGTCAACCCGGCCGCCAGCCCGGCGCCGCCGCTGCGCGTGGTCAACCTGCACGAACCCAGCGGCGGCCTCACGGTGCTCAGTGGCGGCGCGGTGGACACCGCCCGCGTGGCCGCGCAGACGCTGCCGGGTACGCCGGGCGAATTCAGCATCCTCGCCGGCGAGGCGCGGCTGGCCGCGCTGGCGACCACCGCGCCGCCGACCACCCCGCCGGCGCCGCCGGCGCTGAGTGCCGGCGAGCGCATGTTCGTCGCCACCTTCGGCGTGCGGCGCCAGACCTACCAAGAGCAGCCCGGGCTGCGGGTCTGCGCCTCGCCGTGCAGCGCCGCGGCCATCAATGCGCTGCTGGCCGACAACCCCGACCGCGTGATCTGGGTCGAGGGCGACCTGACCCTGGACGCCTCGGTCGGCGACCCGGCCACCACCACGCCGGTGCTGCTGATCGTCGACGGCACCACGCTGACGCTGGACCCGGGCGTGGTGCTCTACGGCTTCGCCTACCTGGTCGGCGACACCACCGCGGCGGCCACCTCGACGGTGGCGCTCAGCGGCGGCGCGGCCACCATCCGCGGCGCCCTCGTCGCCGAAGGCACGCTGCAGACCAGCGGCACCTCCTCGTCCAGCGAGCTGCTGGTGGAGTACGACGCCGTCGCGCTGAACGTGCTGCGCACGCGCTACGGCAGCTGGGTGCGCGTCGGCGGCAGCTGGCGCGACTACCGGAGCCCGTGATGGCGAGCCCCCGCCGCAGGTCCACGCGTGGCGTCTCGCTCGTCGAGGCGCTGGTCGCGCTCGCCGTGATGGCCATCGGCATGCTCGGGCTGGTTGGCATGCAGTCCACGCTGCGCGCCAACTCCGACGCCGCCAAGCAGCGCTCCGAGGCCGTGCGACTGGCCCAGGAGGCGATCGAGGAGTGGCGCGCCTTTGCCGTGCTGACCCCCACCGCCGGCGTGACCGACTACGCCGACCTCGTGCCCGGCACGACCACGGACCCCGCGATCGCCGGCAGCAATGCCACCTACACGCGCACCCGCACCGTCACCGCGATGCCGGCGCCGCGCGCCGGCAAGTCGCTGCTCGTGGACGTCACCTGGCAGGACCGCGCGGGCGAGACGCAGTCGGTGCAGCTGTCCACGGTCATCGCCGGCATCGCGCCGGAGCTGTCGGCCATGCTCAGCATCCCGACGCGCGGCGACGCGACCGGCGGCTCGCCGCAGGGCCGCCACCGGGCGATCCCGCCGGGGGCGATCCAGCTCGGCGGCAGGCTGGCCGGCCGCAGCGGCCTGATCCCGCCCGGCGCCAGCGGCGTGGCCTGGGTCTTCGACAACGTCAGCGCGCTGATGACGATCTGCACCACGACGGCCAGCTCGACCGCGCTGCTGCTGGACACCAACATCAGCTGCGGCACCGACAACGCGGTGCTGCTCGCCGGCTTCCTGCGCTATGCGCTGGGCAACACGCCGCCGACGACGGCCGAGGCCCTGAACCCGCCGTCGCCGCCGAGCGCGATGCCCGCGCCGCTGCAGCTGTGGGTGCAGCGCACCGCGCCCTCGGCGCTGGACGTGCAGTGCTACACCGAGGACGTCGTCGCGCCGAGCTTCTACACCGCCTACCTCTGCGCGATCCCGGTCACCGTCACGAACAACATCGTTCAGGGCTGGTCGGGCCGGCTCGACTTCCGCCCGTCGACGCTGATGGCGGCGACGCTGGCCGCGACCTCGGCCACGCGCGTGAAGGCCTGCCGCTACTTTGCGGGCGGCACCTACACCGACGTCACCGGCCCGCGCGCGAACCAGAACTACCTGGTCATCCGCGCCGGCGACGGCCTGGCGACGGCCTTCGGCTGCCCCACGCCCACCCTCGCGCACCAGCCGACGAGCTGACGCGGGCTGCCTACACTGCGGTCCATGCCGCCGCAGACCCCGACCCGCCCCTCCCCCCTGCCCTCCCTGTCCCCGCTGGACTGCCAGCGCCTGGCCGAGGCGCTGGCGCTGGCCGAGACCGGCTTCGGCGTCACCGAGCCCAATCCGCGCGTGGGCTGCGTCATCGGCCACGCCGACGGCCGCGTGCTCGGCCAGGGCGCCACGCAGGTGGCTGGCGGCCCGCATGCCGAGGTCATGGCGCTGCGCGAGGCGCAGGCCGCCGGCCACGACGTCGCCGGCGCCACGGCCTGGGTCACGCTGGAGCCCTGCGCGCACTTCGGCCGCACGCCGCCGTGCTGCGACGCGCTGATCGCCGCGCGTCTCGGCCGCGTCGTCGTCGCCGTCGGCGACCCCTTCCCGCAGGTCGCCGGCCAGGGCCTGGCGCGGCTGCGTGCGGCCGGCATCGAGGTCGTGCTGGCCGCCGAGGCCGGTGCGCCGGAGCTCGCCGAGGCCGCGCAATACGTCAACGTCGGCTTCTTCTCGCGCTTCACGCGCGGCCGGCCCTGGGTGAGGCTGAAGGTCGCGGCCTCGCTGGACGGCCGCACGGCACTCGCCGACGGGCGCAGCCAGTGGATCACCGGCGAGGCCGCACGCGCCGACGGCCATGCCTGGCGGCGCCGCGCCTCGGCCGTGCTCACCGGCATCGGCACCGTGCTGGAGGACGACCCGCGGCTGGACGTGCGAGCGGTGCCCACGCTGCTGCAGCCGGTGCGCATCGTCGTCGACTCGCGCCTGCAGACGCCGCCGGCCGCGAAACTGCTCGCGCCGCCGGGGCGCGGCGTGTGGATCTTTGCCGCCGAGGACGACGCCGAGCGCCGCGCCAGGCTCGAAGCCGTGGGGGCCGAGGTGCTGATGCAGCCCGGCCCCGGCGGCAAGGTCGACCTGGCGGCGATGCTGGCCACGCTGGCGCCGCGCGGCGTCAACGAACTGCACGTCGAGGCCGGCCACAAGCTCGGCGGTTCGCTGCTGCGCGAGGGCCTGGTGGACGAGCTGCTGGTGTACCTGGCGCCGAAGCTGATCGGCCCCGGGCGCGAGTTCGCGGCGCTGCCGCCGCTGGCGCAGCTGGACGAGGCGATGGCCTGGCGCTACGTGGACGTCGCGCCCATCGGCGACGACCTGCGGCTGCGCCTGCGCGCGGCCCCGGCGCGACGCGCCGGCGACACCGGGTAAGCAACGCCCCCGCCTACAATCCGGGCATGCCCATCGCGCCCGTTCCGGAACTGGTGGCCGAGCTCGCCGCCGGCCGCATGGTGATCCTCGTCGACGAGGAAGACCGCGAGAACGAGGGCGACCTCGTGCTCGCCGCAGAGCACGTCACGCCCGAGGCGATCAACTTCATGGCGCGCCATGCGCGCGGCCTGATCTGCCTGACGCTGACGCGCGAGCGCTGCGAACGCCTGCAGCTGCCGCCGATGGCCACGCGCAACGGCACCCGCCACGGCACCGCCTTCACGGTCTCGATCGAGGCCGCCAGCGGCGTCACCACCGGCATCAGCGCCGCCGACCGCGCGCGCACCGTGCAGGTGGCGGTGGCGCGCGAGGCGCAGGCCGCCGACCTCGTGCAGCCCGGGCACATCTTCCCGCTGCAGGCGCAGGACGGCGGCGTGCTGATGCGCGCCGGGCACACCGAGGCCGGCTGCGACCTCGCGCGCATGGCCGGCCTGGAACCGGCCGCGGTGATCTGCGAGATCATGAAGGACGACGGCACGATGGCGCGGCTGCCGGACCTGGAGGTCTTCGCGCGCCAGCACGGGCTGAAGATCGGCACCATCGCCGACCTGATCGGCTACCGCAGCCGCAACGAGACGCTGATCGAACGCGCCGGCGAACGTGAACTCGCCACCCCGCAGGGCCGCTTCCGCTGCGTCGCCTACCGCGACCGCAGCGGCGGCGTGCACCTGGCGCTGACGCACGGCCGCTGGGCGGCCGAGGACGAGGTGCCGGTGCGCGTGCACGAACCCTTCACCGCCTTCGACCTGCTCGACGCCGAGGGCGGCGGCCACTCCTGGCCGCTGCCCGCCGCCCTGGCCGCGCTGCAGCGCGGGCCCTGCGGCGTGGCGGTGCTGCTCAACTGCGGCGGCGACGCCGACGCGCTGCTGGCGCAGGCCACCGGTCGCGCCGGGGAGGCACCGCCGCGCGCGCAGATGGACCTGCGCACCTACGGCATCGGCGCGCAGATCCTGCGCGAGCTGGGCATCGCGCGCATGCGGCTGCTCGGCAGCCCGCGGCGCATGCCCAGCATGACGGGCTACGGCCTGGAGATCACCGGATTCGTCGCCGCCGCCGCGGCGGCGAACTAGAAGGCCATGCAGCAGGCCGACCAGGGCAGCGCGGGCGAACTCGTCGGCGAGGGCCTGCGCGTGGGCCTGGTGCGCGCACGCTTCAACGACACGATCACGCAGCGCCTGGCCGAGGCCTGTCTGGCCGAGCTCGTGCGGCTGGACGTGGACGCGGCCGACGTGCGCCACGTCACCGTGCCCGGCGCGCTGGAGGTGCCGCTGGCGCTGAAGGCGATGGCCGAGAGCGGCGAGTTCGACGCCCTGATCGCGCTGGGCTGCGTGATCCGCGGCGAGACCTACCACTTCGAGCTCGTCTGCAACGAGAGCGCGGCCGGCGTCACGCGCGTCGCGCTGGACCACCGCGTGCCGGTGGCCAATGCCATCCTGACCGTCGAGAACGAGGCGCAGGCCTGGGCGCGCGCCGACGACAAGGGCCGCGACGCGGCGCGTGTCGCGGTGGAGATGGCCAACCTGCTGGAAGACCTGTCGTGAGCGCCGCCGCCCCGGGCGCGCCCGCCGCGGCGAAGAAGCGCGCCGCGCCCAAGTCGGCGCGCCGCCGCTCGCGAGAATTCGCGCTGCAGGGCCTGTACCAGTGGCTGGTCGCCGGCAGCGACCTCGCGGCGATCGAGTCCACGGTGCACGAGCTCGAGCACTTCGACAAGTGCGACCGCGAGCACTTCGACGCGCTGCTGCGCGGCGCGGTCGAGGAAGCCGCGGCGCTGGACGCCGTGATCGCGCGCCATGCCGACCGCCGCACCACGCAGCTCTCGCCGGTGGAGCACGCGGTGCTGATGATCGGCACCTGGGAGCTGATGCACTGCGTGGAGGTGCCCTACCGCGTGGCCATCAACGAGGCGGTCGAGCTCGCCAAGGCCTTCGGCGGCACCGACGGCCACAAGTATGTCAACGGCGTGCTCGACAAGGCGGCTGGCGAGCTGCGCCCGGCCGAGGCGGCGGCCCCGCGGGCCGCGCGTGCACCGCGCCCGGCCCGCTAGGCGCCCATGCGCACCGCGCGCCGGCTGGAGCACATCCAGCCCTTCTACGTGATGGAGCTCGCGAAGGCCGCCGAGGCCGTCGCGCGCAGCCCCGAATGCGACCCGGCGCGCGGCGGCGAGCCGATGATCTTCCTGAACATCGGCGAGCCGGATTTCGGCGCCGCGCCGGCAGTCGTCGCTGCCGCCGAGGCCTGCCTGCGCGAAGGCCGCACCGCCTACACCGCCGCCACCGGCCTGCCCGCGCTGCGCGAGGCCATCGCCGGCTGGTACGCGGCGCGCTTCGGCCTCGCGGTGGACCCGGCGCGCATCGTCATCACCGCCGGCGCCTCGGCCGCGCTGCAGCTGGCCTGCCTGGCGCTGTTCGAGGACGGCGACGAGGTGCTGATGCCCGACCCCAGCTACCCCTGCAACCGGCACTTCGTGGCCGCGGCGGGTGCACGCGCGACGCTGCTGCCGACCACCGCCGAGGCGCGCTTCCAGCTCGACGCCGCCTCGGTGGCCGCGCACTGGAGCCCGGCCACGCGCGGCGTGCTGCTGGCCAGCCCGAGCAACCCCACCGGCACCTCGATCGCCGCGGCCGAGATGGCGGCCATCGTCGAGACCGTGCGCGCGCGCGGCGGCGTCACGATCGTCGACGAGATCTACCTCGGTCTCAGCTACGAGGACGCCTACGCCGGCAGCGCGCTGGCGCTGGGCGAGGACGTCATCAGCATCAACAGCTTCAGCAAGTATTTCGGCATGACCGGCTGGCGGCTGGGCTGGATGGTCGTGCCGCCGGCGCTGGTGCCGGCGCTGGAGCGGCTGTCGCAGAACCTGTACATCTGCGCCAGCACGCTGGCCCAGCATGCTGCGCTGGCCTGCTTCACGCCCGACTCGCTGGCCGAGTTCGAGCGCCGCCGCACCGAGCTGCACGCGCGCCGCGACCTCGTCGTCGCCGGGCTCGAACGCCTGGGCCTGCCGGTGCCGGTGGTCCCGGACGGCGCCTTCTACGCCTGGGCCGACTGTAGCGCGCACGCCGCCAGCAGCTGGGACCTGTGCCGCGAACTGATGCGCCGCGCCCACATCGCGCTGACACCGGGCCGCGACTTCGGCCCGGCGCACGCCGAGCGCTTCCTGCGCCTCTCGTTCGCCAGCGCGCGGCCGCTGCTGCAAGAGGCCCTGCACCGGCTCGCGCGCGAACTCGCACGCTGAGCACCCCCTGGGCCGGGCTGCGCGCAGCGCGCGCAACAGGCGCAGGCAGCGGCAATCCGCACGCGCCGGCGCCGCATTGGGCCGGGTTTCCGCGGCTTTTCGACTCCTCGCGCCGGCACCGGCCGGGCTAAGCTGCCTGCGTGGGTGTCAACCTCTTCCCGCGTCGCGGCGTGCGCGACGAGCCGCAGACCGAATTTGCCGCCACCGTGGCCGCGCCGCCGCCGTCCCTGGACGACGCGGCGCAGCCCGGTGCGGACTCCCTGCCGCCCACCGCGCCCGACTCGCTGCCCTTCCCGCCGCAGGACTCGCGGCCCCCGGCGGCCGACTCGGGCCTGCCCGACGTCATGACCGACCTGGGCACGGACAGCCAGCCGGCGCCAGCCGACGCCGCCGTCGAGCGCCGCCCCACCGTGCAGCAGATCGGCCGCTATGCGATCAAGGGCCCGCTCGGCCAGGGCGGCCTGGGCACCGTGCACGAGGCCTGGGACCCGCTGCTGTCGCGCTCGGTGGCGGTCAAGACGCTGCAGTTCGACGTGGACACGCCTTCGCGCGTATCGCTGGACGGCATGATCCTCAACGAGGCGCGGGCGGCGGCGGGCCTGAGCCACCCGCACATCGTGACCATCCACGACGCCGGGCTGTCGGCCCACGGCGTGTACATCGCGATGGAGCGGCTGCGCGGCCGCGACCTGCGCCAGGCCCTGGCCGAAGGCTGGCGGCCCTCGCCGGCCGCCGCGGCGCAGCTGGTGCGCCGCGTGGCCGACGCGCTGGCCTATGCGCATGCACGCGGCGTCGTGCACTGCGACATCAAGCCGGCCAACATCTTCCTGAGCAAGCGCGACAAGCCCAAGGTGCTGGACTTCGGCATCGCGCGCGTCGCGCACGGCAGCGCGCGCCCTGCGATGGAGGGCTACATCGCCGGCTCGCCGCACTACCTGGCGCCGGAGCAGCTCTGCGGCGGCGAGATCGACGCACGCACCGACGTCTATTCGCTGGGCGTCGTCTTCTACGAGCTGCTGGCCGGCCGCAAGGCCTTCGCCGGCGACACGCTCGAGCAGATCACCAGCGCGGTGCTCAACAACCACCCGGCGCCGGCGCACGAGCTGCGGCCGGGCGTCTCGCCCACGCTCTCGGCGATCGCCGCGAAGGCGATGGCGCGCGACCCCGCCGAGCGCTACCAGCAGGCCGGCGAAATGGCCGCCGAGCTGCGCCGCTGGGCCGAGCGCCATGCCGCGTCGCACGAGGCGGCAGCGCCGGCCGCCGCGGCCGCGAAGCCGCCGTGCCGGCCGGCCCCGGGCCGCTCGCGCGCCGTGCTGGCAGGTGTCGCGCTGCTCGCCGCGGCCGGTGCCGTCGCGCTGGCGCTGCACGCAAGCGACGACGTGACGGGTGGGCCCGCGGCCGCCGTGCCGGCGCGGGGCGAATAGATGAAGGAGAACACGTCGGCGAAACGCACCTGTTCCATCAGTTCGAGGGTCGCCTCGAAATCCTCCTCGGTTTCGCCGGGA
>CAZUPH010000062.1:0-20221 GCA_964621995.1 uncultured Rubrivivax sp. | reverse complement strand
CTACGCCGGCCTGCACGCCGCGGCCTGGCGCGGCGACGCCGAGGCCATCCGCCGCGGCGCCACGCCCGAGGCACTGGCCGCGCGCGACACGATGGGCCGCACGCCGCTGCACGTGGCCACCTTCGCGCGCCAGCGCGGCGCGCTGCGTGCAATGCTGGCAGCCGGCGCCGACCATGCGGCGCTGGAACGCGACCGCTACGACGCGGTGACCATCGCCGCGGTCGCCGACGACGAGGAGACGCTCGCGCTGCTGCTGGCCGCCGGCGCCAGCGCGAAGCTGGTCACCAGCCGTTACGACGGCACCGCGCTGATCGCCGCCGCGCACCTGGGCCACGACGGTGTCGTGCGCCAGCTCATACGCGCCGGCGCGCCGCTGGACCATGTCAACAACCTGCACTGGACGGCGCTGATCGAGGCCGTGGTGCTGGGCGACGGCGGCCCGCGCCACCAGGCCGTGGTGCGCGACCTGCTCGCCGCCGGTGCCGACCGCAGGCTGACCGACCGCGCCGGCCGCACCGCGCTGGACCTGGCGCGCGAGCGCGGCTTCACCGCGATGGTGCAGCTGCTCTCCGCGCCGCGCTGAGCGCACCACCGGGCGCCCCGCCTCCTGCCGGCAGCGGAGGCCGACTGCGCCGGCCGCTGCTACATTGCCAGCGGCCACCCGCCGGGTGCCGCAGCGTGCAGAGGGTGTGTCGTGTGCATCGTCTCGAGCGTCGGAAGGAAGTGCGTCAACGCGCGCAAGGACGTCATCGTCGTGCAGTGCGCGCTGAACTATTTCTGGCGCGGCACGCCCTGGCGCGCCCTGGCCGTCACCGGGCGCTGCGATGACGCGACGGTGGCGGCGATCGAGGACTTCCAGGGCCGCATCCTGGGCGTCAAGAAGCCCGACGGCAAGATCGCCGCCGGCGGGCCCACGCTGCGTGCGCTGTACGAGCGCATCCCGTCGAGCTTCGATCCGATCTCGCTGCGCGGCATCATGGTCAACGCCGACTGGGACACCATCCACCGCTACCACAAGCACCTGGCCACCTCGATGCAGGAACGCTCGATCACGACGCCGCTGCGCCGCGCGCACTTCCTGGCCCAGCTCGGCCACGAGAGCGGCAGCTTCCGCTACACCGAGGAGATCGCCAGCGGCGAGGCCTACGAGGGCCGCAAGGACCTCGGCAATACCGAGAAGGGCGACGGCGTGCGCTTCAAGGGCCGCGGGTTGATCCAGCTCACCGGGCGCGCCAACTATGCCGCCTTCGGCGACGCGATCGACCAGGACCTGACGAGCGACGGGCAGTGGACCCGCGTGGCGACCGACCCGCAGCTCGCCGTCGAGGCGGCGACCTGGTTCTGGGAGCGCAACGGCCTCAACGGGCTGGCCGACGCCGACGACGTGAAGAAGGTGACCCGGCGCATCAACGGCGGCCTCAACGGCCTGGCCGATCGTGAGGACTATCTTCGGCGGGCCCGGTGGTTTCTCGTCTATCCCTAGGCACCGCGCTGCTGCTGGCCTGCGCGGCGTCCGCCGCGCCACCGGCGGTGCGTGAAATCGGGCCGCCCGGCGGCAGCGGCAGCGTGCGCACCGGCGGCGCCGTCGAGCGCGGCGGCCGCGACGTCTATGCCTTCGACGCGCGGCGCGGCCAGTGGGCGGAGCTGCGCGTGTCGGCGCTGGAATCCAATGCCGCGCTGGTGGTGTGGCAGCCGGGCGCTGTGCTGCCGGCGACGCCGCAGGAGGAGGTCGCCGGCCAGGCGCTGCCGGGCACCGAGGAAGGCCGCGACGCGACGCGCTGGAAGGGCCGGCTGCCGGCCAGCGGGCGCTACCTGGTGGTCGTCGGCCCGACGCGCGGCAACGCCAGCTACACACTGCAGCTCAGCCTGGGGCGGCTGCCGGCACCGGCCGCAGCGGCGGCTTCCGCGCCGCCGAAATAGCGCGCCGCCGCGGCGCCGGCACGCGCGGCACCGGGCTCCTAGAATGGCCGTTTGCCCTCGGTCCGGGAAGCCTCCGTAGCCATGTCGTCCGGTCTCATCCGCATCCGCGGCGCGCGCCAGCACAACCTGAAGAACCTGGACCTGGACATCCGCACCGGCGAGCTCACGGTGGTCACCGGGCCCAGCGGCAGCGGCAAGAGCAGCCTGGTCTTCGACACGCTGTATGCGGAAGGGCAGCGCCGCTACGTCGAGACCTTCAGCGCCTATGCGCGCCAGTTCCTGGACCGCATGGACCGCCCGGCGGTGGACCGCGTGGACGGCGTGCCGCCGGCGATCGCGATCGACCAGACCAACCCGGTGCGCACCAGCCGCAGCACGGTCGGCACGATGACCGAGCTGAACGACCACCTGAAGCTGCTGTTCGCGCGCGCCGCGCAGCTCTTCGACCGTGCCACCGCGCTGCCGGTGCGGCACGACACGCCGCAGACCATCCACGCCGACCTGGCCGAACGTGCCGCCGCGGCCGGCGACCCGCGCCTGGTCTTCACCTTCCCGGTGGAGCTGCCCGCCGACACCACCGCCGAGCAGCAGGAACAGTGGCTGGCGGCCAGCGGCTTCACGCGCGTGCACGGCGAGCGCATCGAGGGCGACCGCAGGATCCTCGACGTGGTCGCCGACCGGCTGCGCCTGTCCGGCGCCGAGCAGGTGCGCGTGATGGAGGCCATCGAGCTGGCGCTCACGCGCGGCGGCGGGCGGCTGAAGGTGCATGCGCAGCCCGCCGAAGGGGAGGAGCAGGTCTGGCGCTGGAGCACCGGCCTGCACTGCCCGGAGAGCGACCTGCGCTACGCCGACCCGCAGCCGGCGCTGTTCAGCTTCAACAGCGCCTACGGCGCCTGCGACACCTGCCGCGGCTTCGGCCGCGTGATCGGCGTGGACTTCGGGCTCGTCGTGCCCGACGGCCGCAAGACGCTGCGCAACGGCGCCATCAAGCCGCTGCAGACGCCGGCCTGGGCCGACTGCCAGGAGGACCTGATCAAGTACGCCGGCGAAGCCGGCATCCCGCGCGACACGGCCTGGAACCAGCTCACCGAGGCGCAGCGGCAGTGGGTCATCGAAGGCACCCCGAACTGGGCCGGCCAGTGGAACAAGCAGTGGTACGGCGTGCGCCGCTTCTTCGAGTACCTCGAGAGCAAGGCGTACAAGATGCACATCCGCGTGCTCCTGTCCAAGTACCGCAGCTACACGCCCTGCCACGCCTGCGGCGGCGCGCGGCTGAAGACCGAGGCGCTGCTGTGGCGGCTGGGCACCAGGGACGGTGCGGACGCCGTGCTGCCGGCCGCGAAGCGCTTCCTGCCGGTGGGCGTGGCCTGGCGCCGCGAGCAGCTCGAGGCGCTGCCCGGGCTGCACCTGCACGACCTGATGCAGCTGTCCATCGAGCGGCTGCGCGGCTTCTTCGACGCGCTGACCTTGCCGTCGGCGTTGCTCGACGAGGCGCTGAAGCTGCTGCTGGACGAGATCCGCACGCGGCTGCGCTACCTGTGCGACGTCGGCCTGGGCTACCTGACGCTGGACCGCCAGAGCCGCACGCTCAGCGGCGGCGAGGTGCAGCGCATCAACCTGACCACCGCGCTGGGCACCAGCCTGGTCAACACGATGTTCGTGCTGGACGAGCCCAGCATCGGCCTGCACCCGCGCGACATGGGCCGCATCGTGCAGGCCATGCACCGGCTGCGCGACGCCGGCAACACGCTGGTCGTCGTCGAGCACGACCCGGCGGTGATGCTGGCCGCCGACCGGTTGATCGACATGGGGCCCGGCCCCGGCGAACGCGGCGGCCGCATCGTCTACGACGGCACGCCCGAGGACGCGAAGCACGCGGACACGCTGACCGGCGCCTACCTCGGCGCGCGCAAGCAGGTCGGGCTGGGCTTCCGGCGCGCGGTGCAGCCGTCCACGCCGCGGCTGGTGCTGGAGCGCGTGAGCGAGCACAACCTGAAGAACCTCAGCGTCGAGCTGCCGCTGCAGCGGCTGGTGGTCGTCACCGGCGTCAGCGGCAGCGGCAAGAGCACGCTGGTGCAGGACGTGCTCGCGCCCGCGCTGGCGCGCCACTTCGGCAAGGCCACCGAAACGCCGGGTGCGCACGAGCGGCTGCTGGGCATGGAGTGGCTGGCCGACGCGGTCTTCGTCGACCAGAGCCCGATCGGCAAGACGGCGCGCAGCAACCCGGCGAGTTATGTCGGCGCCTTCGACGAGCTGCGCCGGCTCTTCGCCGAGGCGCCGCTGGCGCGCGAGCGCAGCTATACCGCCGGCACCTTCAGCTTCAACGCCGGCGACGGCCGCTGTCCGACCTGCGGCGGCAGCGGCTTCGAACACGTGGAGATGCAGTTCCTCAGCGACGTCTACCTGCGCTGCCCGGACTGCGACGGCCGCCGCTACCGCGCCGAGGTGCTGGAGGTCAAGCTCGTGCGCGGGCCGATGCAGCTGTCCATCGCCGACGTGCTGGACCTCACCGTCGCCGAGGCCGCGCACTGGTTCCAGGCCGACCGCGAGGTCACAGCAAGGCTGCAGCCGCTGGTGGACGTGGGCCTGGACTACCTGCGCCTGGGCCAGCCGGTGCCCACGCTCAGCGGCGGCGAGGCGCAGCGGCTCAAGCTGGCCGGCTTCCTGGCCGAGGCCGCGGCCAGCGCCGGCCGCCAGCCGCTGGCGAAGAAGGGCACGCTGTTCCTCTTCGACGAGCCGACCACCGGGCTGCACTTCGACGACATCGCCAAGCTGATGCGCGCGCTGCGCAAGCTGCTGGACGCCGGGCACTCGCTGGTGGTCATCGAGCACAACCTGGACGTCATCCGCGCCGCCGACTGGATCGTCGACCTCGGGCCCGAGGGCGGCGAGGCCGGCGGCGAGCTCGTCTGCACCGGCACGCCGGAGGACGTGAAGGCGCATCCCGGCTCGCACACCGGCACGGCGCTGCGCGAGTACGAGTCGGCGCTGGGCCTCGGCCAGCCGGCCCACGCGATCGCCGCCGAAGGCGTGCCGCTGCAGGCCCTGGTGCGCGCACGGCGGCGCGAGGCCGCCGCGCACGACGAGGCGATCCGCATCGTCAATGCGCGCGAGCACAACCTGAAGGCGATGTCGGTGGACATCCCGCGCGGCAAGTTCAACGTCGTCACCGGCGTCAGCGGCAGCGGCAAGAGCACGCTGGCCTTCGACATCCTGTTCAACGAGGGTCAGCGCCGCTACCTGGAGAGCCTGAACGCCTATGCGCGCAGCATCGTGCAGCCGGCCGGGCGGCCGGAGGTGGATGCGGTGTACGGCATCCCGCCGACGGTGGCCATCGAGCAGCGGCTCTCGCGCGGCGGGCGCAAGAGCACGGTCGCGACGACGACCGAGGTCTGGCACTTCCTGCGCCTGCTGTGGGTCAAGCTCGGGCTGCAGCACTGCACGAAGGACGGCGCGCCGGTGCGTGCGCAGAGCGCCGAGAGCATCGCCGCGCAGCTGCTGCGCGCGCCGGAACTCGGCGGTCACCGCGGGCAGCATGTCGGGCTGCTGGCGCCGCTGGTCGTCAACCGCAAGGGCGTCTATACCGACCTGGCCAAGTGGGCGCGGGCGCGCGGCCACACGCACCTGCGCGTGGACGGAGAATTCCTGCCGCTGAATCCCTTCCCGCGCATCGACCGCTTCAAGGAGCACACGATCGAGCTGCCGGTGGGCGACCTGGTCGTCGACCCGGCGAACGAGGCGGCGCTGCGCGAGCTGCTCTCGCGCACGCTGGAGCTGGGCCGCGGCCTGCTGCACCCGCTGGACGGGCTGGCTGCGGCGATGAGTGGCGGCGCCGAACTGGAAGGCGGCACCGGCGCCGGCATCGGCAGCGTCACCGTCTTCAGCACCAAGCGCGCCTGCCCGGTGTGCAGCACCAGCTACGCCGAGCTGGACCCGCGGCTGTTCAGCTACAACAGCAAGCATGGCTGGTGCCCCACCTGCGTGGGCACCGGCCTGGCGCTGACGCGCGAGCAGCGGCTGGCGCTGGACGACACGAAGCGCGACGAGGCGCAGCGCAGCGAGGGCCGCGAGCAGGGCTTCCCGTCCGAGGAGCCCGAGGTCGAGGGCCTGGCCGACGCGCCCTGCCCGGACTGCGGCGGTGCGCGGCTGAATGCCGTCGCGCGCGCCGTCAGCTTCGGCGGCCGGCCGATCGCCGACGTGGCCGCGCTGTCGGTGCGCGAGGCGCGCGCCTGGGTCGACGGGCTGCGGCTCGCGGGCCGCGACGCCGAGATCGCGCGCGACGTGGTCGCCGAGGTGCAGAGCCGGCTCGCCTTCCTCGAGGACGTCGGCCTGGGCTACCTGACGCTGGACCGCGCGGCGCCCACGCTCAGTGGCGGCGAGGCGCAGCGCATCCGCCTGGCGGCGCAGCTGGGCAGCCACCTGCAGGGCGTGTGCTACGTGCTGGACGAGCCGACCATCGGCCTGCACCCGCGCGACAACGGCATCCTGCTCGACGCGCTGGCGCGGCTCTCGGCGCTGGGCAATACGCTGGTCGTCGTCGAGCACGACGAGGACACGATACGCCGCGCCGAACATCTCATCGACATCGGCCCCGGCGCCGGCAAGCGCGGCGGCCGGCTGGTGGCGCAGGGCGGCGTGGCCGACCTGTCGGCGGCCGGCGACTCGGTCACCGGCCGCCTGCTGGCGCGGCCGCTGGTGCACCCGCTGCAGCCGCGGCGTGCGGTGGCGGCCGACACGCCGCGGCTGGCGCTGCGCGGCGCCACGCTGCACAACCTGCAGCGGCTGGACGTGGCGGTGCCGCTGGGCCGGCTGGTGGCCGTCACCGGGGTCAGCGGATCGGGCAAGAGCACGCTGGCGCGCGACGTGCTGCTGGCCAGCGTGCAGGCCGCGCTGGCCGGACGGCTGGAGACCGTGGGCTGCGCCGCGCTGGAAGGCTGGCGCACGGTGGACCGCGTGCTCGAGGTCGACCAGACGCCGATCGGCAAGACGCCGCGCTCCTGCCCGGCCACCTACATCGGCTTCTGGGACGCCATCCGCAAGCTCTTCGCCGAGACGCTGGAGGCGCGCGCGCGCGGTTATGCGGCGGCGCGCTTCTCGTTCAACACCGGCCAGGGCCGCTGCCCGGCCTGCGAGGGGCAGGGCGTGAAGACCATCGCGATGAGCTTCCTGCCCGACGTCAAGGTGCCCTGCGACGTCTGCCATGGCGCACGCTTCAACCCGGAGACGCTGGCCGTGACCTGGCGCGGCCGCAGCATCGGCGACGTGCTGCGCATGGAGGTCGACGAGGCGGTGGACTTCTTCGCCAGCATGCCGGCCATCGCGCACCCGCTGGCGCTGCTGCGCGACGTGGGCCTGGGCTACCTGACGCTGGGCCAGCCCAGCCCCACGCTCAGCGGCGGCGAGGCGCAGCGCATCAAGCTGGTCAGCGAGCTCGCCAAGGTGCGCGACGACGTCACGCGCCGCGGCCGAACCGTGAGCCCCCATGCGCCTGCGGCGTCGCCCCCCGAGGGGGATCGCCCGCTCGGGGCGGCCCGTCGCGGGCTGGCGCCGCACACGCTGTACGTGCTGGACGAGCCGACGGTGGGCCTGCACATGGCCGACGTCGAGCGGCTGATCCGCGTGCTGCACCGGCTGGTCGACGGCGGCCACAGCGTGCTCGTCATCGAGCACGACCTGGACCTCATCGCCGAGGCCGACTGGATCGTCGACCTGGGGCCGGAAGGCGGCGCGGCCGGCGGCCGCGTCGTCGCTGAAGGGCCGCCCGAGGCGGTGGTGGCGGCGGGAACCCATACCGGGCACGCGCTGGCGCCCGTGCTGGGCCGGGCCCGGGCCGGCGCCTGAGGCGGGGCGGCGACCACCGCTGCGCCGCGCTCCTCGATGATCGCGCACGCCGCGCCAGGCCCGGCAGCGGGGCTCGCGGTCAAGGCCGCAGCGTCACCGTGCTCTGGAACGGGGTCACGGTCGTCGGCGCGCCGGCGACCTGGCGCTTGCGCCCCTGCTGCGTCACGCACCAGCGCCCGGGCTCCAGTTGCAGCGGCACGCCGACCGCGCTGGGCTGGTGCACGGTCCCGTCTCCGTCAGAGAAATACGGCGGTCCCAGTCCGCCACTCCACTCCGTGCTGCCCACGTCCCAGTGGGCCGTGGCCTGGACGGGGGTCGCGGTGACGGAGCCCCAGCGACTCTCAACGATGGCCGCAATGTTCCGGCGCGAGGAAGAGACGGTCTGGATCATCTCGAGGGACTGCGTCACCTGACCGGCGATCGTGACGGTGACCGTGCCGCCCGGGTCCTGCTGCACGCTGCGCGTGAGGGTGCCGGACGCCGCCGCCGTGAAGCGATCACCGGCGAAGGTCTCGTAGGTCGCGGTCGGCACGTCCAGCGCCACGGTGTCCTGCTGCGGGAATTGCGTGCTGCGGGCGAAGCCGCGCAGCGGGGCGCCGTTGACCTCGTGTGGCGCGGCGTCGGTCAGTTCCAGGGTCAGCGAGCTCGACGGCCCCGCCAGCAGCTCGAGCTCTCCGGCATCGTCTCCGGCGCCGAAACGCGCCGTGCGCGGGACACCCGTGTCGACGCTCGCGACCTCGAACGTCCCGTCGGGCCGCCGGACCTGCACGAAGTCGTTGGCGAAGGCGGCGGTGATCGTGAGCCGGCTGCTCCGGGCCCTGGGTTCCAGGCTGAAGTTCTGCGCGATCGGGCTCGTGAAGAAGCCGCCCCCGGGTGTCACCGAGGCGTTAGTGGCCGTGACCACCACCGACAGGCGCTGGCCGGGCAGCTCGACCCCGTCGCTGAAGCGCACGCGGATGTCGATCGGCACGTTGGCGTCCTGCCCCGGCGTCAGCACCGGCGGCACGAAGGCTTCGATGTGGATGTCGACGCAGTACTCCTGCTGCCAGGGCAGCGGCCGGGGCAGGCCCTGGTAGGCGGTCCAGTAGACGTCGAGGATCAAGACCTGAAAGACATAGTAGCCAACCCGGCCGCGGTCGCGCAGGCACTCGGCATTCAGCGCCTCCATGCGGGCGACGAGCAGCAGCCGGTACTGGTCCTGGATCTGGTCGATCAGGGCACCGAGCAGGCGGCCCTCGAACTCGTTCATGCGGTCGGTCAGCTGCTCGCCGGCCACGTCCCAGAGATGCAGCCACGACGTCCACTCGTCCACGGCGTGCTCGAAGGCCTCGGACAGCGGTTGCTGCCGAGCCGCGGTCATGCGCTGCGCCAGCCCGTCCTGGGCCCAGGTCTGCAGTTCGCCCATCACGTCGAGGATGAAGACCACGTCGAGTTCGCCGCCCTCGGCCGCCACCCGCGCCCGCTCGACGTCGAACAGCGGCCGCAGGCGGGCACAGGCGTTCTGATGCGCGACGTGGTGGACCCGCTCGGGGCGGCAGGCCCACAGCCAGTCGTCGAACTGGGCGACCCCGACGACGGAGAAGTGCGGCACCGCCACGGTCAGCGCGCTGCCGTCGGTACGCTGCGGGATGAACTCCAGCTCGCTGCCGTCGTTGGCGGAGATGAAGCCGCGAAGCCCGTAGGGCGGCAGCGCGGATCCGGCGGGCAGCTGCAGGGCCAGCGTCGCCGGAGTGGCGAAGCGCAGGCCCGAGGGCTCGGCGCGCACGCCTGCCACGAGCCGGTCGATCGCCACGCCGTCGGCGGACAGCAGCGGCGCGATCGTGATCGTCGTGTCCCGGCTCAGCGCGCCCGGCGGCACGGTGAGCGTGTAGACGGTGCCGTCGGCGCCGGTGGCCTGCACCGTGCCGCCGGCTTGCGCTGTCGCGGTGGCGCTCGCGGCGCGCGACTCGTCGACCTGGACGGCGGGGGGCGGCGGCGGTGGTGTCGGGGTCGGCGCCACCGGCGCGGCCGGGGAGGTTCCTCCGCCGCCCCCGCCGCCGCAGCCGGCGAGCAGCAGGGCGGTGGCCAGCACGGCGAGCCACGAACGCCCCGCGCCGGCGGTGCGCGGCCGGGGTCGGCTGCTGCAAGGGGCGCTCATTGCGGCCTCCCGGGCTTCGCGGAGAAAGCGATCGTCGGGGTGGCTCTCAGGTCGCCGGCGTCGTCGCAGGGCGCCAAGGGACCCGGCGGGACCGCAGCCCGCCGCAGGAACTCGCCCACCTGCTCCGGCGCCGTGAACAGCCGCGGCGCGCCGGCATCGGCCCCACGCACGGCGGCGCGGAACTGGTGTCTCTCATGCCAGACACGCACCAGGAACAGCTGGATCTCGCCCATCGTCGCCTCCCTTGCCAACGGCCCCGGTGGCCGCATGGCAGCACCGTAGCGCGGGGGGCGTTTGTCCAGCGTTTGGCGCTAGCCTTTCATGCGTTTGCCGCAGCGGCGGCGGGCGGCGGCCGCTCGGCGAGCAGCCGCTCGATCGCCTGCTCCAGCGTCGTCTGCGGCGCCACGGCGGCCCGGGCTGCCGGCGGCAGCGCGTTCAGCCAGCCCTCGGCACTGGCGCGCACGCCGGCCTCGCAGGCCGGATGGGCGATGACCATGCGCCAGACCGCCGCCGCCTCGGCGGTGCGGCCGCGGTCGCGCAGCCACTCCCCGTGGTACAGCGCGACGTCGAGCAGGTCGCCGACGGAGGGCACGCCACCGGCCAGGCGTGCGGCCCGCTGCAGCTGCGCCAGCGAGCCGGCCGCGTCGCCGCGCCGCGACGCCAGACGCGCCAGGAAGCAGGTCGAGCTCATCTCGATGACCCCGTTGCCGGTGGCGCGTGCGCTGTCCAGTGCGCGGTGGAAGTGCGGCTCGGCGGCGTCGAAGTCCGCCAGCTCGTACAGCGCCAGCCCGACCGCGGCCTCGAAGTAGGGCCGCATCGACTCGATGCCCTCGCGCTGGCACAGCACCAGGCCCTCCTGCATGACCTGCAGCGCCTCGCCCCAGCGGCCGCGCTCCAGGTGCACGTTGCCGATGTTGTTGAGCCGCCGGGCCACCGCCTCGATATGGCCGAGCTCGCGGTCGATCGCCAGCGCCTCGCCGTACAGTGCCAGCGCCTCGTCGAAGCGGCCCGCCTTCTTGGCACAGATGCCCAGGTTGGTGGCCGAGGCGGCGACCTCCATGCGGTCGCCGTCCTCGCGCGCGATGGCCAGTGCACGTTCGAACAGGGGCTGCGCCTCGCTCCAGCGGCCCGACAGCGAGTGGCTGCTGCCCACCGCCGCCAGGCAGCTCACCAGCGCGCGGCGGTCGCCCCAGCGCTCGGCCAGCGCGATGCCGGCGCCGGCGACCGCGAGGGCGCGCGGCAGGTCGCCCCTGCGGTGCAGCAGGGTCGCCAGCGCGCCGCGTCCGCGCGCGACGGCGCTGGCGCCCGCCGCGTCGCGCACGGGAAGATCGAGTAGGCCGCCCAGCTGCTCGATGCCCTCCGCGAAGCGTCCGCGCACGTCGAAGTAGGCGCGCCAGACCGGCAGCATCTGCAGCAGCTGTGCCGCGTCGCCGGCACGCACGGCATGGCGCCACGCCGCCTGCGCATTGGCGAACTCGGCGTCGACGCCTTCGACCAGCGGGCGGTGGTGGCCGCGCGCGTGCGGCTGCAGCTCGGCCAGCGCGGCCGCGTAGTGCGCGGCGTGGCGTGCCGCCAGCGCGGCCGTTCGCGCCGGGTCCTCGTGCAGGCGCTCGGCCGCGAAGGCCGCGACCAGCGCGTGCAGCCCGAAGCGGCCCGCCTCGTCGCGCTCCACCATGCCGGCGTCGACCAGCGACGACAGCAGCGGCAGCGGCACCTCGCCCACCGCGCGCGCCGCGGTGCGCGTGAAGCCGCCCTCGAACACCGACAGCGCGGCCAGCGCCGCGCGCTCCTCCGGCGCCAGCAGCTGCCAGCCGCGTTCGAGCGCCGCGCGCACGCTGCGATGTTCGGGCCGCGCCAGCTCGCCGCCCTGGTGCGGGTCGCGTTCCAGCAGGTCGATCGATTCGCGCAGGCCGCGCGCGATCTCCGCCGTTGGCAGCAGCCGCACCCACGACGCCGCGATCTCGATCGCCAGCGGCATGCCGCCGGCCGCGTCGACGATGTCGATCACCACCGGCAGGTGCGTGGCCAGTGTGAAGCCGGGCTCGGCGCGCAGGGCGCGGGCCTCGAACAGGCGCACCGCGTCGTAGGCCGGTGCGGCGTCGGCGTCGCGGCTGTCGGCATCGGGCACCGGCAGGCCCGGCAGGGGCCAGCTGCGTTCGCCGTCCAGGCCGAGGCGCACGCGCGAGGTGACGAGCAGCCTGAGCGCGCTCGCCTGCGCCATCAGCTGCTGCAGCGGCGGCGCCAGCTCGTCGCGCAGGTGCTCGGCGTTGTCCAGCACCAGCAGGGCGGGTGCGGTGGCCAGTCGCGCGGCGATGCGGGTGAGCATGTCGCCCCGGCTGTCGGGCGCCACGCCGAGGACCTGCGCGATGCGCGCCACCGCCGCGGCGGCGGTGTCCAGGTCCTGCAGGTCCACCCACCAGGCCTCGCCCAGGCCCGGCGGCCGTCGCGCCAGCCACTCGCGCGCCAGGCGGCTCTTGCCGATGCCCCCGGGCCCGAGCAGCGTGACCAGCTGCACCTGCGGGTCTGCGAAGGCTTCGTCCAGCGCCGCGAGCTCGACGCGGCGGCCGATGAACGCCTCGCCGGCAACGCCCGCCGGCTGCGCCGCCGGCGCTGCGGCCGGGACGACGACGGCAGCTCCCGCGGGGCCGCCGGCGCCGTCGAGCGCGGCGCGGAGTTCGCGCAGCGGCCGCGCCGGCTCCACGCCGTAGGTGTCTGCCAGCCGCTCGCGGTACTGCGCGTACACGCTGCGCGCCGTCCCCGGCTGCCCGAGTGCGACCAGGGCCTGCAGGCGGGCCGCGACGGCGGCCTCGTCCAGCGGGTCGACCTCGAGCAGCCGCAGCGCGAGGGCGTCGCGCGCGCGGGCGTCGGCCAGCTGTGCCAGCCTTTCGCCGGCCGCCTGCTGCCAGCGTGCATCGAGCTGCTGCCGGCGATCGGCCAGCCAGCGCGTCCAGGCCTCGTTGCGCGGGTCGTCCAGGCCCTGCAGCAGCTCGCCGCGGCGCAGGGCGATGGCATCGTCCAGCCGCCGCTCGTCCAGCGCACGCGCGAAGGCCTGCAGGTCGGTCGCCACCGGCCAGCACAGCGTTCGGTCGTCGGCCTGCAATGCCTGCGCGCCGGGCAGTTCGCGGGCACGAAAGACGACATGGCGCAGGTTGCGCCGGGCGTCGCCGTTGCCATGGTCGGGCCAGAGCAGTCCCGCCACCTGGTCACGCGGCACCGGCTCGGCGGCATGCCAGGCCAGCAGCGCGAGCAGCTGGTGGCGGCGCTCGGCCTGCAGCGCCCAGCCTGCCGCCGCAAGCAGCCTGGGCGGGCCGAACATCAGCAGGCGCGGTGGCGCCTGCGGCGGGACGGGGTCGGTGTCGGGGTCCACGGCGGCGACCCATCATGCCGCAAGCGGCGCCCGACCCGGACGCTGCCCCTTGCGGGTTCAGCGGTCGGCCTGCCTTCGCGGGGCCGGATGCACGCGCGGGTCCGGCGCCGGCTGCGCGGTGACGATGCGCAGCGCGCGCTGCTGCAGCTGCAGCGCGTCGTCGCGGTCGCCGCAGCGGTCCAGCACCTCGCTGATGCGCAGCAGCACCTGCACCTCCCAGCGCGGGTCGGCCACGTGCGCGGCGAGCTGGCTGGCCTCGAAGGCGTGGTCGCGCGCCCGTTCACGCGCGGCGCGGCCGCGGCCGCGGCCTTCGGCCTCCTGCGTGGCGGCCCGGCGTGCCGCGGTCTCCGCCAGCGCACACAGCAGGTCCACCACGCCGTCGGTGGAGCCGGCGACGCGGCACCAGCGCAGCGCGGACTCGAGCGAGGACTCGGCCTGCGCATCGGCGCCCAGCAGGCGGTAGCCGGCGGCCATCGCGGCCAGCGCCTGGCTCATCTCGCCGGGCCGGCCGCGCAACTCGGCCTCGTCGAGGCGGCTCGCCGCGCGGCGCAGCGCCTCGCGGGCACAGGCCGGTTCGGCGGCGGGGTCGGGTTGCGGCTCGGGTGTCATCGCGGGGCCATGCTAGGAGGCCCGCACCGCGCCGCCCTCCCCGCGATCGCGGGGAGCGGCCGTGCAGGTGTCACGCCCGCCGGCGGCCGACGCCCGGGCAGCCTGCTGCGGCTACAGCCCCAGCGTGCGCGGCAGCCAGAGCGAGAGAACCGGGAAGCTGATCAGCACCGCCATGCGCAGCACGTCGGCCGTGATGAAGGGCAGTACGCCGCGCCAGATGACATGCGTGGGCAGGTTGGGCATCACGCTGGAGAGCACGAAGATGTTCATGCCCACCGGGGGCGTGATCAGGCTGATCTCGATCACGCAGACGATCAGGATGCCGAACCAGACCGGGTCGAAGCCCAGCGAGGTGACGAGCGGGAAGAAGATGGGCACCGTCAGCAGCATCATCGACAGGCTTTCCATCGCCGTGCCGAGCAGGACGTAGATCAGGCAGATCGCCACGATCACCATCACCGGGTGCACGTCGAGGTCGGTGACGAAGCTGCGCAGCGCATTCGGCAGCTCGGTGAAGTTCAGGAAGTTCGCGAACAGCGAGGCGCCGATGACGATGGTGAACAGCATCGCCGACGTGCGCGCCGAGTCGCCGAGCACGTCGAAGAGCTTGCGCCAGGTCAGCGCGCGCCGCCCCAGCGCGAAGACGAAGCCGCCCATCGCGCCGACGCCGGCCGCCTCGGTGGGGGTGAAGAAGCCTCCGTACATGCCGCCCATCACCAGCGCGAACAGCGCCAGCACGCCCCAGATGTGGCGCATCGCGGCCAGGCGCTGCGCCCAGCTCGCGCGCTCGCCGGGCGGGCCCCAGTCCGGGTGGCGGCGCGTGACCCAGGCCGAGGCCATCAGGTAGAAGGCGGTGGCCACCAGCCCGGGGATGACGCCGGCGGCGAACAGCGCGCCGATGCTGGTCTCGGTCATGATGCCGTAGATGACCAGGATCACCGAAGGCGGGATCAGGATGCCCAGCGTGGCCCCCGCGCACACCGAGCCGGCCGCGAACGCCGGCGCGTAGTGGAAGCGCTGCATCTCGGGCATCGCCACGCGGGCCATCGTGGCGGTGGTCGCGATCGAGCTGCCGCAGATGGCGCCGAAGCCGGCGCAGGCGGCGATGGTGGACATCGCCAGCCCGCCCCGCTGGTGCCCGATCAGCGCATAGGCGGCCTGGTAGAGGTCGCGCGACATGCCGGCGCGGGTGACGAAGTTGCCCATCAGCACGAACAGCGGCACCACCGACAGCGTGTAGGTGCCGATGCCGACGAACTCGCCGGCGGTGGAGGACACGGCCGCCGGCCACGAGCGCATCAACCCCAGGCCGACGAAGCCGACGAGGCCCATCGCCAGCGCGATCGGCACGCGCAGCGCCATCAGCACGAACATCGCGGCAAAGCCGAGCAGGCCCTCGGTCATCGCGGTCGGCCCTCCGAGCCCGCCATGCGGGTGTCGCCGGCGCGCCAGGACAGCCACAGGTGCATCAGGGCCGACAGCACCAGCATCACCGCGGCCAGGTAGTGGAAGGGCGCCAGCCGGATCTCCAGCGCCGAGGTGATGTCGCCCAGGCTCGCGGTGCGCCCGGCGCGCTCCCAGACCAGCCAGCCGGCCACGCCGAACAGCCCCGCCACCAGCAGGTGCGACAGGCGCTGCTGCCAACGCAGCAGCGCGGCGGGCAGCACGCGGTCCAGCAGGTCGAAGACGATGTGCTCGCCGGCGCGCGAGACCAGCGGCATCGCCACGTAGATCATCACCAGCATCAGCAGCTCCGTCACCTCGACCGCGCCGCGGATCGAGTTGGGCAGGAACTTGCGCGCGAAGACGTCGGCGAAGGTCAGCACCATCATCGCGAACAGCGCGATGCCGGCGATGCCCGTCAGCAGCGTGGTGAGTCGTCTCATCGCGATCGGCCGCCCCTTAAGCGGCAGGGCCGGCGGCCCCCTCTGCGGGGCCCGCCGGCCCTGTCCCGTCGAGGTGGACCGGCCCTGCCGGGCACCTCGACCCCCCGCGGGGGCGGGCTGGGCGCAGCCCGGCCCTGGGGGCGCTGTCGAGCACGCCCTACTTGACCTTGGCGATCTCGGCGCGCAGCTCCTGCAGCACCGCCGCGGCGTTCCTCAGGCCCTTGGCCTCGGCCTCCTTGATCCAGGCCTCCTCGATGGGCGCGGTCTTGGCCTTGAAGTCGGCGACGAACTTCGCGTCGGCGGTGACGCTCTGCACGCCGGCGGCCTTCTGCGCCTCGCGGCTGAGCGCGTCGGTCTCGTCCCAGTACTTGCCGAAGAAGCGCGCCGCGTTCTCGCCCGCCAGCCGCGTGATGACGTCCTGGTCGGCCTTCGAGATCTTGTTCTAGGTGGCCTCGTTCATCATCAGCACGAAGCTGGTGTTGTACAGGCCGCCGGGCACCGCGGTGCGGTGCTTGATCAGCTTGTCCAGCTTGAACGAGACGATGGACTCGTCCGGGAACCAGGTGCCGTCGACGACGCCCGAGGACAGCAGCTCGTAGGACTCCGGCGCCGGCTTGAGCGTCATGTTGACGCCGAGCGCCTTGCCCACGTCGTTGACCACGCCGCCGCCGACGCGGAACTTCAGGCCCTGCAGGTCGGCCAGCGTGGTGACCGGCTTCTTGGTGTTGAAGATGACGCCCGGACCGTGCGTGAAGACGGTCAGCACCTTCACGCCCTTGTGCTCGTCGAGCTTCGCGAGGTGCTTCTCGTAGATGCGCTGGTAGGCCACGCTGGTGGCCACCGCGGAGTCGCCGAGGAAGGGCATCTCGGCCATCTTGCTGAAGGTGAAGCGGCCCGGCGTGTAGCCGTGCACCGTGAAGGACAGGTCGGCCAGGCCGTCGCGGATGGCGTCGAAGGTGGCCGGCGCCGGCGCGACGGACTTCGGCAGCAGGTTGCACTTGACCCGCTCGCTGGTGGCCTTGCTCACCTCGCCGCACCAGTCGGACAGCGCGCGCGTGAGCAGGTGGGCAGGCGGCACCCAGGACGTCAACGTCAGGGTGACCTGGGCCGACGCGGCGCCGGCAAAGGCCAGCAGGGCGGCGGCGGCAAGGGGCTTGAGGCTGGGCATGGCGGAATCCCTGGATGGCTGCGACGAGGAAGCCGGACGCTCGCGCCTCCGGCAGGCCCGACATGCTACCGATCCCGGGACGCCGTCATGGTCATCACTTACCCGATGCCTCGTGCCCCGCGCTGCCGCATTGCGCCCCGGTCAATCGCCGGCGAGCACCGCGCGCCGGCGCCGGGCCAGCAGCGCGGCGATGCCGCCGGCCAGCAGCAGCGCCGAGGCCGGCTCGGGCACCGGGGTCATCAGGATCGCGCGGTAGCCCAGGCTTGGGTGCCAGCCGCGGCCGGCGACCAGGCCGCTCTCACTGATCGCGTTGGCGTCCAGGACCAGCCAGCCGGCGCCGAGCGCCGGGTCGAGCAGGTCGTTGAGGTCCTGCAGTCCCTCGCCGGCGGTCCAGAGCCAGGCGCGCGTGCCGGCCACGCCATAGGGGCCGGCGAAGCCCACCGCCTGGCCGGCGTCGTTGATCGCACTGGCGCTGGCGTTCGTGGCGCCGGTGAGGCGGCCGATCTCGGTGAAGCCGACGCCTTGCTGCCAGATCGCGGCGGTACTGCCGCCGGCGGCCAGCGGCAGCTGCAGCGCCACCTGACCGTGGTTGTTGACGTCGCGCGCGAAGGATTGGGACCCGGCGGGGACGACGCCCCACAGCGCACCCAGGTCGGTCGCGGCGCCGGCGTCCCAGACGATCGCCCGCGTGCCGAAGGACCCGTCCCGCTCGCCGACGACGACCTCGAAGTCGTTGATGCCGCGCGCGATGCTGGACAACGTGCCCTCCGGACGCGCCTCCAGGTCGGTCAGCACGTCCGGAGCGGCGAAGTGGACGGCGTGGTTGAAGCTCAGGTTGCCGAAGCTCGGATGGCTCACGAACTGGCCACCTGCACGGCCGGCCACGGCGCCATGCGCATTGATCGCGTCGGCGCGGCTGTAGTCGCTGCCGCCCGGCAGGTCGCCGAGGTCGACGAGGCCGCTGTTCTCCTGCCACAGGAAGGCACGGTAGGCGGTCTCGGCGGTCGACCAGGTGAAACCCACCACCTGCCCGGCGTTGTTGACCGCGTTGGCGCGATTGGACACGGCGCCGGTCGGCGGCGTGCCGAAGACGCCGAGGTCCGTGATGCCGATGCCCGGCCGCCACAGCAGCGCGCGGCCGTCGTAGCCGGTGACCCAGGCGCTGTCGTTGACGCCGGTGGGGTAGAAGTCGCCCAGGTCCGTGACGCCGTACAGCGGCGTCGTGGCCAGGGCCGGCCCCTGCGCGGCGGCGGCGGCAAGGGCGATCAGGCCGGGCAGCACCCGGCGGCTCAGGGCGTTCATCAGCGGCGTCTCCCGGAACGGTGCCAGTGCGGGGCGATGGGCCGCACTCTCCGGCCGGCGCCGCAGCGCGGCCATCCCAGGAATCCGTGACCTCGCGTCAGGCGCGGCGCGCCGCCGCCGGCCGCGGCGCACGCAGCCGGCGCAGCAGCCGCCACCCGAGCAGCAGTGCGACGATCGCCGCATACACGCCGACCTCGGCGTAGTCGTTCTTGCCGGCACGCATCCAGAAGAAGTGCAGCAGCGCCAGCAGCGCCACCGCATAGACCACGCGGTGCAGCGCCTGCCACCGCGCGGCGCCCAGGCGCCGGATCGCGGCGTTGAACGAGGTCGCGGCCAGCGGCAGCATCCCCAGCAGCGCCGCGCTGCCGACCAGGATGAAGGGGCGCTTGACGATGTCGGCGACGATGGCCGCGAGGTCGAAGCCCATGTCCAGCCAGGCGAAGGCCAGGAAGTGCAGCACGCCGTAGAAGAAGGTGAACAGCCCCAGCATGCGGCGAAAGCGCGCCAGCGCGTGCCAGCCGGTGGCCTGGCGCAGCGGCGTCACGGCCAGCGTCAGGCACAGCAGGCGCAGGGTCCAGTCGCCGCTGCCGCGGATCAGCGCCTCGGCCGGGTTCGGCCCGAGCGTATCGGCCACCGCGCCCCAGAACAGCCAGGCGAAGGGCCCGAGCGCCAGGCCGAAGACCAGCGGCTTGGCCGCCGGGTGCAGCAGCCAGCGGTTCACGACCGCGCGTTCAGAACTGGCGGCGCAGGTCCATGCCGGCGTACAGCTGCCCGACCTGCGGCTCGTAGCCGTTGAACATCAGCGTCGGGCGCTTCTTCGCGAACAGGCCGTCCTCGCCGATGCGGCGTTCGGTGGCCTGGCTCCAGCGCGGGTGGTCCACCTGCGGGTTGACGTTGGAGTAGAAGCCGTACTCCTGCGGCGCGGCCTTCTCCCAGCTGGTCTTGGGCTGCTGCTCGACGAAGCGGATCTTGACCAGGCTCTTGCCGCTCTTGAAGCCGTATTTCCAGGGCACCACCAGGCGCAGCGGCGCCCCGTTCTGGTTGGGCAGCACCTGGCCGTACATGCCGAAGGCCAGCATCGCCAGCGGGTGCATCGCCTCGTCCATGCGCAGCCCCTCGACGTAGGGCCAGTCCAGCACCGAGGAGCGCAGCCCCGGCATCTGCGCGCGGTCAGCCAGGGTCACGAACTCGACGAATTTCGCGTTGCCGGTGGGCTCGACGCGGCGGATCAGCTCGGCCAGCGAGAAGCCGACCCAGGGGATGACCATCGACCAGCCCTCGACGCAGCGCAGCCGGTAGATGCGCTCTTCCATCGGCGCGAGCTTGAGCAGCGTCTCGATGTCCAGCAGCCCGGGCCTGGCGACCGCGCCCTCGATCGCCACGGTCCAGGGGCGCGTCTTCAGCGTGTGCGCGTTGCGCGCCGGGTCGCCCTTGTCGAGACCGAACTCGTAGAAGTTGTTGTAGGTGCTGGCGTCCTTGAACTCGGTGGGCTTGTCCGTCACCACCGCGCCGGGCACCGTGCTGCGCGTGCCGGGCAGCGGCGCCGCGGTGCCGGCGCGCTGCGCGGCGGCCGGCCCGGCGGCCGGCAGCAGGGCGGCCGCGCCGGCCAGGCCCAGGCCCTGCAGCCACTCGCGGCGGCGCAGGTACAGGGCGTGCGGCGTGATCTCCGACGCCAGCGGGTGGACGAAGCCACGGTCCTTCAGGGTCGGCATCTCGGGGGCTCCATGGGCCTTGGGCGGGGCAGACGTTGGTGATTCGCCGCCGCGGCGCCCGCGGTTACAGCTCGCCGTAGGAATGCAGCCCGGAGAGGAACATGTTGACGCCCAGGAAGGCGAAGGTCGTCACCGCCAGCCCGACCAGCGCCCACCAGGCCGACACCGTGCCGCGCAGGCCCTTCATCAGGCGCATGTGCAGCCAGGCGGCGTAGTTCAGCCACACGATCAGGGCCCAGGTCTCCTTCGGGTCCCAGCTCCAGTAGCCGCCCCAGGCCT
>CAZUPH010000061.1:17803-20246 GCA_964621995.1 uncultured Rubrivivax sp. | reverse complement strand
GCGGCGCGCATCCCGGGCACGCTGGTCGGCGTGCTGCAGGCGCGGCTGGACGCGCTGGGCGCGGCCGAACGGCGCGCGCTGCAGCAGGCCGCGGTGGTGGGGCCGGTCTTCTGGGACGCCGCGGTGACCGCGCTGGACGCCGCCGCGGCCGGCGCGCTGCCGGCGCTGGCGCAGCGCACGCTGGTGCTGACCCATGCCGAGAGCGCCTTCGCCGGCACGCGCGAGCGCGCCTTCCACCACCACCTGCTGCACCAGGTGACCTACGACACGGTGCTCAAGGCCGAGCGCCGCGCCGGCCACGCGCGGGCCGCGCAGTGGCTGGCCGAGCGCGTGGGCGACCGCCAGGAGGAGTACCTGGCCGTCGCCGCCGAGCACCATGCGCAGGCCGGCGAGCACCTGCAGGCGGCGCAGTGGCTGCACCGCGCGGTGCTGGCGGCCAGCGCTCGCTATGCGAATGCCAGCGCGCTGCGGCTGCTGGAGCGTGCCTGCGCGCTGGTGCCGCCGGAGGCGACCGCGCTGCGCTGGGATCTCGCCTTCGCGCGTTCGGCGCTGGCCGACCTGCGCGGCGACCGCGACGAGCAGCTCACCGCCATCGAGGACGCGGCGGCGCTCGCCGAGCAGCTGGACGACGACGCGCGGCGGGCCACCACGCTGGTCAGCCGCGCGCTGCTGCACGACCGCACCGGCGACCCGCTGCAGGCGCAGCGCTTCGCCGAGCAGGCGCTCGCGCCGGCACTGCGCGCCGGCGACGACGGCCGCGCTGCGCTGGCGCTGGGCGAGCTGGCCTGGCTGGACCACCAGCGCCACGAGCACGCCAGCGCGCGCGCCCTGGTCGCGCGGGCCATCGACCATGCCGATGCCGCCGCCCGGGCGCTGCGCATGGCCGGCGACGCCGCGCTGCCCGTCACCGTGCGCCTGGTGGCCGGCTACATAGAGCGCGAGGCCAACGACCCGATGCGCGCCGAAGCCCACACGCGGCGCGCCGCCGAGATCGCGCGCGGCGCCGGCCAGCCTCGCGCGCTGGTCAGCGCGCTGGGCGGCATGGCGCAGCAGCGCATCAACCTGGGCGACCTCGACCAGGCCCGTGACCTGGCGCAGGAATGCCTGCAGACGGCCACCGCGATCGGCCTCGTCAGCTTCCAGGGCCTGGCCCTGCTCCTGCTCGGCGACGTGGCGCGCTTCCGGGGCGACGCGGCAACGGCGGCGGACCACTTCCAGCATGCCGAGACGCTGTTCGTGGCCGCGCGCATGCTGCGCGAGGCCGGCGACGCGGCGGAGAACCTCGCCCGCGTGCTCAACACGCTGGGCCGCCACGACGAGGCCGATGCCGCCGTGCAGCGCGCCGCCGAGCGGCGGCGCGGCCACGTCGACCCGCTGCCCGCGCTGCGCAGCCGCCTGAGCGCCGCGGTGGTGCGGCTGGAACGCGGCCGGCTCGACGAGGCGCTGGCCATCGTGGATGCCGAACTCGCGCGCCCCGAGGCGGCCGAGGCCCTGGACGAAGGCATGCGCCGCCCCGAGGCGCGCCACGACGCCTGGCGCGTGCTGCAGGCCGCCGGCGACCCGCGTGCGCGCGAGCAGCTGGCGGCCGCGATGGCCACGCTGGGCGCGACCTGCGCGCGGCTGGACGACGCAGCCGACCGCCGGCGGCTGATCGAGCAGGGCGCGCTGTGGCCCGAGCTCCTCGCCGCGGCGCGCGCGGCCGGCGTGTCGCCGCTGCCGCAGGCCTGAGAGCGTGAGAGGCCATCCCATGCATGTGCATGGGATGGCCTCTCACGCTCTGAGTGCGCGGGCGCGGCCCGCTCAGCGCGCCGGCAGGGTCAGCACGAAGCGGCTGCCGCCGCCCTCGGCGGCGCCGCGTGCCTCGCAGCGCACGCTGCCGCCGTGGCGCTCGGCGATCTGGCGCACCAGCGCCAGGCCCAGGCCGACACCGCCTTCGCGCTCGGCATGGCCGGGCAGGCGGAAGAAGGGCTCGAAGATGCGCTCGCGGTACGCCTCGGGCACGCCGGGGCCCTGGTCGCTCACCGCGAGCTCGACCTCGCCGCCGCGGCGCGCGACCTGCACGCGCACGTCACCGGCGCCGTAGCGGTGCGCGTTCTCCAGCAGGTTGCGCACGGCGCGGCGCAGCATCCGCTCGTCGCCGGGCACGCTGGCGTCGTCGCCGTCGACGACGGCGCCGTGGCGCGCCGCCTCCTCGGCGGCCAGCGCGAGCAGCGGCACCGGCTCGCGCTGCGCCGGTGCCGCGCCGGCGTCCAGCCGGCTGGCCAGCAGCACCTCCTCGACCAGCGCGTCGAGCTCGCCGATGTTGGTCGTGATCTCCTGCTTCAATGCCGCGCGCTGCGCGGGCGGCGCGTCGTCGAGCATCGCCACGGCCATGACGAGATGTCCGAGGAGTTGGCCCTCGTCGCTGTAGCTCAAGCCGCGTTCGTAGCTAAGCTCCTCGGTC
>CAZUPH010000061.1:0-17793 GCA_964621995.1 uncultured Rubrivivax sp. | reverse complement strand
GCCATCCTCAGCCGGGCCAGCGGGCTGCGCAGTTCGTGGCTGGCGTTGGCCAGCAGGTTCTGGTGCGAACGCAGCAGCGCCTCGATGCGCGTGGCCGCGCGGTTGAAGCTGACCGCCACCGCGGCCACCTCGTCGCGGCCGCCTTCGTCCACGCGCTGGTGCAGCGCACCGGCGCCGAAGGCCTCCACGCCCTGCTTCAGCGCCTCCAGCCGGCGCGTCAACCGGCGCACCACGGGCCAGGCACCGGCGGCCACGGCCAGGAAGAGCAGCGCCAGCAGCAGCACCAGGCCCAGGCCCTCGGGCAGCCAGACCGGGCGCAGCGGTGGCGGCAACCAGCCGCCCTCGCCCGGGCCCGGCGTGCGCATCATGCCGGGCATGCCGCGCTCGGTGCCGCGCTCGGCATGGCGCTCGGCGTCGCGGCCGCGATCGGGCGCGCCCAGCCGGCGCAGGCCCGGCCGCGGCACCCACAGCCGGCGCCCGTCGTCCAGCGGGATCGCGGTCAGGCGCGCCATCAGCCCGGGCCGCTCCCGCTCGAGCCGCTGGAACGACCCGCTGGCCGCGATGCGGCTGCCGGCCGCGTCGTCCAGCGCCATCGGCACGCGCAGCCGGCGCGACCAGTCGTCGAGCGTCGCCGCCTGCACCTCGGGCGGCGCGTCGGCCGGAGGCAGCGTGCGCTGCAGCAGTTCGGCCCAGGCGGCGACACGCTCCTGGATCGCGGCCTCGGCGCGCGCGCGCTGCTCGTCCAGGTGGCGCTGCACCAGCCAGCCGCTGACCAGCGCGAACAGCGCCAGCGCAGCCACCACGGTGAGCCAGATGCGCAGGTACAGCGACCGCATCGCGCCGCGCCTAGTCCGCGTCCTGCCTGCGCGCGAAGACGTAGCCGGCCCCGCGCACCGTGAGCACGCGGCGCGGAGCCCTGGGGTCGTCCTCGATGACGGCGCGGATGCGCGAGACATGCACGTCGATGCTGCGGTCGAAGGCCTCCAGCGGGTGGCCCTTCAGCGCGTCCATGATCTGGTCGCGCGAGAGCACGCGGCCCGGGCTCTTCGCGAGCACGGTCAGCAGCTCGAACTGGTGGCCGGTGAGGTCGCAGGGCTGGCCGTCCAGCCGCGCCTGGCGAGCGCCGAGGTCGATCTCCAGGCGGCCGAAGCGCAGCACCTCGTCGTGCGCCGGCGACTCGGGCGCGGCACGGCGCAGCAGCGCCTTCACGCGCGCGAGCAGCTCGCGCGGCTCGAAGGGCTTGGGCAGGTAGTCGTCGGCGCCGATCTCGAGCCCGACGATGCGGTCGGTGGGCTCGCCGCGCGCGGTCAGCATCAGCAGCGGCAGCCGCCGCGTGCGCGGCTCGCTGCGCAGCTCGCGCGTGTAGTCCAGGCCGTCGCCGTCGGGCAGCATCAGGTCCAGCACCAGCGCGTCGTAGGCGCCGGCGTGCAGGCGCTGGCGGCCGAGCGCCAGCGACGCGGCGGTGTCCACCTCGAAGCCGTTGGCGCGCAGGTAGCTGCCGACCATGTCGGTCAGCCGGGTGTCGTCGTCGATCAGCAGCAGGCGGCTCATGCGTCGGTGCGGGCGCGGGCGCGCCGCCGGTTCACGGCCGGCCGGCGCGCCCGGGCGCTCAGCTGCGGCCGGGGCCCTGCATGCGGTGCTCGTGCCGGTGCTCGCCGCGCTGGCGCTGCATCTGCTGCATGCGCTGCTCGCGCTGCCTGGAGTGCTCGGCCATGGCCTGGCGCTGCTCGGGCGTCAGCACGCGGCTGGCCTCGACCATGGCCTGCGTCATGCGCCGGCTGGCCTGCTCGCGGTGGGCCTGCTGCTGCTGGCGCAGCGCCTCCACCGCGTTGGCGTCCACGGTGGGCGCGGCCAGCAGCGCGCGCATCTGCTCGCGCAGCGCGCGGCCGGCTTCGCGCTGGCCCTGCAGGTCGTTGCGCGCACCGTCCATGATCTGGCGGATCTGCGCCTTCTGCTCGTCGGTGGCGCCGACGGCGTCCAGCACGCGGGCTCCCATGCCGGGGCCCATCATGCCGGCGTGCATCGCGTGCATGCCGCCCTGGCCATGGCGGCCCGGGCCTTCGCCCTGGTGGGCCGAGGCGGTGACGGCCAGGCCGCCTCCGAGCAGCAGCAGGCTGGCGGCGACGGCCGCGCGCAGCGGGGCCCGGCGGATCGGTGCGGTGGTACGGGGGGTCTTCATGCGGTCTCCTTAGGGAAACGGGGTGGCGACGAGGGTGATGCTGCGCGCGCCCCTTGTCGGCCCTGTGGACCCCGCGTAAAGAACTGTGTCAGCCCGAGGCCGGGGCGGCGGGCTCCACGCGCATCAGCCGCCGCTGCAGCGAGAACGCCGGCTGCGCGCTGCGCAGGTCCAGGCGCAGCAGCACGCCGCTGGCGCGGTCCACGACCAGCGCGCCGTCCAGCCGCGTGAAGGCGTCGCCGACCTGCGCGTCGCCGAACAGCTCGATCACCGCGACGTCGAAGCGCCGCATGGCCACCGTCTGCGGGCCGACCGCGACGACCTGCCCGCGCACGCGGGCACGCGCCAGCGGGTCGCCGGCCACGACGATGTCGCCGGCCAGCACCTGGCCCAGCACCAGCTCGCCGCGCAGCAGCCGCTGCCACTGCAGTGCGCCCTGCGGCGCCTCGAGCACGTTGCCGGCCAGGTCTTGCAGCCAGCGCGCGCCACCGGCGCTCTCCAGCGCGAACTCCAGCTCGCCGCGGCGCAGCTCGCCCACGCGCAGCACCCACTCGGTGGCCGGGCGGCGCGCCGTCTCGCGGTCCTCGTACACCAGGCGCTCGCCCTGCGCCACCGGCATGCCGGCCAGGCGCTCGGCCGGCACCGCGGCCGGCGGGCAGCGCCGGCGCTCGGACGCGATGCGCAGCGCGTCGTAGCGGCCCTTGAGCTGCGCCAGTTCGTTGGCCTCCAGCCCGGCCGGGCGCATCGCCAGCAGCGCCGGCCAGAACACCGCCACGCCGACGCCGAGCGCGAGGATGTTGTTGCCCGCGCGTTCGTCCACCGCCCAGGCCACGTCGGCGGCGCGCTGCTGCACGCGGTCGAGCTCGTCGTCGATGCGGGCGCAGCTCCAGCTGATGAACTCGCCGGGGTCGGCCGGCAGCGGCGCCACGTCGGCCGAGCGCGTGGCGCAGCCGGCCAGCTGCGCGCCGGCCAGGCAGGTGCAGAGGACTAGTCGCGCCAGGGCCATCGAGGGTGCATTGTGCCCCGGGCGAAGTCACGGGTGGCGCAGCCGCCGCGGCTGCGGCATGCTCGTGCCGATGCCAAGCAAGCCCGCCAGCCTGCACAGCGCGCCCGCGGTGGCGGACGGCGCCGGACGTGGCACCACGCCGCCGGCGCCGCCGCAGGACTGGGTGGGCCGCAGCGAGAGCGCCCAGGACCTCGTGCCGGCCCACCTGGCCGCCGGGCTGGCCGCGCTGCTGGACCACGAGGACCTCGCCGCACGCCCGGGCGACGAACTGCCGCCGCTGGGGCACTGGCTGCTGCTGCCGCCGCTGGCGCGGCAGGGCGAACTCGGCCGTGACGGCCACCCGCGGCGCGGCGGCTTCCTGCCGCCGGTGGCGCTGCCGCGCCGCATGTGGGCCGGCAGCCGCGTGCACTTCCATGCGCCGCTGCGCGTGGGCGAGACGGTCACGCGCCACTCGCGCATCGAGCGTGTCGAGGCCAAGACCGGCCGCGCCGGCGCGCTGGTCTTCGTCACCGTGCGGCACGAGTTCCACGGTGCGGCGGGCCTGGCCGTGAGCGACGAGCACGACCTCGTCTACCGCGAGGCGCCGGTGCCCGGTGCACCGCCGCCGGCCGCGCAGCCGGCACCGGCCGGCGCCACCTTCGAGCGCAGCGTGGTGCCCGACCCGGTGCTGCTGTTCCGTTACTCGGCGCTCAGCTTCAACGGCCACCGCATCCACTACGACCGGCCCTACGCCACGCAGGTCGAGGGCTACCCCGGCCTGGTCGTGCACGGCCCGCTGGTCGCCACGCTGCTGCTGGACCTGCTGCGCCGCCAGCGGCCCGGCGCGCCGGTGCGGCGCTTCGCCTTCCGCGCGCTGCGGCCGCTGTACGACAGCGCGCCGTTCACGCTGTGCGGCCGCCCCGGCGAAGGCGGCGCCGGCACCTATGCGCTGTGGGCGCGTTGCCCCGAGGGCCATCTCGCCGTGCAGGCCGAGGCGGCACTCGGCTGAGGAGCGCCATGCCCATGTCCGCCGACGCGCGCTTCCCCGAGATCCGCGATGCGGTGCGGGCGCTGTGCGCCGCCTTCCCCGACGCCTACCACCGGCGCATCGACGCCGAACGTGCCTACCCCAGCGAATTCGTCGCCGCGCTCACGCAGGCCGGCTGGCTGGCCGCGCTGATCCCGCAGGACCACGGCGGCGCCGGCCTCGGCCTGGCCGAGGCCAGCGTGGTGATGGAGGAGATCAATCGCGCCGGCGGCAACGCCGGCGCCTGCCACGGCCAGATGTACAACATGGGCACGCTGCTGCGCCACGGCTCGCCGGCGCAGAAGGCGCGCTGGCTGCCGGCCATCGCGCGCGGCGAGCTGCGGCTGCAGAGCATGGCCGTCACCGAGCCCGGCAGCGGCAGCGACACGACGCAGCTGCAGACCACCGCGGTGCGCCGCGGCGACCGCTGGGTCGTGCACGGGCAGAAGGTGTGGATCTCGCGCGTGCAGCACTCCGACCTGATGATCCTGCTGGCGCGCACGACGCCGCTGGCGCAGGTGACGCGCCGAAGCGATGGGCTGTCGGTCTTCATGGTGGACCTGCGCGAGGCGCTGGGCCGCGGCCTGACGCTGCGGCCGATCCCGAACATGGTCAGCCACGACGCCTGCGAGCTGTTCTTCGACGGGCTGGAGATCCCCGACGACCAGCTGATCGGCCGCGAAGGCCAGGGACTGCGGCAGATCATGGACGGCCTGAATGCCGAGCGCACGCTGATCGCGGCCGAATGCATCGGCGACGGGCGCTGGTTCGTCGAGCGCATCGTGCGCTATGCGAAGGAGCGCGTGGTGTTCGGGCGACCGATCGGGCAGAACCAGGGCGTGCAGTTTCCGGTGGCCGAGGCGCACATCGAGGTCGAGGCCGCCGACCTGATGCGCTGGGAGGCCTGCCGCCGCTACGACGCGGCCGAACCCTGCGGCGCCGAGGCCAACATGGCCAAGTACCTGGCCGCCAAGGCCAGCTGGCAGGCGGCCGAGGCCTGCCTGCAGCTGCACGGCGGCTACGGCTTCGCCAGCGACTACGACGTCGAGCGCAAGTTCCGCCAGACCCGGCTGTACCAGGTGGCGCCCTTGTCCACAAACCTGGTCCTCGCCCATGTCGCCGAGCATGTGCTCGGCCTGCCCCGGAGCTACTGAAGATGGGCCGCGCACTCGAAGGCCTCACCGTCGTCGCGCTGGAGCATGCGGTGGCCGCGCCGCTGGCCACGCGCCACCTGGCCGACCAGGGCGCTCGCGTGATCAAGATCGAGCGCCCGGGCAGCGGCGACTTCGCGCGCGGCTACGACCGCCGCGTGCGCGGCCTGTCGTCGCACTTCGTGTGGACCAACCGCGGCAAGCAGAGCCTGGCGCTGGACCTGAAGCATCCGCGCGCCGCCGAGGTGCTGGACCGCCTGCTGGCGCGCGCCGACGTGCTGGTGCAGAACCTGGCGCCCGGTGCCGCGGCGCGCCTGGGGCTGTCGTACGACGCGCTCGCGCCGCGCCACCCGCAGCTGATCGTGTGCGACATCTCCGGCTACGGCGACGACCCGGCGCGCCCGGGGCCCTACCGCGATCGCAAGGCCTACGACCTGCTGATCCAGGCCGAGAGCGGCTTCCTCTCGGTGACCGGCAGCGCCGACGAGGTCGCCAAGGCCGGCTGCTCGATCGCCGACATCGCCGCCGGCATGTATGCGTACAGCAGCGTGCTCGCGGCGCTCATCGAGCGCGGCCGCAGCGGGCGCGGGCGGCGCATCGACGTCTCGATGCTCGAGAGCATGGTCGAGTGGATGGGCTACCCGCTGTACTACGCCTTCGAGGGCGCGCCGCCGCCGCCGCGCGCCGGCGCCGCGCATTCGACGATCTACCCCTACGGCCCCTTCCCCACCGGCGGCGGCGGCAGCGTGCTGCTGGGCGTGCAGAACGAGCGCGAGTGGCAGGCCTTCTGCACGCAGGTGCTGCAGCAGCCGGCGCTGGCCGCGGACCCGCGCTTCGCCAGCAATGCGGCGCGCAGCGCGGCGCGCGCGGAACTGCAGGCGCTTGTCGTCGCGGCCTTCGCGGGGCTCGACGCGGCGCAGGTGATGCAGCGGCTGGACGCCGCGGGCATCGCCAACGCGCAGGTCAACGACCTGGCGCAGGTGTGGGGCCACGCGCAGCTGCGGGCGCGGCAACGCTGGGCGCCGGTGGACACGCCGGCCGGCGCGGTGCCGGCCGCCCTGCCGCCGGGCGCGCGCGATGCCGACGACGTGGTCATGGGCGCGGTGCCGGCCCTCGGTGAACACGGCCCGGCGATCCTGGCCGAGCTCGGCTACGACGAGGCGACGATCGCCGAGCTGACGACGGCCGCCGCCGCGTGAGCGCGCCACGCGGGCGTTCAGCCGAACTCGGTCGGCTCCGCGTGCGCGGCCAGGCCCTGGCCGGGGCGCTGGTCGTCCCAGGCCACGCTGGCCAGCCGCCAGCCCTGCGGCGTGCGCAGGCACTGCAGGAAGATCATGCCGCGCAGCTCGAAGGACTGGCCCTCGCGCACGCCGCGGCGCACGAAGGCGCTGGCGCGCTGCGCCACGCTGCCGAACAGCTCGGTCGTGCCGCCGAGCTCGACGACCTCGAAGCGCGTGACGCGGCCCTCTTCGTAGGCCGCCTGGCGGCTCTGCACGAAGGCGGCCACCGGCAGCGCCTCGGGCGCCGCGCCGGCGTTGTTGACCAGCAGGCCCTCGCGCAGGAAAAGCCCGTGCAGCGCGTCATACCGCGGCGCGCGGCCGGGCGCGAAGGACACGGCCTCGAAGAAGTCCTGCACCAGGCGCGCGACCTGCCGGCGGGCCTGGCGGTCGTCCATGGGCGTGCGCTGCGCGGGTTCCATCGCCGTGGCAGCCTACCATCGAAGCACCATGCGCGGCAGCCCCGCGCAGCGGCGCCTGGCGGCATGCGGCAGCGCCGGTGCGGCGCGCCGCGTCAGGCCGCGGGAACGTCCTGACGCGCCAGCACCGCGCGCAGCACGTCGGCAAAGGCCAGCGCGGCGGCACTGCGGTAGGCTGAGCGTCGCCACACCAGCCCCGCAGGCCGCACCGGGGACGGCTCGGTCACCTGCAGCAGCCGCACGCGCGCCGCCCGGACCGCCATGCGCCCGGGCAGGAAGGCCGCCGCGACCCCGCGCTGCACCAGCTGCAGCAGCGCGTCGACCGAGTCGATCTCGACCACGACCTCGGGCCGCACGCCGGCGCGCTGGAAGTAGCCGTCGAGCAGCCGGCGCGTCGCGAAGCGCGTGCCCAGCATCGCCAGCGGCACGCCGTCCAGCTGCGAGAAGCGCACGCTGCGCCGCGCGGCCAGTGCGTGCGCGGCGGGCACCGCCAGCACCAGGGCGTCGTCGAACAGGCGCTCGCCCATCACCGAGGCATGCAGCGGCGGGTGGAAGGCCACGCCCATGTCCAGCGTGCCCTCGGCGACCTCGGCCTCGATCTCCAGCGCCGTCAGCTCGGCGACCTGCAGCCGCACGCCGGCGCGCGCGCGCACGAAGGCGGCGCAGACCTCGGGCATCAGCCCGGTGACGAAGGAGTGCACGACGCCGACGCGCAGCGCGCCGGCACCGCCCTCGGCCAGCCGACCCACCGCGCGACGGCCTTCCTCGACCTGCGCGAGCACGCCGCGCGCATGGCCCAGCAGCTCCTGGCCGGCGGCGGTGATCCTCAGCTGGCGCCCGACGCGCTCGAACAGCGCGCAGCCCAGCTCGCCCTCGAGCTGGGCCAGCTGGTGCGACAGCGTGGACTGGGTGACGAAGACCTGCTCGGCGGCGCGCGCCATGCCGCCGGCATCGGCGATCGCGACGAAGTAGCGCAGGTGCCTCAGCTCCACCGGGGGCTCCCCGGTCCAACCCTGACAAACGTTCGATGCCATCGATTGAACATCAAGACATTCTTCATTTGATCGAACGACTGTCAAGGCCTACGCTGCCAGCCATGGACCTCGAACCACAGGAGACGCCGATGCACCGCCGCCCGCCCCACCCCGTTTTGCGCCGCCGCCTGCTGCTCGCCGCGCCGGCCGCCGTGCTGGCCTTGCCGGCGCAGGCCGCCGGCAGCTGCCGCGTCAGCGACGGCGACATCCTCGGCCCCTTCTACCGGCCCGGTGCCCGCACCCAGGTCAGGATGGCCGACGCCGGCGCACAGGGCCAGCGGCTCGTGCTCACCGGCACCGTGCTGCGGCCCGACTGCGCGACCCCGGTGGCCGGCGCGACGATCGACTTCTGGCACTGCGACCACGCCGGCGCCTACGACATCAGGACGCCCGACGAGAAGATCGCGCCCGAGGACTTCCGCTTCCGCGCGATGGCGCGCACGGACCGCGACGGCCGCTTCGTCTTCGAGACCATCGTCCCCGGCCGCTACGCGATTCCGCCGGGGCTCGAAGGCTTCGAGGCCTACGCCGGCCAGACGCGCCCGGCGCATTTCCACCTCACCGTCACGCACCCGATCTACCTGCCGCTGACGACGCAGCTGTACATCGCAGGCGACCCCTACATCGCGAAGGACCCGTGGGCACGGCACTCGCGCAATGTGTTCAGGCTCGAGGAGCCCGCCCACGCCGCGGGCGCGGCACGCGGCCGCTTCGAGATCGTGCTGGCCAACCGGCCGGGCCAGCGGGCCGGCTGAGCGCAGGCAGCGGCCGACGACCATGAAGATACGCGCCATCGAGGCCATCCTCGTCGACATCCCGACGACCCGCGTGCACCGGCTGGCCTTCGGCGCCGTCCGCGTGCAGAACTACGTCGTCGTGCGGATCCACGACGACCAGGGCGGCAGCGGCATCGGCGAGGCCTCCACGATAGGCGGCCCGGCCTGGGCCGAGGAGAGCACCGAGACCATCAAGACGGTGATCGACACCTACCTGGCGCCGCGCCTGGCGGGCCGCGACCCGCGGGCGCTCAGGCGCCTGTCCGCGGAGATGGACCAGTGGGTCAAGGGCAACCGCTTCGCCAAGGCGGCGCTGGCGATGGCGCTGCTGGACCTGGTGGCCCGCGCGCAGGGCCTGCCGGCGGTCGCGCTGCTCGGCGGCGCGGTGCACCAGCGCCTGGAGCTGGCCTGGACGCTGGCCAGCGGCGACACCGGCCGCGACATCGACGAGGGCGAGGCCCTGCTCGGTGCACGCCGGCACCGCATCTTCAAGCTCAAGATCGGCCACGGCGAGCCGGATGCCGACGTGGCGCATGCCGCGCGCATCGCGCGCCACTTCGGCGGGCGGGCGCGCGTGCAGGTCGACGTCAACCAGGCCTGGGACGAGCTCACCGCCGTGCGCGGCATCGCCGCGCTGCAGGACGCCGGCGTGGCCCTGGTCGAGCAGCCGGTGGCCCGCCACCGGCTCGACGCGATGGCGCGGCTGGCGGCGCGCTTCGACGTGCCGATCATGGCCGACGAGTCGGTGGCGACCGCCGCCGACGCACTGGAGATCGTGCGCCGCGACGCGGCCGACGTGCTGGCGCTGAAGCTCACCAAGGCCGGCGGCCCCTGGCAGACGCTGCACACGGCCGCGGTCGCCGAGGCGGCCGGCCTGCCCTGCTACGGCGGCTGCATGCTCGAGACGGGCATAGGCACCGCGGCCTACCTGCACACCTTCGCCGCCATCGAGGGCATACGCCAGGGCTGCGAGCTGTTCGGCCCGCTGCTGCTGCAGGACGACCTGCTCACCGAGCCGCTGCGCTACGGCGACTTCGGCATCGAGCTGCACCCCGGGCCGGGCTGGGGCGTGGAGATCGACCCGGACAAGCTCGCCCACCACCGGCGCGACCGCGACACCCGCCTCCTGTCCCTGCCCTCGTGACCTGGAGACCCGCATGCTCTACCTGGTGCACATGCGCGTTGAGCTGCCGCCCGGGCTGGACGCCGCGCAGGCCGAGGCGCTGAAGCAGCGCGAACGCGCCTATGCGCAGCAGCTGCAGCGCGCCGGCGTCTGGCTGCACCTGTGGCGCGTGGTCGGCGAGTACGCCAACTACAGCGTCTTCGACGCGCCCGACCACGACACGCTGCACGGCTGGCTGTCCGCGCTGCCGCTGTTCCCCCACATGCGCCTGCAGGTCACGGCGCTGGCCACCCACCCCTCCTCCCTCCACGCACCCTCCGGGCCGGGCGCCGACGCGCCCGGTCCGGGCATCCTCCGAGGTTGACCGATGACGATGAAGATCCTCCAGCTGGCAAGAAGCGCCAGGGTCCTGCTCCTGGCCGTCGCGATGGCCGGCAGCGGCCCCGCGCTGGCCTATCCCGACAAGCCGATCCGCTGGATCGTGCCCTTCCCGCCGGGCGGCGCGATGGACAGCATCGCGCGCACCGTCGGCGAGCAGCTCGCCAGGCGCTTCGGGCAGCCGGTGGTCATCGAGAACAGGCCGGGCGCCGGCGGCAACATCGGCGTCGACGCGGCCGCGAAGGCCCCGCCCGACGGCCACACGATGCTGATCACCTCCATCGGCATGGCCACCAACCGCCACCTGTACCCCCGGCTGACCTACGACCCGCAGAAGGACTTCGAGCCGGTCAGCCAGCTGGCCGTGGTGCCGAACATGCTGGTGGTCAACCCGCAGCGCGTGCAGGCCCGCAGCGTCGCGGCGCTGATCGCCGAGGCGAAGGCCAGGCCGGGCCAGCTCACCTACGCGTCGGCCGGCAACGGCACCTCGATCCACCTCGCCGGCGAGCTGTTCGCCGCGATGACCGGCACCGAGCTCGTGCACGTGCCCTACCGCGGCAGCGGCCCGGCGGTCAGCGACCTGCTCGGCGGCCAGGTGGACATGATGTTCGACAGCGTGGCCTCGGCGCGCCCGCACGTGCAGTCGGGCCGGCTGCTGGCCCTGGGCGTGACGACGGCACGCCGCTCGTCGGCGGTGCCCGAGGTGCCCACGCTGGCAGAGGCCGGCGTCAAGGGGTACGAGCTGGTGCCCTGGTTCGGCGTGTTCATGCCCGCCGGCACGCCGGGCGCCGCGATCGCGACGATGCACCAGGCGCTGCGCGAGGCGATGCAGACCACCGAGGTCAAGGCGCGCTTCTTCGTGCTCGGGGCCGAGCCCGTGGGCTCGACGCCGCAGGCCTTCGCCGCGCAGCTGGCGGCGGAGACGGCGGCCTGGGGCCGGCTGATCCGCGAGCGCAACATCCGCGCCGACTGAAGCCGGCGCGATGGGCACGCTGCACGTCGCCCGGCTGGCCAGCGGCCCGGGCCGGACCATCGTCGCCGCCCACGCACTGGGGCTGGACCATGGCATGTGGACGTCCTGGGCGCGCCACCTCGAGGGCCGCCACACGCTGCTGGCCTTCGACCACCGCGGCCACGGCCGCTCCGCGCCGATGGACGGGCGCTCGATGCGCGGGCTGTGCGACGAGGTCGCGGCGCTGCTGCCCCGCTGGAGCGACCACCCGGTGGTCTTCGTCGGCCTGTCGATGGGCGGCATGGTCGGCCAGGGACTGGCCATCCACCATGCGGCCTGCCTGCAGGCGCTGGTGCTGGCGCACACGGTGTCGCACTACGACGAGCCGGCACGCGCCGCCTGGGCCGACCGCATCGCGGCAGTGCAGCGCGGCGGCATGGCCGAGGTGGCCGATGCCGTGGTGCAGCGCTACCTGCACGCCGCGGCGCGCGCCGCCGACCCGGCGGCGGCGCGCCGGCTGCGCGACACGCTGCTGGCCCGCCGCGCCGAGGACTACGCCGCCTGCTGCGCGGCCGTCGCCGGCGTCGACTGGCAGGCCGAGCTGGGGCGCATCGCGGTGCCCACGCTGGTGCTGGCCGGCGCGCTGGACGCCGGCGCGCCGCCGGCGGCGGCGCAGGCCATCGCGCAGGCCGTGGGTCATGCCCGCTGCGAGGTGATCGACGGCGCCTCGCACCTGAGCCCCTGGGAACAGCCCGCAGCCTTCGCCCGCCACCTCGACGGGTTCCTGGAGTCATTGCCGTGAGCGCCGACCCGCCCCCCGATCCCGCCACCGTGCCCGCCACCGACCCGGCCGCCCGCATCGTCACCGTGGCGATCACCGGCTCCTTGCCCGGCAAGCGCGACAACCCCGCCGTGCCCATCCTGCCGGGCGAGCAGATCGAGTCCACGCACGAGGCCTTCGAGGCCGGCGCCAGCCTCGTGCACCTGCACGTGCGCCACGACGACGGCCGCCCCAGCTCGTCGCCGGAGCGCTTCGCGCGGGTGATGGAGGGCATACGCCGGCATTGCCCGGGCATGATCGTGCAGTTCTCGACCGGCGGCCGCTCGGGGGCCGGTCGCGAGCGCGGCGAGCACCTGGCGCTGCGGCCGGACATGGCCTCGCTGGCCACCGGCTCGGTGAACTTCCCGACCCGGGTCTACGACAACAGCCCCGAGCTGGTCGAGTGGCTGGCCGACCGCATGCGCAGCCATGGCGTCAAGCCCGAGATCGAGGTCTTCGACCTGTCGATGATCTTCCAGGCCGCGCGGCTGCAGGCCGAGGGGCGCATCGAGGGTGCGCTGCACGTCCAGTTCGTGATGGGCATACGCAACGCGCTGCCGGCCGACCGGCGCGTGCTCGAGTTCTGTGTCGAGACGCTGAGGCGGCTGAGCCCGACGGCCAGCTTCACCGCCGCGGGCATCGGCCGCGACGCGCTGACACTGGCGCGCTGGAGCCTGGCGCTGGGCGGCCACGTGCGCACCGGCATGGAGGACAACCTGCGGCTGGACCGCGACACGCTGGCCCCCTCCAATGCCGCGCTGGTGCGTCAGCTGGTCCAGGCGATGGCCGCGGCGGGCCGGCGGCCCGCGTCGCCCGCCGAGGCGAGGCGGCTGCTGCAGCTGCCGCCGGCCCGGCCCGCGCACTGAACCGCGACGCGGCGCGGCGCGCGCCGCGCGCTCAGCCCCAGGCCAGCGTCCAGCCCAGGCCCAGCAGCGCGCAGGCCGCGAGCAGCGGCATCACGCCCACCTTCAGCCGGAACAGCGCGACCAGCGCGGCCAGCGCGACGGCCGCGGCGAAGCCGTCGAAGCGGGCGCCGAAGCCCTGCGGCCACAGCACGTGGTAGGCGAAGAACAGCGCCAGGTTCAGGATCACGCCGACCACCGCCGCGGTGATGGCCGACAGCGGCGCCGTGAAGCCCAGCCGCCCGCGCGTGCCCTCCACCAGCGGACCGCCGAGCAGGATGAACAGGAACGAGGGCAGGAAGGTGACGAAGGTCACCACCGCGGCCGCCAGCGCGCCGCCGAAGAAAGGCGACTGCGGCCCCCCGACCTCGTGCACCCAGCCGCCGACGAAGGCGACGAAGGCCACCACCATGATCAGCGGGCCGGGCGTGCTCTCGCCCAGCGCCAGGCCGTCGATCATCTGCGCCGCCGTGACCCACTGGTGCTGCTCCACCGCTCCCTGGTAGACATAGGGCAGCACCGCATAGGCGCCGCCGAAGGTGACCAGCGCGGCCTTGGTGAAGAACCAGCCCATCTGCGTGAGCGTGCCCTGCCAGCCCTGGGTGGCCACCAGCACCGCCATCAGCGCCGCCCACAGCGCGAGGCCGACCGCGGCCACCTTCACCAGGTGCACGCGCGTGACGCGGGCATGGGCCGGCACCGGGGTGTCGTCGTCGATCAGCGCCGGCCCGTGCGGCCCGTGCGGTCCATGCGGCCCGTGGCCCGCGGCGTGCCCGCCACCGGGCGCGAAGCTGGCCGGCGACACCCGCGAGCCGAGGTAGCCGGCCAGCGCCGCGCCGGCGACGATGGCCGGGAACGGCAGGCCGAGCGCGAAGATGGCCACGAAGGCCGCCGCCGCCAGCGACCACATCCAGGCATTGCGCAGCGCGCGCGTGCCGATACGCCAGGCCGCGTGCAGCACGACGGCGGTGACCGCCGGCTTGATGCCGTAGAACAGCCCGGCCACCAGCGGCAGGTCGCCGAAGCGCAGGTAGATCCAGGCCAGCGCGACCAGGATGAACAGCGACGGCAGCACGAACAGGGCCCCCGCCACGATGCCGCCCCAGGTGCGGTGCAGCAGCCAGCCCATGTAGGTGGCGAGCTGCTGCGCCTCCGGGCCCGGCAGCAGCATGCAGTAGTTCAGCGCGTGCAGGAAGCGCTTCTCGCTGATCCAGCGCCGCCGCTCGACCAGCTCGTGGTGCATCAGCGCGATCTGCCCGGCCGGCCCGCCGAAGCTGACGAAGCCCAGCCTGAGCCAGAAGCCCAGCGCGTCGCGGAACGAGGCGCTGGCGGGCGCGGCTCCCGGCTGCGGCGCGGGAACGGGGTCCGAGCCCTGCCCCGACGCCGCATCCGGCTCGGGGGACGGCGCGGGGGACGATGCACGCGGCGGCGCGCGACCGCCGGAGGCAGGAGGGGGCAGGGACATGGTGGCGGCTCGCTCGGCCGCCCCGGCACCGGCACGCTGCGGTGCCGCGGCAGCGGCCCGAAGTAGACCACGGCGGGCGGCCGGCGTCGCCATCTTCGCCCAGCGCAGGCCGGCGCACGGCCTGCAGACCCTGCCCTACCGCAGCGACCGGCTGGTGCTGGTGACGCCGGCGGCGCATGCGCTGGCGCGTTGCCCGCTGCGCTTCGCCGAGGTCGCCGCGCTGGACTTCGTCGGCCTGGCGCCGGGCACGCACAACGCCGACCTCCGCCCCGACACGGTCTCCGTCGGCCCGTGCCCCGACGCCCGCATCGAGGACCTGCGCGCCGCCGCCGCGGCGGGCGGGCTCAGTTCTTGCCGCGCAGCAGGTTGCCCAGCCCCTTGACCGCCTCGCCGAGCTGGCGCAGGTCCGCACCGCCGCGCACCTCGCCGAAGCCCAGCGCATATTCGCGCACGCGCTGCAGCTGGTCGGACGGCAGCAGCACGTACTGCTCGACCGCCAGGCTCGGGTTGAAGACCGTGCCGGCGGGCACCTGGCCGACATGGCGGCGGAAGACGAAGGCGGCGGTGCGCGACTCGCCCGGCTGCAGCACAAACTGCGAACTGGCCTTCTCGCGCGTGGACACGGGGATGCCCTGCACCGACTCGCGCCGCCAGTCGACGGCATATTTCTGCCCGCGTTCGTCGAGCATGACGCCGGTGTTCTGCTTGTAGTTCAGGATCATCGCCTCGTTGCCGAGGTTCTGGAATGCGATGCGCACCGTGACCTCGTGGTTGTGGTTCTTGGGCGCGGCCGAGGTGACGCCGACGACGCGCGCCAGCACCGGCCCGCTGGACGCGCAGTTGGCCACGCCGGCGCAAGGATCGCCGGGCGCCGGGTCCGCCGGGACCGCCGGGGACGCGACCTACGCGCGCTGGTACGCCGGCGCGGCGGCCGCGCCGGGCGGCGCGCGGCCGCCGGCACCGTTGGCCAGGTGCTGCCAGCTCAGCGCATGCTCGCGCCCCAGCCGGTACTGGTTGCCCGGCAGCGGCTCGATCTCGCGCACGCTCAGCTCCAGGTCGAAGCCGGTGCCGACGATCACGTTGCGGTTGACGTGGAAGACCAGCTCCATGCGCGCGTCGGCGCTCTCGCCGGGCCCCAGCGTGAACTTGGGGTCGAAGCGCTGGCGCTCGATGCGGCCGATGCCGGTGAGCTTGGCGCTGTTCTGCAGCTCGTACCTGTTGCCGCGGTCGTCGAAGGCGGCGGCGCTGCGGTCCACGTAGCCCAGGATCAGCGGCCGGTCCGTGCGGTTGGTGAAGCGCACGGCGACCTGGATCGGCCGGTTGCCCAGGGTATTGGGACTGACGCGGAATTCGGTGACCGTGGCGCTGAAGCTCGCCACCTGGCGGCACAGCGGCTCGCCGGGGCACATGCCCTGGGCTGCGGCCGGTGCGGCCGCGAGCAGCATGACGCCGGCGCAAGGCAAGGCGGCCAGTGCACGCCCGGCCGCGCGGGCGGTGGACAGGGCGTGCCGCCACCAGGGCGGCGTGGAGGTGTGTCGGGAAGGGTTCATCGCGGGCTCGGGGTCGGGTCGGGGACAGCCGGGACGCCGGACCCAGCGCCGCCGGGCCCGGTCGGGTGCGGCAGGGTCAGAGACGGGGCGACTGCGCCTGGCCCTCGCGCTTGCGCACGGCCTCGGCTTCGAGCTGCTGCACCCAGGCCTGGCGGCTGCGCTGCGTGGCGACGATGGCGCCGACGTCGAACATCGCCGCGTTGAACGAGATCGCCGGGCTGCGCGCGGTGCCCAGGTAGTACATGAAGGCGCCGCACTGGCGCAGGTCGGCCGGCAGGTCGACGCCATGCTCGCCGCCGCTGCCCTGCTGGCGCCGCTGGAGTGCCGCGACCGCGTCGCCGAAGTCCATGCGGTGCACCAGGTTCAGCGAGAACAGCGTGTGGTTGATCTCCTTGGGCAGGTTCCTGCCGTAGCTCATCCACAGGCAGGACGGCTTGCCGCGCTGCTCCCAGATCGGCGTGTGCTGGCGGTCCGTCGTGGAAGGCTGGCCGTACTTGCCGGCCAGGCTCTGCAGGAACTGCGGCCCGCTGGGCGGGTTGGGCACGTTGCTCTCGTCGCGCATCACGGCGATGGCCCGGGCCTCGCCCGCCTGGACGCCGGAGAACCAGACCCGCACGAAGGTCTGCGGCAGCACGTTCTGGCCCACCTTCTGCGAGGTCCGCATCTCCAGCTGGCTCAGGAAGGGCGGCGTCGTGTGGCTGCGGACCTGGTCGCTGTACTGGAAGCTGGCGTGGCGCGCGGTGATCCTGGCCTGCGCATCGTAGGTCTGCAGTGCTGCGCGCACCTCGGCCTCGCTCATGCCGAGCCGGATGCCCAGGATGTCCCAGTCGGGCGCGGTGGCGGCGGCACCACCGCCGGTCAGCAGGGTGGCGGCCAGCCAGGGCAGGACTAGCGGCCGTGGCATGCGGCCCGGCGGGCGAAAGGGGGTCATCTCGGGTCCTCCTGGGGGTTCGTGGGCGGGGTGAGGGGCACTACAGCTTCGGCTTCGCGCCGCCGGCGCGCTGCACCTCGGCGGCTCGGCGCTCGGCGTCCAGGCGGTCGAGCTCGGCCTGCATCGCGTCGCCCAGCTGCAGCAGCCGCTCCTGGTGCGCGATGCCGACATACAGCGACTGCACGAGCTGCGGGTTGTCGCGCGCGGGCACCAGGTCGGCGCTGATCGACAGGCCGCAGCCCTCGCGCCAGGCCTGCGTGCCCGGCCTCGCACGGATGCCGAAACACTCCTGGAAGCGCGCGTCGCCGCGGGCCAGCGGGTGGCCGGCGGGGTCGTGGCGCCAGCTCACCGTGCCGTGCGGCGTGTCCAGCAGCTCGCCCTCGCGGCCGTACTTGTCGCGCAGGGCCTGCAGCACCGAGTCGCGCGAGGGCATCTCGCCGGGCTTCCAGTGCTGCTGGCGCCAGATGCCGACCACCGCCTGGCGCCCGTCGAGTCCCGGCGCCGCCACCGAGATGGACTCGGCGACATGGTCCCAGACGCGCCGGCCCAGGCCGCACTTCTGCGCGTCGCCGATCTTGCGGACCTCGCAGTCCGAGGTGTCGCCGCGCTGGATCGTGAAGCCCTGGTTCTGCAGCACCGTGCTGCCGGTGCGCAGCTGCTGGAACCAGCGCGGGTCGACGGCGAAGACGCCGTCCGGCAGCGCGCAGCGCGCGTGGTTGAGCGCCTCGTCGAAGCCCATGCCCAGCTTCAGCCCGACGATGTCCGGCCCCGGCAGGCCGGCGCCGGCGCCGATGAAAAAGGTCATCCACAGGGTGTAGAGGCGGCTG
>CAZUPH010000060.1:0-20280 GCA_964621995.1 uncultured Rubrivivax sp. | reverse complement strand
CGCCGGCGGCAGCGCCGAGGCGGCCGCGCCGGGGGCCAGCCCGTGCAGCGCCGGCAGGCCGATGGCCAGCCCCGAGCCGGCCACCACCAGCGGCAGCGCGCGCGCGGCAGCGGCCAGGCGGCGCAGCGCGTCGTCGTCCACGGTGTCGACGATGGCGAAGCGGCAGGCCTCGCCGGCCGGCGCCGCGGCCAGGGCCTGCAGCCGCACCGCGATCGCCTCGGCGCCGGCGGCCACCGTGCGGTGCTCGACGAGCCCGACGCGCACGCCCGCGGGCAGCTGCGCCTGCAGCACGCGCAGCAGGTTGGCGTCGGTCATCGGCGTCAGCGGGTGCAGGCGCATCGGGCTGTCGGAGAGCAGCTGGCTGCCGACGAAGAGGTGGCCCTGGAACACCGTGCGCCCGGCCTCCGGGAAGGCCGGCGTCACCGGCACCACCGTGGCGCCGACCAGGTCTGCCAGCGCCAGCGCGACCGGGCCGATGTTGCCCGCCGGCGTGGAGTCGAAGGTGGAGCAGACCTTGAAATACAGCTGCGGGGCGCGGTCACCGCCGGCCGCGCGCAGCCAGCGCGCGCTGGCCAGGGAGGCCGCCACCGCCTCGGCCACCGGCGCCGTGCGCGACTTCAGTGCCACCACCACCGCATCGGCGTCGGGCACCGCGTCGCCGGGCGCCGGCGCGCCGATGAGCTGCACGGTGCGCATGCCGGCGCGCACCAGGTTGCCCGCCAGGTCGGTGGCGCCGGTGAAGTCGTCGGCGATGCAGCCCAGCAGCAGGCTCACGAGCCCCGCTCCGGCAGCGTGATGCCCGGGAAGATCTTGATCACGGCGCTGTCGTCCTCCTGCGCGTGGCCGGCGCTGCTGGCCTGCATGAACATCTGGTGCGCGGTGCTCGACAGCGGCAGCGGAAACTTGCTCGCGCGCGCCATGTCCAGCACCAGGCCGAGGTCCTTGACGAAGATGTCCACCGCCGACAGCGGCGTGTAGTCGCCCGCCAGCACGTGAGCCATGCGGTTCTCGAACATCCAGCTGTTGCCGGCGCTGTGCGTGATGACCTCGTACAGGGCCGCCGGGTCCACGCCCTCGCGCAGGCCCAGCGCCATCGCCTCGGCCGCCGCGGCGATGTGCACGCCGGCCAGCAGCTGGTTGACGACCTTGACCTTGCTGCCCGCCCCGGCACGTTCGCCCAGGCGGTATACGCGCGACGCCATCGCGTCCAGCAGCGGGCCGCAGGCGGCGTAGGCGGCGGGCCGCCCGGCGGTCATCATCGTGATCTCGCCGGCCGCGGCGCGCGCCGCGCCGCCGGAGATCGGCGCGTCGAGATACCGCAGGCCCAGCGCCTCGAGCCGCGCCTCCAGCGCCGCCGACCAGCGCGGGTCCACGGTGGAGCACATCACGAAGACGCTGCCCGGCTTCATCGCCGCGGCGCAGCCCTGCTCGCCGAAGAGCACGGCCTCGGTCTGCGCCGCATTCACGACGACCGAGATCACCACGTCGCAGGCCGCGCCCAGCGCCGCCGGGGTGGCGCAGGCGGTGCCACCTTCGCGCACGAAGTCCTGCACCGCGTCGGCGCGCAGGTCGTAGACATGCGGCACGTGCCCGGCACGGCGCAGCGAAGCCGCCATGCCGCGGCCCATGGCGCCCAGGCCGATCACGCCGGCGACCGGCGGCGCCGCGCCGGGCGGCTCTTCAGGGACGGACGGTGACATCGCTCGGGGCTCCACGGGTGACGTGCCGTTCGGGCGACAGCGCGGTCGAGGGGTCCAGTGTGCCGCAGCGTACACCGGCGGCCGTGGTCCGCAGGGTGTGCGAACCCGGCGCGCAGGGCGGTGGCCGGCAGGAGGGGCGCCTCAGGGATCGGTGCGCAGCAGCCGCCGAACCGTCTTGCCTCGGACCCAGGGCGCGCACACGGCGTCCAGGTGGCGAAAGTGCGGTGCTGCCAGGTGCGCCTGCACCGCCGCCTCGTCGTCGTAGCGTTCGTACAGGAAGAACAGCGTCGGGTCCGAGGGATCGCGGCAGACGTCGAACTGGCGGCAGCCGGGCTCGGTCTCGCGCGAGGCCCGGGCATTCTCGGCGATGGCCTGCCGGAACGACTCGACATGCTGCGGGTGGATGCGGAACTCGACGACCAGAACCTGCATGCGAAAGGTCTCCCGACGGTCTCAACGGAAGGCGTGCACCAGCGCCATGCCGACCGCCGGCACGTAGGTGACGACGGCGAGGATGGCCACGCCGATGGCGAACAGCGGCACCAGCGCCCGCGAGGTCTCCCACATCCCGGCGCCGGCCAGCCGCATGCCCACCATCAGCGTGCCGCCCACCGGCGGCGTATACAGCCCGATCGCCAGGTTGCAGGTCATGATCAGCCCCAGGTGCACGGGGTCGATGCCGAAGGCGCGCGACAGCGGCACCAGCAAGGGTGCGGCGAGCACCAGCGCGGGCACGGGCTCGATGAAGCAGCCCAGCGCCAGCAGCGCCACGTTGACCAGCAGCAGGAACATCCACGGCGAGCTGGCGTATTCGTTGACCAGCGCCGCCAGCTGCACCGGCACCTGCTCGATCGTGATCAGCCAGGCCAGGGCCGTCGTCGCACCGATCACCACCATCACCACCGCGCTGTTGGTGAAGGCCCTCAGGATCACCTGCGGCAGGTCGCGCGGCTTGAGGTCGCGGTAGACGACCATGCTCACGAACAGGCCGTAGAAGGTGGCCACCGCCGCGGCCTCGGTGGGCGTGAACAGGCCGGTCCAGATACCGCCCAGGATCAGCACCGGCATGAACAGCGCCGGCCCGGCCGCCACGAAGGCACGCCAGAGCTCGTGGGCCGGGGCGCGCCGGCTGCCGTTGTCGCAGCCCGTGCGCCGGCCGACATAGACGCACACCACGGCCATGCCGGCCGCGAAGACGAAGGCCGGCACCACGCCGGCCAGGAACAGCTCGCGCACCGACACGCCGGCGACGAAGGCGTAGACCAGCATCGGGATCGACGGCGGCATCACCACGGCCAGGGTGCCGGCGGTGGACATCAGCGCCGCCGAGAAGGACCGCGTATAGCCCTTGCGGATCATCGCCGGCGTCATCACCGAACCGATGGCCGAGGTATCGGCGATCGCCGATCCGGAGACGCCACCGAAGCCGAGCGAGGACGCCACCGTCGCGATGCCCATGCCGCCGGGGAGGAAGCCCAGCAGCTTCATCGCGAAGTCGACGATGCGCCGCCCGACGCCGCCCCGCGAGATGACCTCGCCGGCCAGCATGAACAGCGGCACCGCGATCAGCACGAAGGGCTCGACGCCGCCGATGTAGCTCAGCAGCAGCGACTCCAGCGGGTGGTTGAGCCCGAGCACGAGCAGGCTGCCCGCGGTGGCCACCAGCATCGCGTAGACCAGCGGCACGCCGGCCAGCGCCAGCAGCATGAAGGCGCCGAAGCTCTGGAACAGGATCATGCCTGGGCCTCCCGGTAGCGCTCCTCGTGCGTGCGCCCCAGCGCGACGATCTGCCACAGGTCCCAGGCCACGAAGGCCATCGTCACCGCGCTGGCCACCGGCAGCGCCATGTAGATCCAGGCCATCGCCCAGCCCGAGACCGACATCGTGCTCATCCAGCCCATGCGGGTCACGCCGAAGCCGTACCAGACCAGCAGCGCGAGCGTGGCCAAGACGACGGTCTGGACGGCCGCGTCGGCCCACAGCCGATGCACCCGCGACAGGCGCTCGATCAGCTCGCCGATGCGCATGTGCGCACCGTGGCGCGTGGCGGTCGCCGCACCCAGGAAGGTGACCCACACCATGAGCAGCTCGCACAGCTCGGTGGTCACCGCGACGTCCATGCGCAGCAGGCCGTGCGCCAGCACGTTGGCGAAGATCAGCGTGGCCATCAGGCCGCCCATCGCCACCAGCGTCCAGTCGACCGCCAGGCCCAGCCAGCGCAGCGGCGCCGGCGCCGCCGGGCCGGGCGGCAGCCAGGGCGCCGCACGGGCCGGCGTGGCCGGCTCCGGCGTCTGCGCTGCGGCCGGCACGGCGCTCACTTCGCGGGCAGCGCCTGGCGCACCTTGGCCGAGTCGGCCAGGATGGCGTCCACGTCGGCGCCGTACTTCTCCTTGGCGCGCGCGAACACCGGCTGCACCGCCTCGCGGAACGGCGCCAGCGCCGGTCGCGCGACCGTCGCCCCCTTGCTCGTCATGTCGGCGAGCAGCTTCTCGTCGTTGGCACGGATCGCGTTGCGGATCCACGCCGCGGTCTCCTGGCCGGCGCGCACCACGGCGGCGCGGTCGGCCTCCGACAGGCGCTGCCAGGTGCGCTCGCTGATCGTCAGCGGGATCGGGCTGTAGACATGCTGGGTCAGCGTGACGTTGCGCGCGACCTCGTAGAACTTGTTGGCGTGGATGGTGTCGATCGGGTTCTCCTGCCCGCCGACCGCGCCCTGCTGGATGGCGAGGTAGACCTCGGGCAGGGGCAGGATCTGGATCGTGAAGCCCAGGCTTTCCAGCGTCCAGCGCATCATCTCGTTGGGGAAGGTGCGCAGCTTCATGCCCTTGGCGGCGGCCGGGCTCGGCAGCGCGTCGCGCGTGGTCATGTTGCGGAAGCCCGCCTCCCAGGTGGCGATGAAGCGGAAGCCCTTGGCGGGGCCCATCGCAAACTGCTTCTTGAGCCAGTCGCTCTCGTCGTAGAGCTTCCAGCCCTGCTCGTAGCTCTCCACCAGGTACGGCAGCATGGTCAGGTTCAGCGACGGCAGGTGCTGGGCATAGGTGCCGGTGGAGGTGACCGTGAAGTCGATGCCGCCCAGCTGCAGCTGCTCCACCGCCTTGGGGTCGTTGGCCAGCTGGCCGGCCGGAAACACCTGCAGCTTGTAGCGGCCCTGCGTGTACTGCTCGAGCTTGCTGCCGAACATCTCGGCGGCCTGCTGGCGCGCGCCGCCGGGCTGGTCGGTGTGGCTGAACTTCAGCACCGTCTGCGCGTGCGCGGCGCCGGCCAGCAGCGCGGCGACGCCCAGGGCCAGCGCGCTGCGCCGGGGAATGCGGATCGAATGCATGGTCTGTCTCCTTGCGGGGGTTGGCGCGGTGCTTGGCCGCGCGGTCATGGTTGGAAGGGCGCCGCCGTTGCCGGCGGTTCGAAGCCGCGCAGCGCGATGCGCCGCTGCGTGGCATGCGAGGCGTAGGCCGCTTCCTGCACACGCAGGTTGGGCAGGTACTCGGCGACGCGGTTCTCCACCGGCGCGCCCTCGCGAAGGTGGGCCAGCACGTGGCGCTGCAGCGCGGCGACGCAGCCGCCGCCGAAGCCTTCGGGCCCGCGGTCGTACGCGTGCTCGTGTTCGTCGCCGCGGTGCGGCTTGAACCACAGCCGCGCGTCGCCGTCCAGCCGCAGCACGCCGGCCGAGCCCTCGATCCAGCACTCGCCCATCGTGCGCCGCGGATCGGCCGCGGCATGGTCGACGAGCCGGTTGCCGTCGAACAGCGCCATCGCGCCGCGTTCGAACTCCAGCACCAGCACGCCGGCGTCCTCGCCGGCGATCGCCGGGTTGAGCCTGCGCAGCCGCGCGGTGACGGCGGCGACCTCGCCGAACAGGAAGCGGAAGGTGTCGATCCAGTGCACCGCGGTCTCCACCACCAGCAGCCGCGGCATGGTCTGGAAGTAGGGCTGCCGGTCGAGGTAGGCCGCCGCGCCCTGGCCGTCGCCCGGGCGCAGGCGGAACGTGGCGCCGTAGGGCGTGCCCAGCACGCCGGCGTCGAGCAGCCGCCGGGCCTCGCGGTACCAGGGCTGGAAGCGGAAGTTCTCGTGCACCACGCACAGGGTGCCGGCGCGTGCGACGGTGTCGGCCAGCGCCAGCGCGTCGGCCCAGGTCGGCGCCAGCGGCTTCTGGCAGATGCAGGGCAGGCCGCGCGCGGCTGCCAGCGCGACCAGCGCGTGGTGCGACGGCGGCGGCGTCACGATGTCCAGCAGGTCGGGCGCCAGGGCATCGACCATCGCCGCGGCGTCGGTCCAGGGCCGGGGCTGGTCGATCTCGGCGGCCACCGCGGCAGCGCGCGCCGGGTCGCTGTCGCACCAGCCGACGACCTGCACGCCGGGCAGCGCGCGCCACGCGTCGCGGTGCAGGCGGCTGAAGTAGCCGGCGCCGACGCCGGCGATGCGCAGCGTGCTCATCGCCTGCCGCTACAGCGCCTGCGCGAAGGCGCGCGCGATGGCGGTCGTGCCGTCGCTGCCGCCGCTGCCGTACAGGTCGCCGGGGCGCACGCGCCCCTCGGCGTAGACGCGGTCGACCGCGCGCTCCAGCCGCGCCGCGGCCTCGGTGAGCGCGGCGTCGCCATGGCGTTCGCCCAGCCAGTCCAGCATCATCGCCGCCGACAGCACCGTGGCGGTGGGGTTGGCCAGGCCCTTGCCGGCGATGTCCGGTGCCGAGCCGTGGCAGGGCTGGAACAGCCCGTGCTCGTCGCCGATGTCGGCCGACGGCGCCATGCCCATGCCGCCGACCAGCGCCGCGGTGAGGTCCGACAGGATGTCGCCGAACATGTTCTCGGTCACCAGCACGTCGAAGTCCCAGGGCCGGCGCACGAGGTCCAGCGCGGTGGCGTCGATGTAGTGGTGGCGCGCGACGACGTCCGGGAACAGCGCCGCGCGCTCGTCGAAGACGCGGCGGAAGAAGGCCATCGAGCGGAAGACGTTGGCCTTGTCGACGCAGGTGACCTGGCCCGGGCGGCCGCGGTGGCTGCGCTCCCTGCGCCGGCGCGCCAGCCGCAGCGCGAAGTCGTGCACGCGGGTGCTGCCTTCGCGCGTGATGACCATGGTGTCGCGCGCCTCGCGGTCGCCTTCGACCACGCCCTTGCCGCGCGACGCGAACAGGCCTTCGGTGGACTCGCGCACGACGACGAGGTCGATCTCGCGCGCCCGGGGGTCGGCCAGCGGCAGCGGCACGCCGGGGATCGCGCGCGCCGGGCGCACGCCGGCATACAGCGCGAGCTCGACGCGCAGGTCCAGCTGCGGTGCGATCTCGGTGCCGTCGGGGTAGCGGATCTCGGGCCAGCCCATAGCGCCGAAGAGGATGGCGTCGGCGGCGCGCGCCGCGGCCAGCGTGGACGCCGGCAGCGCCTCGCCGGTGGCGGCATAGTGCTGCGCGCCTGCAGGGTGGCTGGTGAGCTCCAGCGCGAAGCCGGCACCCTGCTGCAGGCGCAGCAGCAGGTCCAGCGTCGCGTCGATCACTTCGACACCGATGCCGTCGCCGGGCAGCACGGCGATGCGGTACGGGCGGCTCATCGGCGAGGTCCTTGCGCGGTGCAGGGGAGTCGGGTCACGGCATGCTCTCGGGTGACTGGCGGTGCGGTGCTGCGGCGCCGGGGCTACATCTGCTGCAGGCGGTAGCGCTCGAAGATCGCCAGCAGCTCGCGGCTGGCGCGTTCGCGGTGCGCGCGGTTGACCTGCGCGGCGCCGGCGGCGTCGCCGGCGCGCATGCGCTCGACCATCGCCATGTGCTCGCGCGTGGAGTCCACCGGCTTGGGCCGCAGCTTCAGGCTGAACATGCGCGCGCGGTGCACACGGTCCCAGTAGTTCCAGACCGTGGCCGAGAGCTGCCGGTTGCCGGCCAGCTCGACGAGGCCGGCGTGGAAGCGCTCGTCGGCCGCCGCCCAGGCGTCCAGGTCGTTGGCCTGCAGCGCGGCGTCCATGTCCGCGGTGGCCTGCACCAGCGGCGCCAGCGTCGCCTCGTCGGGCGCGCGGCGCGCCACGGTCTCCACCGCCAGGCCTTCCAGCGCGGTCAGGATCTCGTAGATCTCGCGCATGTCGGTCGGCGAGACCGGCAGCACGCGCATGCCGTGGCGCGGGATCAGCTCGACCAGGCCCTCGTTCTTCAGCCGCACCAGCGCTTCGCGCACCGGGGTGCGGCTCATGCCCAGCGCCAGGGCCACCTCCTGCTCCAGCGCGCGGTGGCCCGGCGGCCACACGTTGTCCAGGATGCGCCGGCGCACCTGCTCGTAGGCAGCGTCGACCAGGGACAGGGCGGCCGTCTGTGCAGCGTTCATGCGAAGTTCCAGTGGGTCGGCGCCACGCCCGGCACCGGCATGGCGATGCAGGCCAGCCGGTCGCCCAGCAGGCAGCCCAGCAGCGCCTGCCGGCGGTCGGCCCCGGCGAAGGCGATGCTCGAGATGTTGCGCAGGCAGCGGCTGCGCACGGTGTCCAGCTGCGGCCGCCCCATGGTGCCCGCCAGGTAGGCGGCCTCGACGGCGGCCAGGTGCCCGGCGTCGACGTCCTGCAGCCAGACCTCCTGCGAGCCGTCGGGCGCGACGCGGATCAGGCGGTTGCTGACGACGCCGGCCACCCACGCGGCGCCTTCCTCGTCGAACGCCAGGCCGTCGGGAAAGCTGCCGCTGCCGAAGGCGCACACCAGCTCCCTGGCGCCCAGCGAGCCGTCGGCGTGCAGCTCGAACCGCGACAGCCGCCGTGCGAAGGTCTCCACGACATACAGCCAGCGCCCGCTGGGGTGCAGCGCGGCCTCGTTGGTGTAGCCCAGGCCGTCGGCGACGATGGCAGCGGCGCCGTGGCGGTCCACGCGCACCACGAAGCCGTCGTCGCAGTCGGCGCGGTAGCCCAGCGCGCGCGGGCGCCGCCGCGTGCTGACGGTGATCCAGGTGCGCCCCTCGGCGTCCTGCACGACGAAGTTGGTCGGCGGCAGCGGCTGCCCGGCCACCTCGGTCAGCCAGGGTTCGACGAGGCCGTCGCGCGTCAGCCGGTAGACGCCGCCGTCGTCGGCGCCGAGCTGGGCGAGCAGGAAGCTGCCGTCCGCCAGCAGGGCAATCCCGTTGGGCCGCAATGCGCCGCCGTCCGGCAGGGTGCCGCCGTAGAAGGTGCTCGTGCCGTCGGGCCGCAGGTGGGCGACGCCGCCGCGCCAGTCGGCGGTGAAGATGTCACCCCGCGCAGTTGTGAGCACACACTCCGGCCTTACGAGCCCACTGCCGACCCAGCGCAGCGACGCAAGGCGGTCGGCCCAGGCCTGGGCCTGGGCATCCGTCGGGGTCGCGATCGCGGTCGTGGCCGGGGCGGGAGACAACGCATTCATTAATGCGTACGTTAATAAACTCATTGTGCTGCCGCATCGGGGTCAACCCGCGGCGGCGTTCGTGGCAGCATCGGCACTCCTGCAGGCCCCGAGAAGAAGCATGAGCACCACCAACCCCCGCCCCTACGAGGCCGCCCCGGCGCGCCGCGCCGCCTTCCTGGGCCTGGGCGTGATGGGCGCGCCGATGGCCGGCCATCTGGCGCGCGCCGGCCACGCCGTGACCGTCTACAACCGCACCGCGGCGAAGGCGGCGGCCTGGGTGGCCGAATTCGGCGGCGCCGCGGCCGCCACGCCGGCCGAAGCCGCCGCCGGTGCCGACTTCGTCTTCGCCTGCGTCGGCAACGACGACGACCTGCGTGCGGTGACGGTGGGCCAGGACGGCGCCTTCGCCGGCATGGCCGAGGGCGCGGTCTTCGTCGACCACACCACCGCCTCGGCCGAGGTCGCGCGCGAGCTGCATGCCGCGGCCCGTGCGCGCGGGCTGCACTTCATCGACGCCCCGGTCTCCGGCGGCCAGGCCGGCGCCGTCAACGGCGCGCTGACGGTGATGTGCGGCGGCGACGAGCTGCCCTTCGACGCGATGAAGCCGCTGGCGATGTGCTTTGCCAAGGGGGTCACGCGCATCGGCGACAGCGGCGCCGGTCAGCTGGCCAAGATGGTCAACCAGGTCTGCATCGCCGGCCTCGTGCAGGGCCTGGCCGAGGCGCTGGCCTTCGGTCAGCGCGCCGGGCTGGACATGCCGCTGGTGCTGGACGTCATCGGCAAGGGCGCGGCGCAGAGCTGGCAGATGGACAACCGCGGCAAGACCATGCTGGAGCGCAAGTTCGACTTCGGCTTTGCGGTGGACTGGATGCGCAAGGACCTGGGCCTGGTGCTGGCCGAGGCGCGGCGCAACGGCGCGCAGCTGCCGGTGACGGCGCTGGTGGACCAGTTCTACGCCGAGCTGCAGCGCACCGGCGGCGCGCGCTGGGACACCTCGAGCCTGATCGCGCGGCTGAAGTAGCGGCGCGGTACGACGGCGTCACGCCGCCGCGGCACCGGTGCACCTTGCGGTGAGCGGCCTGCAGCGCGACCTGGCCGGCCGCGAGCTCAGCGCGGCGCGCTGGCCTGCTGGGCCACCGGCGGCGCGCCGCGCGCCAGGCGCTGCAGCTCCTCCTCGCTGATCAGCTCCACGACGCGAACGACCTTCTGCACACCGGCCACCGAGCGCGCGATCTCGGCCGCACGCGTGGCCTCGCGCTCGGTGACGCGGCCCATCAGGTACACCACGCCGCGGTCGGCGACGACCTTGAAGGCGTTGGCCTGCAGGTCCTTGGCGTCGACGAAGCTGGCCTTGACCTTGGTGCCCAGCACGGTGTCGTTGCTGCGCTGGGCGATCGTGAGGTTGGGCGCCACGACGAGTTCGTTGACGACCCCCTGCACGTTCTCCACCGCCCGCGCAGCACGCTCGGCGGCGGCCTTCTCGGCCTCGCCGGGCACCTCGCCGGTGAGCAGCACGACGCGGTTGTAGCTGGTGGCATTGACGCGGCCCAGCGTGGCCGCATCGCGGATGCGCGAGGCGGCCTTGAGCTCGATGGACTGGTCCTCGAGCTGGGTGCCGGTGGTGCGGCGGTCGCTGATCACCAGCCCGGTGCCGACGACGGCGCCGCCCAGCAGCAGCGGCGCGCAGCCGGCCAGCACGGTGGCGGCGAGCGCGGCGGCCAGGCCTTTGGCGGCCAGCGCGCCGCGGCGCGGCCGAGACTTGCGGAGGGTGTCGATCACAGGTCCTGTTCTCCCATCAACTGGAAATCGACCGCATCGCACAGGCAGTGCAGCACCAGCAGCTGCAGCTCCGCGATGCGGGCGGGGCGCTCGTGCGGCACCGCCACGAGCACGTCGGTCTCGGCAAGCAGCTCACCGAACGCGGCCGAGCCGCGGCCGGCGAGTACGACGATGGTCATGTCCTTGGCCTGCGCGGCCGAGACCACGGCGGCGCTGTCGCCCTCGCCGTCGTCGATGAACAGCAGCACGTCGCCGGGCAGGCCCAGCGCACGCACCTCCTGCGCCGCCTCGTGGCCCAGCGCCAGCGCGGCCAGCGGCGGGCGCTCGCGCTCGAAGCGGCCGGTGAACAGCCGTGCCACCAGCGGCGCCAGCGCGGCGCCGGGCCCCTGGCCGCAGACCATCAGCTTGCCGCCCCCGGTGATCGCGGCGACGACCGCCGCGGCGGCCTCGGCTACCGGGCGCGCCAGCGTCTCGGCGCAACGGAATTGCAGGTCGGCGCTGTCGAAGAACTGCTGCTGGATGCGCTGTTCGAGCATGTGCACGCATCATATGACAGGGGTCCTGCGCGGCGGTTCCCGCGCCGGCCGGGTTCCCGCCGTCAGAGCTCGACCTGGCTGCCCGGCGCCGGCGCCTCGGCGCGCCAGCCCAGGCGCTGCGTGATGGTCTCGGCGAAGCCCAGCGCGGTGGAGGCCTCGCCGTGGACGACGAAGGTGCGCGCCGGCGGCGCCTCGAAGCCGCCCAGCCAGGCCAGCAGCGCGTCGCGGTCGGCATGCGCCGACAGCCCGCCGATGGTGTGCACGCTGGCCCGCACCGGCACCTCCTCGCCGAACAGGCGCACGCGCTTGTGGCCGTCCACCAGCCGGCGCCCCAGCGTGCCCTCGGCCTGGAAGCCGATGATGACGATCGCGCACTCGCGCCGGCCGAGGTGGTGCCGCAGGTGGTGGCGTATGCGCCCGGCGTCGCACATGCCGCTGGCCGAGATGATGATCGCGCCGGCCTTGATGCGGTTCAGCGCCATCGAGTCCTGCACGCTCTTCGTGAAGCTCAGCTGCAGGCCCTCGGGCAGCGGCCGGCGCAGCGACAGCAGCTCGCGCGTGGTCTCGTCGAGGAATTCCGGGTGGCGCATCGTGATCGCCGTGACCTTGTCGGCCATCGGCGAGTCCACGAAGACCTGCATCGGCGGCAGCCGCCCCTGCCGGCGCAGGTCCATCAGCAGCACCAGCAGCTCCTGCGTGCGCCCCAGCGCGAAGGCCGGGATGACGATGTTGCCCTGCCGGCGCTCGAGCGTGTCCTGCAGGACCTCGATGAGCTCGGCCTCGGTCTGCTGCAGCGAGCGGTGCAGCCGGTTGCCGTAGGTGGACTCCACGAGCAGCACGTCGGCCTGCTCGATGGGCGTGGGGTCGCGCACCACCGGGCGCGCCGGCTGGCCGAGGTCGCCGGAGAAGACCAGCTTGCGCGCCGCGCCCGCGCCCTCGTCCAGCCAGACCTCGACGATGGCCGAGCCCAGGATGTGCCCGGCGTCGCGGAAGCGGCAGCGCACCGCCGGGTGCGGCTGCAGCTCGGTGTCGTAACCCACGCCCTGCACCTGCTCCAGGCAATCCTCGGCCTGCGCCACGGTGTACAGCAGCTCGCCGAGCCCGCCTTCGCGCCGGCGGCGCTTGCCGCGGTCGCGGTCGCGTTGCGCGCGCGCCCACTCCGACTCCTGGATGAAGGCGCTGTCCAGCAGCATCACCGACAGCAGGTCGGCGGTGGCCTTCGTCGTGTGCACCGGCCCGCGGAAACCCAGCGCGACGAGCCGCGGCAGCAGCCCGCAGTGGTCGATGTGGGCGTGCGTCAGCAGCACGAAGTCGATCTCGCGCGGGTCGAAGGGCCAGGGCTTCAGGTTGCGCTCGCGGGCGTCGCGCCCGCCCTGGTGCATGCCGCAGTCGACCAGGAAGCGGGCCCCGCCGCCCTCGACGAGGAAGCACGAACCGGTGACCTCCTGCGCGGCGCCGAGGAAGCTGATCTTCATGCGCCTCATCATAGGCGGCCCCCGTCAGCCGCCCGCGTCGAAGGCCCCACGCAGCCAGTCCAGCCGGCCGCTCGCGGCATCGCCGTCGATCGCGACGACGTCGAAGCGGCAGCGCGGCGGCGACGCGTAGCGCTGCAGGTAGTGCTGCGCCGCGTACAGCAGCCGCTGGCGCTTGGCCGCGCCGACGCTGGCCGCCGCGCCGCCCTGCGCCGCGCCGCGGCGCGCGCGCACCTCGCAGAAGACCAGCGTGCCGTCGCGCTCGCGCAGGATCAGGTCGATCTCGCCGCCGCGCGCGTGCGGCCCTTTCGCGACCCGATAATTGCGCTCCACGAGCTCCAGCCCCCGGGCCTGCAGCCAGGCCAGCGCGCGCGCCTCGGCGGCGTCGCCGGGGGCGGCGCTATAGCGATCCGTCGTCATGGCAGGGCACGACACGGCGCCACAGGCCGCGGAATACCGGGTGGGCGTGGCGGGGCTCGGCTTCGGCGACGCGCTCGTCGCAGCCGTCGTCGAACTCCGTTCTGAAGTCGAAGGTCGCCGCGGTGCCTCCGTCCGCGAGGTGTTCGTACAGGTGGCGGGTCAGCACCGCCGCCGCCATGCTGGTGCCCGAGACGCGGTATGCAGTGCCGCCCAGGAAGCTGGCGACCAGCAGGCCGGGCTGGTTGCGGCTCTCGTCCACGTGCACCACCCAGTCCGGGCCTTCCATGCGCGAGCGCTCGCAGCGGTTGGGGCCGGCGGCGCTGTACCGCGACAGGCAGTCGTCGTGACGGCGCATCGCGCCGACGACGTACAGCCGCTGATGCTTCGCGGTGGCGATGCCGTTGAGCGTGAAGGTGGGTTCGACGCCGGCGCCCGGCAGGTCCAGGAAGTACGACTGCCGTCCCTGGTAGCCGCGGAAGGCGCGCCCGCGCAGCGGCGCGGTGTCGCCGCGCTGGACCCAGGCGTGGAAGAAGTCGGGCGAAGCGTCGTGCGCGGTGACCTCGATCTTCCACACGCCGTGTTGGGCGGCGCCACGCGCCTGGCTCCAGCGGGTGGCGGCTCCAGGACGGGTGGAAGGGTCCGGCGCCGCTGGATCGGTATTCGTGATGATCAACGGCGGCAGGGGCCACCCGGTCGCGGCGACGGCGACCAGCACCATGCGGCCGCGGGTGCTCTGCGTGGGCATGCGCGGCGAGACGAGGCCGGCCTCGGTAAAGGGCTGCTTCACGCCGTCCACCGAGCGCCGGGGGGGGATGAATGCCTGCCGGGTCGTCGTGTCCGAGTCGCGGATGTCGATGAAGGTCGTGGTCCCGTCGGGCGAGGTCAGCCTGATGCGGGCGCTGGCCGCTTCGTCGAACCAGAGCTCGACGAACGAGTCCACCGGGTTGTCGGGCTGCACCTTCCAATGCAGGGTATGCGGGCGCCCTGGCTGCAGGCGTGCACAGGCATGGCAGCGCCACAGGTGCGAATTGCCGGCCGGCAGCACGATGTGCAGGGTCTTGCCCTGGGCCGCCTCACTCCCGTCGTACAGGCAAAGCAACTCGCACATCGCGCGCTCGAGCATCGACGTGCCGTCGTGCCCGCCGCTGTGCGTGCCGAAGCTGAGGTTGACGATGACGTGCTGCCCCTCGTCGGCCTGGGCCAGCGCATCGTGGATGCCGTCCAGCACCGCGGCGGACAGGGTGCCGCCCGCGGTGTCGAGCACGGTGGGGATCGGCAGCTGGACGAAGTGCACGCGCGGCGGCCGCGGGCGGGACCGTACGGGCCGGGGCAGGAACCGGTGCGGGCAGGGCCCGGCCCGCCAGCCGGTCCACAGCGTGTGCCCGGCGACGAGGTCGAGCACCGCGCTGCCATGGCTGGTGCCGGGCGGCGGCCAGGCCGACCAGAGCCAGCGATATCCGATCATGGCGCGGTCGCCGGCCTCCTCGGGTGCGAACGGCATCGCCGCGAGCGCCGCGCGCCGGCCCAAGAACGCGGACTGGCGCAATTCGCTCTGGCCGAACTCGCCGCTGGGCTCGATGACGGCACTGTCCCAGGCCCCGCTACTGTCCAACCCGTGCAGCGTGCCCTGGCTGCCGCCCTGGTGCCACAGGCTCACGACGATGTCGGCACCGGCCTCGCGCAGCCGGGCGCTGAAGACGTTGGGGCGGTCGTCCATGACGCACACGAGCGGCGGCGCACCCGCACCCTTGTTTCCCCTGGGTCGCTGGCGATTGCGGCGGCCGATCTGGTCCGATGCGTGTAATCCGGAGAACTCGAACCGCCGGATGGCGCCGCCACTTCCTGCGACAGATTCCTTGAACTCCCGGAAGCTGCTCGCGCCGTCCAGATGCAGCAGGCACGAGACGAATTGAGTCGCGAGCACGCCGCTGCGGGGCTCCGCGTGGAGATGGATCGGGACCAGTCCGTAATCCCATAGCTCCACCTCTCGACCGGACTTCTCCACCAGCAGGTGGACATAGCGGGGAATCTCGTCGGGCCGACGCACATCCCCCGCCGAGCAGGGCTTGGCCAGCTCATCGAGCCCGCCCGTCGACGTCTCCAGCCAGACGAGGTACGGGTCGGCGATCCGCATGGGCGTCGTCGTTGCCGTATCCGTCGCCGTTGATCCCGACCGACGCACCGCTCAGTGCCTGCACTCGGCCACTGCCAGTGCCCACAGGGCACTGAGGTTGGATGCGGCCTTCGGTGTGTAGCGGCCCCCGTTCACCCCGGTCAGCTTGCAGGCTTGGGCGGGCCAAGGCCTGTCGAGAACGGGCTCCATGTTGTCGGTCACAACTTCGGGGAACCACATGTTCGCGGGCATCGTCAGCAGCGCATGCTTGCCCGGCGTCGCACGGGCCACCACCAGGCGCGCCATCACGATGCCCAGCACCTGACCCGCCAGGCTGTCCACCGGGTAGTGCAGCCCGGCGACGACGCGGTTCTCGGCAACCCGGTAGGCGATGCGGTGCAGCTGCGGGCGCAGGCGGGCGCTCGCGCCTGCCGAACCGATCGCCAGTGGCGTGCCAGGGTCGTCGGTCCAATCCTTGTTCGCCCCGGGCCCGACCGCGCGCCCGGCATCGAAGAACAGCGCCGAGAGCAGTTCGGCGGCGAAATAGGCCTCGGTCGCATGCCCGCTCGGGTAGGCCATGTGCCCCGGCGTCAGGATCATCGGGTGCACCATCGGCGACACCTCGGCCGGGCGCGGCACACTGAAGGCATGCTTGAAACGCTGGCAGATGCCGGTGACGAATCGCAGGCCGATGCCCAGCAGCTCGAAGGTGTACTTGTGCCACTCGGGATTGAGCGCCGCGGTGGCCGACCAGTTGGCCGTCTGCGGCACGATCTGCGACAGGACCTCGTTGACACGCTCGCTGCGCAGGTCGGCGTAGCTGAGCACCAACGCGGTCTGGCGCTTCAGTACGTCCACACTCGGCGGCTCCAGGGTGACGAGGTTCTGGTTGCCGCTCTTGAGCGTCGCCTTGCTGGCTCTCGGCGCCTCGCCCGTGGGCTCGAAGGTCAGGCCCTCCAGCAGTTCGGCCTCGATCAGCCCGGCACGCACGTTCGGCTGCAGCCGCTGCAGGGCGGCCTTGTTATCCAGGTCCGGGTACTTCGCCTCGGGCCAGTGCGCCGGCCAGGGCACCTCCGTCAGCACGTTGGCCGCCGCCCCCGCCAGCAGCAGGTCGCGGCTCAGCACCAGGCTGTGGGTCAGCGCCGTGTTCGGCAGCAGCCCCGAATAGCCCGGCAGCCCCATCACGCCGTCGAAGCCGACGATGGGAGCCGACGACCCGGCGCTGCCCGCGCTGCCGGCCGAACCCGCGCTGCCGGCGCTGCCCGCCGAACCGGCGCTGCCGGCCGAGCCGGCGCTGCCCCCCATCGGTCCCCATCCGCTCATGACGTCCTCCCTTCGTTGAAGACCCGCGGCCGGCCCGCCCCGCCCCGGCTCACTCCGGCAGCCCCGCCAGGCGCAGCGCCTGCGCCCAGGGCTGCGCCAGCGGCCCGTCGCGGCCCGGAAAACGCTCGCGGAAGCTCCTCAGCGTGTAGCCCGGTTCGACCGCGCGCAGTCGCGCCACGGCGTCTCGCGCCTCGTCCATCTTGTCCTGCATGACCAGGGCGAAGGCCAGCGTGCGCCAGGACGACGCGTGCGTGCGGTTGGCCCGTATCGAGCGCCGCGACAGCGCCTCCGACGCCGCCCACGCGCCACCGGCCAGCACCGCGGTGGCGGCCAGCGAGTCGAAGAAATACTTCATCGGGTCCAGCGGCGACAGGCGCAGCGCACGGTCTGCGGCATCGGCGGCCTGCTCGCCGCGACCGTGGTAGGCATGCCAGTTGGACGCGAACAGCCAGGCCAGCGGTTCGTTGGGGCTCGCTTGGCGCGCCGCGTCGTAGAACTCGCCGGCGCTGGCCAGGTCGCGCTTCAGGTAGGCATGCACCAGCCCGCCGATGGCCAGCGCCAGCGCGTTGCGCGGGTTGGCGTCCAGCGCCCGCTGCACACGATCCATCGCCAGCGCCGCCTCGGCGCGCAGGTCGGGGGCCCAGCCCTGCACGGCGCGCAGCACGTGCCACTTGGCCAGCCAGGCGTGGGCCACTGCGCTGCGGCCGTGTCGGTAGGCCAGCTCCTCGAGCATCTGCCGCGCGCGATCGAAGTCGCGCGGGCTCAGCCGGTGCATCAGCGTGATGGCGCCCAGCAGCAGCGTGTAGCTCTCCAGCGCCGGCAGCGGGTGCGTGGCAGCGCGCTCCAGCTCCCGGTCGAGCACGGCCTGGCCGACCTGCGCGACGACCTCCGGGGCCAGCGGCGCCGCCGGATCGAAGGCCTCGTGCGCCGAGGTGTCGAAGGTGTCGGCCCACACCAGGCGGCCGCTGCGCACCTCGGCAAGCTCCATGTTCAGCCGCACGCGCGGGCCATGCACGCGGTAGCGCCCGGACAGCACGTAGGCGGCACCCAGGTGGCTGGCCGTCTCCTGCACGCCCAGGCGGCGGCGCTTCAGCCCGCGGGTGGACAGCGCGGAGACCACGTGCAACTCGGCGCTGCGCGCCAGCAGCGTGACGATCTCGTCGGCCAGCGCCTCGCCGAGCATGTCGCCGGGGTCGTGGCCGACCACGCACTCGAACGGGATCACCGCCACGCCGGGGCGCAGCTCGTTGCGCTGGCGTTCGCGCAGCGTATCGAGGACAGGCACCGCCGGCGCCTGGCCGAGGCGGAAGACGCGCACCGGCCCTTCGACATGCTTCAGGTGGCAGTCGCCCAGGTCCTCGGCATCAGCGTCCACGCCGGGCACCAGCTCGTCGCGCACGGCCGCCGAGACCACCGTCTCGCCGGGCCCGGCCACGGAGGTGATGCGCACGGCCACGTTGACGGCCTCGCCGTAGATGTCGCGCTCGTCTCGCAACACCTCGCCCAGGTGCACTCCCACGCGCAGATGCATCTGTGCTTCGGCGTCGCGCGCTGCGTTCAGCGGTTCGATGCGCCGGTGCAGCTCCAGCGCCGCGGCCGCGGCGGCGGGGGCCTGCTCGAAGGTCAGCAGCAGGCCGTCGCCCAGGCTCTTGACCAGCTCGCCTCCGCGCCGGGGCAGCACGTGCCGCTGCACTTCGTCGACGTAGCGCGACCAGCGGTCGGCGACGTCGAGCTCGTGCTGCTGCATCAGGCGCACCGACTCGACGAGATCGACGACGACGATCGTCCTCGGCGAGCGCAGCAGCGACCGGCGCGCGGGTTGTTCGGCGGGCGAGACGGTCATCGCCGAATCCCCCTCGGGCCCGGGCGGCGCAGCGGCGTCACAGCACGAACCCCTGGCGGACGCCCAGCTCGAGCACCCAGCCGGCGTCCCGGGTCTGCCGGCCCCAGGCCAGGTTGCCGTACAGCGCGACCCGTGGCCCGCGGCGCTGCTCGAAGCCCAGCGCCAGCTTGCCCTGCCGCGGCCCGCCGTCGACGCGGCCCGCGGCCAGTGCGAGACGCCACACCAGCGGCCGCACGCCACTGCGGCCCTCGGCCGTGAGCCCGAGCACGGTACCGTGGTAGCGACGTCCTTCTGTGCGGCCCAGGGTCGCACCCAGGTGCAGGCGCCACAAGCCCCCGCGCACGATGGCGCTGACAGGGATGGCCTCGTGGTCGGCATCCCAGCGGTGCCAGCCCACGCCCAGCAGCCAGGCGCCCTGTTCGTAGCGCCAAGCGGCCCCGACCTCCGCCGCAGGCTGCCCCGCGTCGGGCAGACTGCCGACCATCTCCACGCGGTGGTTCGCCCAGTCCGGTGATCGCAGGCGCAAGGCCTGGCTGGTGCGGATGCGCGGCGCATGGCGCGACGCCTTCGGCGCTGCATCTGCCCCGCCGGGGGCGGCATAAAGCAGGGGCGGGTCGGTCGCGCCGGCGGCGCCGAGCCAGGGATCGGCGAGCGCGGCGATCCGGTAGGCGGGCTGCAAGTCGCGGCCGGCGGCCAGCGCGGCCCCGCCGGGATGTTCCAGCTCCACCCAGCAGGCGCGCCCGAAGGAGGTGCCGCAATCCGACGGCGGCGGCGACGGCGTCTCCGCGGGCAACGGCCCGGAGGCGTCGAAGCCCTGTTCCAGTTCGAAGCGCACTCGCCAGCCGCCGCCGACGCGCTGGTCTCCGCGCACGCCCCAGTAGCTGGGCACGCGCTCGTGGCCGACCCATGACCGGCCGCCGATCCGGGCGACGGCCAGGTCGAGGCGGCCGTAGAACTGCACGCCGGGCTCGCGCAGCAGGGTCGGCCGGGGGCGAATGTCGAGGCGCTTCCACTCGAGCTCATCGGCCAGCTGGCTCGACTGGGCCACCGCGCCCGTCGATGCCGCAGCCAGAACCAGCGCCATGCCGCGCCGCAACGGGACAAGCGCCCCCCGTGCGGGTCGCGCAGGCGCTGGTTCAGGTTCTCCGCTTTCGGTCATCGACCACCCTGATGCTGCCGGCGGGATCAGCAAGCTTGATCGGGCCATTCTGCGCGCCGCACCCCGGACGGCACAAGAGGCGAGTTAGGTCCCGCAACCCGGTGCGCCGCGGTGCGTCCCCCGTCGGCATGACGACCCAAGGGCCCGCGGCGCCGGAACGGCCGGCTGGATAATCGGCGCCAGACATCCCCTTGAGTACAGCCCACCTCCTGCTGCCGGACCTGCTGCAACGCGCCGCCGCCGCCGCCGCGGGCCACCAGTCGCGCCGCGCCGGCACACTCTACGTGGTCGCCACGCCGATCGGCAACCTGGCGGACCTGACGCTGCGCGCGATCCACCTGCTGGGCCAGGTCGACGCGGTGGCCTGCGAGGACACGCGCGTCAGCGCGCAGCTGCTCAACCACCTGGGCTGGCACAAGCCGCTGATCGCGCTGCACGCGCACAACGAGCAGGCCGCGGCGTCCGCCGTGCTGGCGCGGCTGGCGCAGGGCGAGTCGGTGGCCTATGTCAGCGACGCCGGCACGCCGGCCGTGTCCGACCCCGGCGCCGGGCTGGTGGCCGCGGCGGCCGCGGCCGGCCACCCGGTCGTGCCGCTGCCCGGGCCGAGCAGCGTGCTAGCC
>CAZUPH010000059.1:7205-20353 GCA_964621995.1 uncultured Rubrivivax sp. | reverse complement strand
CGTCGGCCACGCGCAGGCAGGCGCCCAGGTTGTGCGGGTCGGTCACGCCGTCCAGCACCAGCACCAGCGGCGGCCCCTCGGCAGGGTCCAGCGCATCCAGCAGCTCGAGCACCGTGCGCGCCAGCGGCAGCGGCTCCACGCGCGCGACCACGCCCTGGTGGCGCGGCGTGCCGGCCAGCTTCGTGAGCGCCGCGTCGTCGCTCTCGTGCAGGCGCACGCCGGCGGCCCGCGCGCGCTCGAGAAACTGGCGCATGCGGCCGTCGCGACGCGCGGCGTCGACGAAGACCTCGTGCACGCTGCCCGGCGCGGTCTTCAGCCGGCCGCCGACGGTGTGGAAGCCGAAGAGCACGTGGCGCGACATCAGGTGGCTCCTGCGGCGAAGTCGTCTGCACACAGCGCCAGCGGCCGGCCGTGCGGCGTGCGTTCGGCACAGCGTGCCCAGGCGTCGCGCCAGCGCTGCAGCTCGGCGGCTCCGCCGCCCGGCGCAGCGGCCGGCAGCCGCGCAGCGACCAGCGCCTCCAGCGCCGCCAGCCAGTGCTGCCAGTAGGTGTCGCCGCGGTCGGGGTCGCCGGCGCGCTGCGCCTGCACGATCTGCGCGGCCAGCGCGGCGGCCCATTGCGGCCAGGTGAACAGGCCGCGCTCGTGCAGCTGCAGCGTCATCGCGAAGGCCTGCGCCTGCCAGGGTTCGGCGAAGGCCGGCTCCGCGCGGTCCAGGCCCGGCGGCAGCAGCTCGGGCGGCAGCGGCGCCTTCATGCCGGCTCCAGGTAGGGTTCCCAGGCGTCGATCGACACCTGCACGCGCTGGGCGCCGGCCTCGCCGCCCCACAGCTCGGTGCCGTCGAAGACCACCGTGTACAGCCACCGCGGCTGCTCGCCCTGCCCATGCGCGTGGGTGTCCGGGAAGACATGCGCGCCGTGCAGCGCCTGCACCACGCCGCAGCGGCCGCGTGCATACCCGGGCAGCCGCGTGTGGTGCGGCACCGCGCCGGCGCGCAACCGCACGCGCTGGCCCGGTGCGTAGAGGGCCGCGCCCGCCGCCGGCCGCTCGGTGGGTGCGCCGCGCGCCAGCACCGCGGGCACGTCGGCGGCTCGCAGCAGGCGCGGCGGCGGCGCGGCGCCGGGGCGCGGCGGGCCACCGGCCAGCTCGTCGTCGTGCAGCCCGCCGCGCTCGCGCAGCAGGCGCTCGAGCGCGTGGATCCAGATCTCGTAGTAGCTCAGCCGCGCATAGTCGGGCAGCGTCTCGCGCGCGGCGCGGCTCATGTCCAGGTTCCAGGCGCCGGTGGCACCGGCGGCGACGGTGAGCGCCAGCGCGCGCGGCTCCCAGGCGGCGTGCCAGAGCTCGCCCTCGGGCTCGGGCACGACGCGGCCGGCGCCTTCGCGGCCGCCGAGGTCGGCGTGGCTGCGGTAGCTCATCGCGCGGCGGGTGGCGGCGCCAGCGGCAGGCCGGTGCCGATCATCGAGTCGCGCGTCACCAGCGCGGCGAGTTCGTCCTCCGGCAGGCCCTCCGTGCCCGGGGGGCGCATCGGCAGCACGAGATAGCGGATCTCGGCCGTCGAATCCCAGACGCGGACCGTGGTGCCCTCGGGCAGCACGAGACCGAAATCGGCGAGCACGCCGCGCGGGTCGCGCACCGCGCGGGCGCGGTAGGGCGCGCTCTTGTACCAGGTGGGCGGCAGGCCGAGCACCGGCCAGGGGTAGCAGCTGCACAGCGTGCACACCACCAGGTGATGCGTGTCCGGGGTGTTCTCGACGACGACCAGGTGCTCGCCCTGGCGGCCGCCGTAGCCCAGCGACGCGATGGCCGCGGTGGCGTCGCGCCGCAGCCAGTCGCGGTAGCCCGGGTCGACCCAGGCGCGGGCGACGACTCGGGCACCGTTGCGCGGGCCGACGCGGGTCTGGTAGGCATCGACGATGGCGTCCAGCGCGGCGGGGTCCACCCAGCCCTTGGCGGCCAGCAGCGACTCCAGCGCGCGCACGCGCAGGTCCATCGGGCCCAGTTCGCTGTGCTCGTCGCCATGCTCAGGGCCAGGGCCGCGCCCGCCGCAGTGGTGGTGATGCCCGTGCGTCATGCCGGCCATGCTACGCCCTACCACCAGCCCAGCGCACGACCGCCGAGCAGGGCGCCGATGAATACCGGCTGGTGCACCATGTAGAAGCTCAGCGACCAGCGCCCCAGCCCGGCCAGCGGCGCCAGCGCGCCCGGCACGCCGCCGCGCAGCACGCCGGGCGCCCGCCGCAGCAGCCACTGCCCGGCGGCCAGGCCCCAGAGCATCACGCCCAGCCAGGGCAGCACGGGCACCCAGTCCTCGGTGATGGGCTTGCGCGTCGTCAGCCCGACCCAGTTGGTCCAGCGCGTGTCGAAGAACGCGCTCTCGACGATCTGCGGCAGCAGTATCGCGAAGGCCCCCAGTGGCCACAGCCAGAAGCGCAGCGGCGCCGCCAGCCGCGTGACGACGAGCATCACCGCGATGCCGTGCAGCACGCCGAAGCTGATCCAGCTCTTCGGGAACATCAGCGCCGAGCCGATGCTGACCAGCAGCGCGCAGGCCGCCACCTGCGCCCAGCGCCGCCAGAACCGCGGCCAGCCCTGGCCCGCGTGCAGCGCTGCCGCCTGCCCGAGCCCGGCGCAGAACAGGAACAGGCCGACGATGCAGGTGCGCTGCAGCGTCCACAGCGGATCGCGGTAGAAGTCCTGCCGCGGTTCGAGCAGGCCGTAGTGGTTCAGGTCGAACGCCAGGTGGAAGGCCGCCATCCACACGATGGCCAGGCCGCGCAATGCGTCCAGGCGTTCGAAGCGCGACGCAGACGCTGCCGTGGCCGTCATCTCATCGACTCCGGCGCGCCCGGCGCCGTTGGGGTTGGGTCAGTCAGGGCCGGTTGGGGGTGCGACGGCTCACGGCGCTTTGCGGACACTGCACGCCTGGCCATGCAGACCACCGTTCGCGCTGAGCCCGTCGAAGCGCACGTGGTCCTCAGGGCTTCGACAGGCTCAGCCCGAACGGCTGGGTCGGGCGCTTCGACAGGCTCGGCGCCAACGGTTGCGTACGAGGCAGAGAGTGCCATGTCCGTCATGCACCACAAGCCGTCGAATCCGGCGCCCGCACCATCTCAGGCCGTCTTCTCGTAGACATCGGTGAAGCGCTCGCCGTCCCAGGCATACAGCAGGACTGCCGCGTGCAGGCAATCGCGCGCCGCGTCGGGGCGGAACAGGCCCACGCACTGGCCGCGCGGCGCACGCACGCTGCGGTACACCACGCCGGCGGAGCCGGCCGCGCGCAGCCGCGCGCCCAGCGCACGCGCCGCGGCGTAGTCGTCGGGGTCGTACACGGCCGCCGGCACCGCGCCCGGCGGGCGCAGGTCGTGCAGCTTGGCGTCCACCTTCACGTGGTACAGCCGCATCGGCAGGTGCTGTGCACGCTGCCGCGTCGCGGCCAGGAAGCGCGCGTGGTGGTGGCGCGTCTCGGCGATCGCGGTGGCGCGGTCGCCCGCCGCGTAGAACATGCCGACGCGGCCGTCGCTGAAGCGGCTGCCCTCCGGGTTGACATGGGTGAAGGCGGCCATGATCGGCCCGCTGCCCGGCCCGTACAGACGCTGATCGCGGGGCACGAGCTCGATGACGCCGAGTTCGTCGCGCACGCGCTCGTTGCTCATCGCCTCCAGCGCATACAGCGCGTCGAAGTCGGCGGCGTCGGCGACGCGGTCGAAGAGGTTCACGCTCGGGTGGCGCGTGGGCACGATGCGGCAGGCCGCGGCCCAGCGCACGCGGCGTGCCTCGGGCAGCGACGGCATCAGGACCAGCCGCCGCCGCGCACGCCGTCCAGGTAGCGGCGCACGTGGTGGATGTCGGCCACGTTGCCGGCCAGCATGTGCTGCAGTGCGCTGCGCCCGCCGAAGACGGGCGTGCTGTTGGGCTGACGCACCCAGGCGTCGGCGGCGGCCTCGTCGGGCAGCAGGATCTGCAGCGCCTTCCAGATGCCCAGCAGGTTGGACAGCCGCTCCAGCGTGTCGCGCGGCAAGGCCGCGCGCTCCGGGTCCTTGCGCCAGGCGAAGAAGGTGCTGCGCGGCGGCTGGCCGAGCAGGCACAGCTGCTCGTCCACCGTCAGGCCCCAGGCCTGCGCGATGCGCGCGAAGGCGCGCATCCCGGCCGCCGACATCTGCGCCATCGTCGGGGCGGACGCGGCGGCTTCGCGGGGCAGCGGCAGGGCGCTCACGGTGGGACTCCTTGCATGGACTTATGGAAGTATAGAGTCCATAACTGGATTCATCAAGCACCGTCGGCCGCCAGCAGCCGCGGCAGCAGCCGCGCCGCGGTGCCGCGCAGCACGGCATGCGCCTGCTCGTCGATCTCGCTGGGCTGCGGGTTGACGATGACGACCCGCGCGCCCGCCTGTCGCGCACGCCCGGCCAGCCCGGCGGCCGGCCAGACCGCGCCCGAGGTGCCGACGACCAGCAGCACGTCGCAGGCCTCGGCCGCGTGCACCGCGGCCTCGAAGGCGCCCTCGGGCAGCGCTTCGCCGAACCACACCACGCCCGGGCGCAGCAGGTTGCCGCAGCCGGGCCGGCGGGCGCAGCGCGGCGGCGCGCCGTCCAGCGCCTCGGCGGGGTCGCAGGCCGGGTGGCGCGGACAGGGCCGCAGCCAGCGCGCGGCGAGGATGTCGCCGTGCAGCCGGATCACGCCCGCCTGCCCGGCGCGCTGGTGCAGGTCGTCGACGTTCTGCGTCATCACGGTCACGCGCCCGGGCCGCCGGGCCGACCACGCGGCCAGCGCGTGGTGCCCGGCATTCGGCTCGGCGCGGCGCACGCCCTCGCGGCGTTCGGCATACCAGTTCCAGACCAGCGCCGGGTCGGCGCGGAAGCCTTCCTCGCTGGCCAGCTGCGCGGGGTCAAACTGCGACCACAGCCCGGTCAGCGCGTCACGGAAGGTCGGGATGCCGCTCTCGGCGCTCATGCCGGCGCCGGTGAGCACGCAGCTGCGGCCCGCGGCGGCCAGCCAGCCGCGCGCCTGGGCCCAGGACGGGTCGGCCTCGGCGGGGAGTTCGTCGTGCATCCCGCGATGCTAGGCGAGCGCCAACCAGTGCCGGCGCGTCCACCCGCGCACGCGCTTCAGTCCTGGAAGCGCCCGCCGTTCTCAGCCATCTTCACCACCACCGCGGCGGGCTCGAAACGCGGGCCGTACTTCGCCGCCAGCTCGCGTGCGCGGGCCACGAAGGCCGCCGCGCCCATCGCATTGATGAACTGCAGCGCGCCGCCGTGGAAGGGCGCGAAACCCCAGCCGAAGATGCTGCCGACGTTGGCGTCGGCCACCGAGCGCAGCACGCCTTCCTCGTAGCAGCGCGCCGCCTCGTTGGCCTGGGCGAACATCAGGCGGTCGATCAGCTCGCGCTGCGGCGGCTGCGTGGCGGCCGGCGGGTACAGCGTCGTCAGCTCGGGCCACAGCTGCTTGCCGTCGTCGCCGTAGTCGTAGAAGCCGCGGCCGGCCTTCTTGCCGATGCGGCCGATCTCGCACAGCTGGCGCACGACGCTCATGCCCGGGTGCTCGGTCCAGGGCCTGCCCTCGGCCGCGAGGTCCTTCTTCGTCTGCTCGGCGACATGCAGGCCGAGCGACAGGCTCACCTCGTCCTGCAGCGCCAGCGGCGGCATCGGCATGCCGGCCTGCAGCCCGGCGACCTCTATGCTGCGCGAGTGCACGCCCTCCTTCAGCATCGCGATGCCCTCCATCACGTAGGTGCCGAAGACGCGGCTGGTGTAGAAGCCGCGGCTGTCGTTGACCACGATGGGCGTCTTGCCGATCTGCAGCACGTAGTCGAAACCGCGTGCCAGCGTCTCCTCGCTGGTCTGCTTGCCGACGATGATCTCCACCAGCGGCATCTTGTCCACCGGGCTGAAGAAGTGCAGCCCGATGAAGTTCTGAGGCCGCTGGCTGGCCTGCGCCAGGCCGCTGATGGGCAGCGTGCTGGTGTTGGAGGCGAAGACCGCGCCGGGGCCGATGACGGCCTCGGCCCGGGCGGTGACGTCCGCCTTGACGGCACGGTCCTCGAAGACGGCCTCGATGACGAGGTCGCAGCCGTCGAGCCGGGCGTGGTCGGTGGTGGGCGTGATGCACGCGAGCAGCGCGTCGCGCTTCTCCGGCGTGCTGCGGCCCTTCTTGACCGCCTTGTCGAGCAGGCCCTGGCTGTAGGCCTTGCCCTTCTCGGCCGCCTCCTGGCTGGTGTCGAGCAGCACGACCTCGATGCCGGCCTTGGCCGACACGTAGGCGATGCCCGCACCCATCATGCCCGCACCCAGGATGCCGAGCTTCCTCACCGCGGCCTTCAGCACGCCCGCCGGGCGCGACGCGCCCTTCTTGATCGCATTGAGCTGGTACCACAGCGTGCCGATCATGTTCTTCGACACCTGGCTCATCGCGCAGGCCGCGAAATAGCGGCTCTCGACCACGCTGGCGGCGTCGAAGTCGAGCAGACCGCCCTCGAAGATCGCGCTCATGATGTGCTGCACCGCGGGGTAGTTGCCCCAGGTCTTCTGCGCCGCGATCGAGGGCGCGATGGACCACATCTGCGCCACCGCCGGCGCGCGGCTGTCGCCGCCCGGGAAGCGGAACTTCGGCTGGTCCCAGGGCTGCCTGGCCTTCGGGTTGGCCTGGATCCAGGCGCGCGCCAGCGCCAGCAGTTCCTCGCGGTCGCGCGCCACGCCGGTCAGCAGGCCCATGCCCAGCGCCTTGGCCGGGCCGAGGTCACCGCCCTCGCCGCAGATCTGCAGCGCCTGCTGGATGCCGACCAGCCGCGACAGCCGCACCGTGCCGCCGCCGCCCGGCAGCAGGCCCAGCTTGACCTCGGGCTGGCCGATCTTGAGTTTCGGGTCGTCGATCGCGTAGCGCGCGTGGCAGGCCAGCGCCAGCTCCAGCCCGCCGCCCAGCGCATGGCCGTTGATCGCGGCGACCACCGGCTTGTCCTGCGTCTCCAGCCGGCGCAGCACCTGCTTCATCGCCATGCTGCCCTCGAAGGGTTCCTCGGGCCGGGTCCACTTGGACATGCGGTCCAGGTCGCCGCCGGCGCAGAAGTCGGCCTTGCCGCTGGTCAGCACCAGGCCCTTGACGGCGGCGTCGCCCAGCTTCGCCATGGCCGCGGCGATGCCGGTCATCAGCTCCTCGCCGACCACGTTCATGGTGCGGCCGGGCAGGTCCATCGTCGCGACGAGGATGCCGTCGCTGCCCACTTCCAGGGTGACTGCGTTGCTCATGCTCAGACTCGCTCGATGATGGTGGCGATGCCCATGCCGCCGCCGACGCACAGCGTGGCCAGCCCGGTACTCAGGTCGCGGCGCTCGAGCTCGTCCAGCAGGGTGCCCAGGATGATGCAGCCGGTGGCGCCCAGCGGGTGTCCCATCGCGATGGCACCGCCGTTGACGTTGACGCGGTCCAGCTCCACGCCGAGGTCGCGCGCGGTCTTCATCGGCACCACCGCGAAGGCCTCGTTGATCTCCCACAGGTCGATGTCCTTGGCCGACATCCCGGCCTTGGCCAGCGCCTTGCGGCAGGCCGGCGTCGGGCCGGTGAGCATGATCGTCGGCTCGCTGCCGATGACCGCGGCGGCGTGGATGCGCGCGCGCGGCTTCAGCCCGGCCCTCGCGCCGCCCTCCTTCGAGCCCACCAGCATCAGCGCCGCGCCGTCGACGATGCCGCTGGAGTTGCCGGCGTGGTGCATGTGCTCGATGCGCTCCACGGTGCTGTACTTGCGCAGCGCGGTCGCGTCGAAGCCCATGCTGCCCATCATCGCGAAGCTGGGCTCCAGCTTGGCCATCGCCTCGGCCGACGCGTTCTCGCGGATCGTCTCGTCGCGGTCCAGCATCATGAGGCCGGCGATGTCGCGCACCGGCACGACGCTCTTCGCGAAGCGCCCCTCGGCGCGCGCCGCCGCGGCGCGCTGGTGCGAGCGCAGCGCGAAGGCGTCCACGTCCGCGCGGCCCCAGCCTTCGAGCGTGCCGATCAGGTCCGCGCCCACGCCCTGCGGCACGAAGCCCAGCTTCTGGTTGATGCGCGGGTCCATGAACCAGGCACCGCCGTCGCTGCCCATGGCCCAGCGGCTCATGCTCTCGACCCCGCCGGCGACGACCAGATCCTCCCAGCCGCTCTTGACCTTGGCCGCGGCCAGGTTCACCGACTCGAGCCCGCTGGCGCAGAAGCGGCTCTGCGTGACGCCGGCCACCGACTGCGCCCACTCGGCGTCCAGCACCGCGGTGCGCGCGATGTCGGCACCCTGCTCGCCCACCGGCGTCACGCAGCCGAGCACGACGTCGTCGACGAGGGCCGTGTCGAGTGCGTTGCGCTGCTGCATCGCCTGCAGCAGTGTTCTCGCAAGCCACACCGGGCTCGCCTGGTGCAGGCTGCCGTCCTTCTTGCCCTTGCCGCGCGGCGTGCGCACGTGGTCGTAGATGTAGGCCTCGCTCATCGCATCCTCACTTGATCAGGAATTTCAGCAGGCGGTCGGCGAAGGCGCCGTAGGGCGGGCCGACGAACTTCATCGCCGAGAACGGCGCCTGGTGGAAGACCGGGCGCAGCTTGGAGAAGGTGTCGAAGCCCTCGCGGGCGTGGTAGTGGCCCATGCCGGAGGCGCCGACGCCGCCGAAGGGCAGGTCGTGCTGGCCCACGTGCATCAGCGCGTCGTTGACCGACACGCCGCCGGACATCACCTCGACCAGCACCCGCTGCACGAAGCGCGCGTCCTTGCTGAACGGGTAGACGGCCAGGGGGCGGTCGCCGGCGTTGACGGCCTGGATGACCTCGTCGAGCTGCCGGTAGCCGCGCACCGGCAGGATGGGGCCGAAGATCTCGCGCCGCATCAGCGCCGTGTCCGCCGGCGCGTCCAGCACCAGGTGCGGCACGATCTTGCGCCGTGCCGCGTCGCAGGCCGGGCCCGGCAGCAATGGCAGCACCTGCGCCCCGCGCTCGCGCGCCTCGTCCAGCGCCGCGAGCAGGCGGTCGAAGGAACGCTGGTCGATGATGGAGGTGTAGTCCGGCGAGTCGAGCCCGCCGAACATGCGCGGCACGATGGCCTGCGCCAGGCGCACGAACTCGGCGACGCGCTGCTGCGGCAGCCAGAGATGGTCCACCGTGGTGCAGATCTGCCCGGCATTCAGGCACTTGACGAACAGGATGCGCTCGGCGGCGGTCTCGAGCGGGAAATCCTCCGCCACGATGGCCGGCGACTTGCCGCCCAGCTCCAGCGTCACCGGGCACAGGTTGGCGGCCGCGGCGGCCATCACCGCGCGGCCGGTGGCGCCCGAGCCGGTGAACAGCAGGTGGTCGAAGGGCAGCTTCGAGAAGGCCACGCCCACGCCGCCGGTCTCGTCGAAGAACTGCAGCTTCTCGGGCGGGAAGTAGGCCGGGATCTTCTCGATCAGGAAGGCCGCGAGGTGGCGCGAGTTCTCGCTCATCTTGACCATCGCGCGGTTGCCGGCGGCGAAGATGTAGGTCAGCGGCACGAAGCTCAGGTTGACCGGGAAATTCCACGGCACGATGACGCCGACCACGCCCAGCGGCTGCGGGATGACGCGGTTGCGTGCGAACGGAAAGCTCAGCCAGTCCACGTGCCGGCGCTGCGGCCGCATCCAGCCGCGCAGCTGCTTGAGCACATGGCCGATGCCGTCCACCGCCGGCGCCAGCTCGGCCAGGCGGGTCTCGTGGCGCGAGCGGTGGCCGTAGTCGGCACTGATCGCGTCGGCCAGCGCATGCTGGTGCTCGCGCAGGAAGGCGCGCAGGCGCTTCAGGTCGTCCTCGCGCTCGGCCCGCGTCGGCAGCGGGTGGGCGCGGTAGGCGGCGCGCTGCAGTTCGAGCGCCGAGTGCAGCCGCTGCTCCAGCGGAAGGTCCTTCAGGTCCATGACCGGCTCCTCGGGCGGCGGGCTCCGGGGGGAGCGCCCCGCCGGTTCGAAGGCCGCGCCACGCTTCACATGAAGCGCGCCGCGAGCTCCTTCATGATCTCGTTGGTGCCGCCGTAGATGCGCTGCACGCGCGCATCGACGTACAGCTCCGCGATCGGGTATTCCATCATGTATCCGTAGCCCCCGAACAGCTGCAGGCATTCGTCCATCACCCTGCACTGCTGCTCGCTGACCCAGGCCTTGGCCAGCGCGGCTCGCGCCGCGTCGAGCTCGCCCTTCAGGTGCGCCACCATGCAGGCGTCGACGAAGGCACGCGCGGCCAGCACCGTGGCCTGCACCTCGGCCAGCTTGAAGCGCGTGTTCTGGAAGTCCCACACGCTCTTGCCGAAGGCCTTGCGCTCCTTCACGTAGGCGAGCGTCTCCTCGAGCGCCCGCTCCATCGCGCCGATGCCGCTGACGGCGATGATGAGCCGCTCCTGCGGCAGCTCCTGCATCAGCTGGAAGAAGCCCTGCCCTTCCTTCAGGCCCAGCAGGTTCTCGGCGGGCACGCGCACGTCGTCGAAGAACAGCTCGCTGGTGTCCTGCGCCTTCATGCCGACCTTGTCGAGCTGGCGGCCGCGGCGGAAGCCCGGCGCCTGCTCCGTCTCGACGAAGAGCAGCGAGATGCCCTTCGCACCCGTGCCTGCGTCGCCGGTGCGGCAGACCACGCACACCAGGTTGGCATTCTGGCCGTTGGTGATGAAGGTCTTGGCGCCGCTGAGCACGTAGTGCCCGCCGTCCCGCCGCGCCGTCGTGCGCACCGCCTGCAGGTCCGAACCGGTGCCGGGTTCGGTCATCGCGATCGCGCCGATCAGCTCGCCCGTGCACATGCGCGGCAGCCAGCGGCGCTTCTGCTCCTCGGTGCCGTGGTGCAGGATGTAGGGCGCGACGATGGCCGAGTGCAGACCGCCGCCCCAGCCCGAGAGGTTGGCGCGCGCCTGCTCGAGCAGGATCACCGCCTCGTGGCCGAAGTCGCCGCCGCCACCACCGTACTCGGCAGGCGTGCTGACGCACAGCAGGCCATGGGCCGCCGCCTCGCGCCAGGCCTCGGGCGGAAAGCGCCCGGCCTCGCGGAACTCCGCCGCACGCGGCGTCCAGCGCTCGGCGATGTAGCGGCGCACGCTGTCGGCCAGCATGCGGTGCTCTTCGCTCATCCAGCCCGGCTCGAACAGCGGCAGTGCCATGGGCGGATTCTCAGCGCTGCGCCAGCTGCTCGCGCACCTGAGCATTGATCACGCGCAACTCGGCCAGCGTGGCCTCGATGTGCGCGCGCTTGGTCTGCAGCTCGGCGATCGCCTCGTCGGTGCGGCGCAGCACGAACTTCAGCTGCTGCACGCGGCCTTCGCCATGTGCACCGTAGAGGTCCAGGTAGTGCTTGATCTCGGCCAGCGAGGCACCGATGGCCTTGCTGCGCAGGATCAGCGCCAGCCGCGCGCGGTCGCGCCGGGTGTAGACGCGCGTGCCGTTGACGCGGCGCGGGGCGAGCAGGCCCTTGTCCTCGTAGAAGCGGATCGTGCGCAGCGTGATGCCGAACTCCTGGCACAGCTCGGTGATGCCGAAGAGCTCGCCGGTGTCCGCGTCGCGGTGCGAGGCCACGGTCTGCTCGGCGGTGGGCGCGGCCGCGCGCGCCGCATCGGCCGCACGCCGGGCCACGCGCTGCAGCACGGCGCTCACACCACGCGCTGCAGCTTCAGCGCCACGCTCATGTCGCCCGAGACCTTGAACTTGCCCATCATGAAGCCGGTGGTCGGCTCGAGCTCGCCGCTCAGCAGCGCGGCCAGGTTCTCCTGCGTGATGCTGATCGTGCAGTCTGTCTCGACGTTGTCGTTGTGCACGCGGTTGGGCACGCTCTTGCCGTCGATGACGACGACGCCGTCCTCGCCGCAGTCGAACTTCAGAGTCGCGTTCAGTCCGCTGCTGTCGCCGACCTTCGCGCGCAGTGCTTCGGTGCAGGCCTGCATGTCCATGAGCCCTTCCTTGCCTGGTGATGCCTCGATGGCCGCGATGCTAGCGCCGTCGGCTCACGCGAACCCTCTCGCAATCCCCTAGATGTCATCCGGTTGACGTTAACGTCACCCTCGGTTCCAATGGCCCGGTCCCCGTCCCCACGGCCACCGCCGCCGCGCCATGACCGAAACGCCCCCCGCCCCCGCCAGCGGCTACCGCAGCGTGCTGCGCCCGGGTCTCTTTGCCGGGCAGCTGATGTGGGTCACCGGCGGCGGCAGCGGGATCGGGCGCTGCGTCGCGCACGAGCTGGCCTCGCTGGGCGCCACGGTGCTGGTCAGCGGGCGCTCGCAGGACAAGCTGGACCGCGTCGCGACCGAGATCACGCAGGACGGCGGCCGCTGCCTCACCGCCGCCTTCGACATCCGCGACGAGGACGCCGTCAAGGCCGCCGTCGCGAAGACCGTCGCCGCGCACGGCCCGGTGGCCGGCCTCGTCAACAACGCCGGCGGCCAGTTTCCGGCGCCGCTGATGGCCATCAGCAAGAAGGGCTTCGAGGCCGTCGTCGCCAACAACCTGACCGGCGGCTTCCTGATGATGCGCGAGCTGTTCAACCAGTGCATGCAGCAGCATGGCGGCTCGGTAGTCAACATGACCGCCGACTTCCGCAACGGCATGCCCGGCATGGGTCACAGCGGCGCCGCGCGCGCCGGCATGAGCAACCTCACCAAGACGGCGGCCTGCGAGTGGGCGCATGCCGGCGTGCGCGTCAACGCGGTGGCGCCGGGCTGGATCGCCAGCTCCGGCATGGACAGCTACGGCCCGGCGATGCAGCCCATCATCAAGCGCCTCGCGGCCAGCGTGCCGATGCGCCGCCTGGGGCTGGAGGCGGAGGTCAGCAGCGTCATCTGCTTCCTGCTCTCGCCGGCGGCGGCCTTCGTCACCGGCGTCACGGTGCAGATCGACGGCGGCGCCTCGCTGGGCAGCGACATCTTCCCGCTGCCGCCCGAGGCGAAGTCGCTGCCCTTCGACGGCTTCCACCGTGCCACGACGCCGCAGGTGCTGAAGCCGTGACCGCGCTGCGCTCGGCCCTGGACCCCGCGTCGGCCGGCTTTCGCGCCAATGCGGCGCGCATGCACGAGAAGCTGGCCGAGGTGCAGCGCCTGCAGGCGCTGGTGGTCGCCGAGTCGGCCTCCAAGCGCGCGAAGTTCGAGCAGCGCGGCCAGCTGCTGCCGCGCGAGCGCGGGGCCCGGCTGCTCCACCGTGGCAGCGCCTGCATGGACCTCTCCCCGC
>CAZUPH010000059.1:0-7195 GCA_964621995.1 uncultured Rubrivivax sp. | reverse complement strand
CGACTTCCTGGAGCTCTCGATGATGGCCGGCCTGGGCATGCACGACGACGACGGCAGGAAGAGCGTGATGGGCGGCGGCAGCATCGTCGGCATCGGCGTGGTGGCCGGCAAGCGTGTGCTGGTCTCGGCCAGCGACAGCGCCATCAAGGGCGGCACCGTCGCGCCAATGGGCCTGAAGAAGGCGCTGCGCGCGCAGGAACTGGCGCGCGAGAACAAGCTGCCGCTGCTGGCGCTGGTGGAGAGCGGCGGCGCCAACCTGATGTACCAGGCCGAGATCTTCGTCGACGGCGGGCGCACCTTCGCCAACCAGGCGCGGCTGTCCGCGGCGGGCATCCCGCAGATCGCGGTCGTGCACGGCAGCAGCACCGCGGGTGGTGCCTACCTGCCGGGCTTGTCGGACTACGTGGTGCTCGTGCGCGGGCGCAGCAGCATCTACCTGGCCGGGCCGCCGCTGGTGAAGGCCGCGATCGGCGAGGACGCCGGCGAGGAGGAACTCGGCGGGGCCGAAATGCACGCCAGCGTCACCGGGCTGGGCGAATATCTCGCCGAGGACGACGCGCACGCCATCGCGCTGGCGCGCGAGATCGTCGCCGCGCTGCCCTGGGACACGGTGCCGGTGCGCGCGGCCGCGCCCGAGCCGCTGTACCCGGCGGACGAACTGATGGGCATCGTGCCTGCCGACGAACGCGAGCCCTACGACGTGCGCGAGGTCGTCGCGCGGCTGGTCGACGGCTCCGACTTCCTCGAGTTCAAGGCCGCCTATGCCGGCGACACCCTCTGCGGCCACGCGCGGCTGCACGGCCACGCCATCGGCCTCGTCGGCAACAACGGCCCCATCCAGCCAGCCGGCAGCACCAAGGCCGCGCAGTTCATCCAGCTCTGCGACCAGAGCGGCACGCCGCTCGTCTTCCTGCAGAACACCACCGGCTACATGGTCGGCCGGGCGGCCGAGCAGGCCGGCGCCATCAAGCACGGCAGCAAGATGATCCAGGCGGTGGCCAACGCGCGCGTCCCGAAGTTCACCGTCGTCCTGGGCGGCAGCTTCGGCGCCGGCAACTACGGCATGTGCGGCCGCGGCTTCGACCCGCGCTTCATCTTCGCCTGGCCCAGCGCCCGCACCGCGGTGATGGGCGGCGCGCAGGCGGCCAGGGTGATGGACATCGTCAACCGCAACAAGCTGCAGAAGATGGGCCTGCCGGCCAACGACGAGGCACTGGCCGCGATGAGCGACGCGCTGCGCCAGCGCCTGGACGCCGAGAGCACGGCGCTGTTCGGCACCGCGCGGCTGTGGGACGACGGCATCATCGACCCGCGCGACACGCGGCGCCTGCTCGGCCTGGTGCTGGCCATCGCGGCCGAGGCCGAACGGCGCACGCTGCGCCCCAACACCTTCGGCGTCGCGCGGCTCTAGACCTGCCGCGGCGCGACGCCGGCCACCGGACGGAACGACCAGGAGACACCCCATGCAATTCACGCCCGAGCACCGCCAGATCGAGGACACCGTCGTGCGCTTCGTCGAGCGCGAGATCAACCCCTACGTCGACGAATGGGAGCGCGCCGAGCAGTTTCCCAGCCACGAGGTCTTCAAGAAGCTCGGCAACCTGGGCCTGCTGGGGCTGAAATACCCGGAGGAATTCGGCGGCGCGGGGCTGGACTTCAGCTACAGCATGGTGATGGCCGAGGCGCTGGGCGTGTGCAGCTGCGGCGGCGTGCCGATGGCCATCGGCGTGCAGACCGACATGGCCACGCCGGCGCTGGCCCGCTTCGGCAGCGACGAGCTGAAGAAGGAGTTCCTGACGCCCACCATCGCCGGCGACTACGTGGCCTGCCTGGGCGTCAGCGAGCCCGGCGGCGGCAGCGACGTCGCGGCGGTCAAGACCACCGCGAAGGTGGACGGCGGCGACTACGTCATCAACGGCACCAAGATGTGGATCACCAACGGCCTGAAGGCCGACTGGTGCTGCCTGCTGGCCAATACCAGCGAAGGCCCGGTGCACAAGAACAAGAGCCTGATCGTGGTGCCGATGGACGCCCCCGGGATCACGCGGCAGAAGATCCACAAGATCGGCATGGACAGCAGCGACACCGCGCAGCTGTTCTTCGACAACGTGCGCGTGCCGCGCCGCCACGTCATCGGCCAGGAGGGCCTGGGCTTCATGCTGCAGATGCTGCAGTTCCAGGAGGAACGCCTGTGGGGCGCGGCGAGTTCGCTGCGCGGCATGGACCGCCTGATCGACAAGACCATCGACTACGCACGCGAGCGCAAGGCCTTCGGCAGGAGCATCCTGGACAACCAGGTCGTGCACTACCGTCTGGCCGAGCTGCGCACCGAGGTCGAGGCGCTGCGCGCGCTGACCTACCGCGCCGTGGAGATGTATGTCTCGGGCAAGGACGTGACCAAGCTCGCCAGCATGGCCAAGCTGAAGTGCGGCCGCCTCACTCGCGAGGTGGCCGACACCTGCCTGCAGTACTGGGGCGGCATGGGCTTCACCTGGGACAACCCCGTCTCGCGCGCCTACCGCGACACGCGGCTGGTCAGCATCGGCGGCGGCGCGGACGAGGTCATGCTCGGCATCATCTGCAAGCTCGAGGGCACGCTGCCCAAGGGTGGGCACTGAAGATGTCCACGCTGGCGCTGCGCCACGAAGGCGGCGTGCTGCACCTGAGGCTGAACCGGCCCGAGGTGCGCAATGCGATGAGCCTGGCGATGGTGGCCGAGCTGCGCGAGGCCCTGGCCGCCGCGGAGGGCGACGGGGCGACGCGCGTGATCGTGCTGCGCGGGGCCGGCGGCCACTTCTGCGCCGGTGCCGACCTCAAGGACATGGCCGCGGCGCGGGCGCGGCTGGCCGACGACCCGGACGCGCTCGCGAAGACCAACGCCACCTTCGGCGAGCTGTGCGTGGCCTTCGCGGCGAGCCCGCTGGCGACGGTGGCGGTGCTCGAAGGCAGCGTGATGGGCGGCGGCTTCGGGCTGGCCTGCGTGGCGGACGTGGCGATCGCCGGCGAGTCGGTGCAGTTCCGGCTGCCAGAGACCTCGCTGGGCGTGGTGCCCGCGCAGATCGGGCCCTTCCTCGTCGAGCGCCTGGGCTACTCGGAGGCGAAGCGCCTGGCCGTCACGGGCGCGCGCCTGGGCGCGGCCGAGGCGCTGCGCCTGCGCCTGGTGCACGAGGTGGCCGCCGACGACGCGCTGGATGCGGCGCTGCAACGCGTGCTGGCCGGCATCCTGGCCTGCGCACCGGGCGCGGTGGCGGCGACGAAGGCGCTGCTCGCCCAGGCCCGCTTCCAGCCGCCTGCCGCGCTGGTGGCCGAGGCGGCGCAGGTCTTCTCGCGCGCCGCGCTGGGGCCGGAGGGCGTGGAAGGCACGATGGCCTTCCTGCACAAGCGCAAGGCGAACTGGGTGCCGCAGTGAGCAGCGGCTGCGATCCGATCGCCACCGGCATTCGGCTGGGCCGCGCGCCGGTGTGTGGGTCGTTGGTGCATCGTCGGACAGCTTGCGGCGCAATGCGGACGCCAGAGGTGCCGCAACGAACCGTTCGCGCTGAGCCAGTCGAAGCGCCCGCCCAAGCCGTCCGGGCTGAGCCTGTCGAAGCGCCCGCCCGGGCCGTTCGGGCTGAGCCTGTCGAAGCCCTGAGGACCACGAGCGCTTCGACAGGCTCAGCGCGAACGGTCGTGTACCGGGCAGAGAGTGCCATGTCCGTCATGCGCCGCGATTGGCCACCCGCCAGGCCGCGCCGCTTCATGAAGATTCGCTGGTCCCGCGTGGTCCGGAAGAGCCACTGAAATGTTCTCGAAGATCCTCATCGCCAACCGCGGCGAGATCGCCTGCCGCGTGATGCGCACCGCGCAGCGCCTGGGCTACGGCACCGTGGCCGTCTTCAGCGACGCCGACGCGGCCGCGCCGCATGTGACGCTGGCCGACGAGGCGGTGCGCATCGGGCCGCCGCCGGCCGCGCAGTCCTACCTGGACATCGCGGCGCTGCTGGACGCCGCGCGCCGCAGCGGGGCCGACGCGGTGCACCCGGGCTACGGCTTCCTGTCCGAGCGTGCCGACTTCGCGCGCGCCTGTGCCGAGGCCGGGCTCGTCTTCATCGGCCCGCCGGCGGAGGCCATCGCCGCGATGGGCGACAAGGCGGCGGCCAAGCGCCGCATGCTCGCCGCCGGCGTGCCCTGCGTGCCCGGCTACCTGGGGGAGGACCAGGCCGACGCGCGCTTCGCGGCCGAGGCTGCGCGCATCGGCTTCCCGCTGCTCGTCAAGGCGGTGGCCGGCGGCGGCGGGCGCGGCATGCGCATCGTGCGCAGCGCAGCCGAACTGCCCGAGGCGCTGGCCGGGGCGCGGCGCGAGGCCACCAGCGCCTTCGGCGACGGCACGCTGATGCTGGAGCGGCTGGTCGAGGGGGCGCGCCACATCGAGATCCAGGTCTTCGCCGATGCCCATGGCCACGCCGTGCACCTGGGCGAGCGCGACTGCACCGCGCAGCGCCGGCGCCAGAAGATCATCGAGGAAGCCCCCTCGCCCATCGTCGGCGAGGCGATGCGTGCGCGGATGGGCCAGGACGCGGTGGCCGCCGCGCTGGCGGTGGGCTACCGCGGCGCGGGCACGGTCGAATTCGTCGTCGATGCCGAGCAGCGGCACCATTTCCTGGAGATGAATACGCGGCTGCAGGTGGAACACCCGGTCACCGAGTGCATCACCGGGCTGGACCTCGTGGAGTGGCAGCTGCGCGTGGCCGCCGGCGAGCCGCTGCCGCTGGCGCAGCAGGACATCCGCTTCAGCGGCCACGCCATTGAGGCGCGGCTGGTTGCCGAGGACCCGTACGACGGCTGGACGCCGCAGACCGGGCCCGTGCTGCATTGGCGGCCGCAGGCGGCGGGCGTGCGCGTGGACGACGGCCTGGCCGAAGGCGGCGAGGTCACGCCCTACTACGACGCGATGGTCGCGAAGTTCATCGCCCACGGCCGCGACCGCGCCGACGCCGTGCGGCGGCTGGTGCGGGCGCTGGAGCGCTCGCCGCTGGTCGGGCCGGCGAACAACGGCCGCTTCCTGCGCGACCTGCTGCGGCACGAGCGCTTCGCCGACGCGACGATGACCACCGCGCTGCTGGACGAGTGGGCGGCCTCGGGCAGTGCGCCGCTGCTGCAGCGCCCGGCGCCACCCGACGAGGCCTGGCGCATCGCCGCCGCGCTGCGGGCCGGCGCCGGCGCAGTGCCGGGCAGCCGCCCGGCCAGCGTGGCCACCTTCGACCTGACGCTGGTCTGCGCCGGCGAGCGCCGCACGCTGCGCGCCCCGCCCGAGGGCGTGCACGTGCTCGACTGGCACGACCGCACGCTGCACTGCGAGGTGGACGGCGTGCAGCGCCGGCTGACCGCGGTGCCCGACGGCGCCACGCTGCACCTGGCGATGGACGGCGCGGTCTTCCGCTTCGTCGAGCCTTCGCCCTACCCGCGCGTGGACCCGGGCGCCGACCCGCGGCGCGCGCGCGCGCCGGTGGCCGGTGTCGTCGCACGCGTGGCGGTGGCCGTCGGCGACGCGGTCGTCGCCGGGCAGCCGCTGGTGTGCGTGGAAGCGATGAAGATGGAGATGTGGCTGCACGCCGCCGCCGCCGGCACGGTGCGCGCGGTGCACGCACTGGAGCAGGCAAGCGTCACCGCGGGTGCGCTGCTGGTGGAACTGGAGATCGCGCCATGAACAAGCCTGCCGACAAGGCCATCATCACCTGCGCGCTGACTGGCGTGCTGACCAACCCGAAGCAGCACCCGGTGCCGGTGACGCCGGCGCAGATGGCGGCCGAGGCGCGCGACGCCTTCAACGCCGGCGCCAGCATCATGCACGTGCACCTGCGCATGCAGGAGGAAGGCTACGGCCACATGCCGAGCTGGGACCCTGAGGTCGCGCAGGCCGTCTGCGACGCGATCCGCGCCGCCTGCCCGGGCGTCATCATCAACCTCACCACCGGCGTCGTCGGCCGTGACGTCTCCGGCCCCGTGGCCTGCCTGCGCCGCGTGCGGCCGGAGGTGGCGGCCTGCAACGCGGGCAGCCTGAACTACCTGAAGATCAAGGACAACGGCGAGTGGGCCTGGCCGCCCATGGTCTTCGACAACCCGGTGGCCAAGATCCAGCAGATGCTGGACGTGATGCGCGAGACCGGCACGCACCCGGAATTCGAGTGCTTCGACGTCGGCATCGTGCGCAGCGTGGGCATGTACCTGAAGGCCGGCCTGTTCGACGGCGTGCCGGAGCTCAACTTCGTGATGGGCGTGGCCAGCGGCATGCCGGCCGACGCCGACCTGCTGTCCCTGCTGCCGCGCTGGACGCCACCCGGCGCAGTGTGGCAGACCACGCTGATCGGCCGCGCCGAGATCTGGCCGGTGCACCGCCGCACGGCGGAGCTCGGCGGCATGCTGCGCAGCGGGCTCGAGGACACCTTCTACCTGCCGGACGGCGAGCGCGCCGGCGGCAACGGCGTGCTGATCGAGGCCCTGGCACGCATCGCCCGCGAGTGCGGGCGCGAGGTCGCGAGCCCCGAGGAGGCTCGCGCACGCCTCGGCCTGCGGCCGGCCCCCGCCGCGGCCGCCGCATGAGCGCTCCCGCCGCGCCGGCGCGCAGCGCGCAGGAGCAGGCGCGGCTGGACGCCGCACTGGTGGAGCTGTTCGAGCACCAGATCCGCTTCAACCAGCTGCTCGGCCTGAAGATCGACTCGGTCAAGCCCGGCGACGTGCAGGCCAGCTTCGCGATGCGGCCTGAGCTGATCGGCCACTACACCTACGGCCGCCTGCACGGCGGCGTGATCTCGGCAGTGCTGGACGCGCTGGGCGGCCTGGCGCTGATGGTCGGCATCGCCGAGCGCCATCCGACGGACAACATGCTGCAGGTGATGCACCGCTTCTCGCGCATGGGCACCATCGACCTGCGCGTGGACTACCTGCGCCAGGGACTGGGCCGGCATTTCGTGGCGCGCGCCGAGGTGCTGCGCCTGGGCGCGCGCATCGGCTCCACGCAGATGCGGCTGGTCAACGACGAGGGCGTGCTGATCGCCACCGGGGCGGCGGCCTACGTGGTGTCCTGACGGTCGTTCGGCTGTCGGCTGCTGGCGCGTTGCGGACGTTCGAGGTACCCCGATGAACCGTTCGCGCTGAGCCTGTCGAAGCGCACGCTCGAGCCGTTCGGGCTGAGCCTGTCGAAGCCCCGAGAACCACG
>CAZUPH010000058.1:0-20500 GCA_964621995.1 uncultured Rubrivivax sp. | reverse complement strand
AGCAGACCCTGGTGCTCAACCGCCTGCGCAGCCGCATCCGCGTGCAGGCCGACGGGCAGATGAAGACCGGCCGCGACGTCGTCATCGGCGCGCTGCTGGGCGCCGACGAATTCGGCTTCGCCACCGCGCCGCTGGTCGTCGAGGGTTGCATCATGATGCGCAAGTGTCACCTCAACACCTGCCCGGTGGGCGTGGCCACGCAGGACCCGGTGCTGCGCGCCAAGTTCGCCGGCAAGCCCGAGCATGTCGTCAACTACTTCTTCTTCGTCGCGGAGGAGGCGCGCCAGATCATGGCGCAGCTGGGCATCCGCACGTTCGACGAGCTGATCGGCCGCGCCGACCTGCTGGACATGAAGAAGGGCATCGCGCACTGGAAGGCGCGCGGCCTGGACTTCAGCCGCGTGCTCAAGCTGCCGGCCGCGCCGGCCGAGGTGCCGCGCCATCATGTCGAGGAGCAGGATCACGGCCTGGCGAAGGCCCTGGACGTCAAGCTCATCGAGCGCTGCCGGCCCGCCATCGAGCGCGGAGAGAAGGTGCAGTTCATGGAGGATGCGCGCAACGTCAACCGCAGCGTCGGCGCGATGCTCTCCGGCGAGCTGATCCGCCAGCGCCCCGAGGGCCTGCCCGACCACACCATCTTCATGCAGATGGAAGGCACCGGCGGCCAGAGCTTCGGCGCCTTCCTCGCCCCGGGCATCACGCTGTACCTGATCGGCGACGCCAACGACTACACCGGCAAGGGCCTGTCCGGCGGGCGTGTCGTCGTGCGGCCGAGCATCGACTTCCGCGGCGACGCCACGCGCAACATCATCGTCGGCAACACCGCGCTGTACGGCGCCACCAGCGGCGAGGCCTTCTTCCGCGGCGTCGCCGGCGAGCGCTTCGCGGTGCGCCTGTCGGGCGCCACCGCGGTGGTGGAGGGCACCGGCGACCACGGCTGCGAGTACATGACCGGCGGCACGGTGGCGGTGCTCGGCCGCACCGGGCGCAACTTCGCCGCCGGCATGAGCGGCGGCGTGGCCTACGTCTACGACGAGGACGGCCACTTCGCCGCGCGCTGCAACACGGCCATGGTGGCGCTGGAGAAGCTGCTGCCGCGCGAGCAGCAGCCCGGCGTGTCCGCGAGCTGGCACCGCGGCCAGGCCGACGAGGCGATCCTGAAGAAGCTGATCGAGGACCACCACCGCTGGACCGGGAGCCTGCGCGCGCGCGAGATCCTGGACCGCTGGGCCGAGTCGCGCACCAGGTTCGTCAAGGTCTTCCCGCACGAGTACAAGCGCGCGCTGGCCGAGCGCGCCGCCAAGGCCGAGGCCGCCACGGCCACCGGCAAGGCACAGGCCTCGGCGGCCGCCACCGCCGCCGCGAAGTAGGAGTCGACGAGAACATGGGCAAGGTCACCGGTTTCCTGGAATTCGAGCGGCTCGAGGAAGGCTACGAGCCCGTGCCGCAGCGGCTGAAGACCTGGAAGGAATTCGTCATCGGGCTGTCGGAGGACCAGTCCAAGGTGCAGTCCGCGCGCTGCATGGACTGCGGCACGCCGTTCTGCAACAGCGGCTGCCCGGTCAACAACATCATCCCGGACTTCAACGACCTCGTTTACCGCGGCGACTGGCGCAATGCCATCGAGGTGCTGCACAGCACGAACAACTTCCCCGAGTTCACCGGCCGCGCCTGCCCCGCGCCCTGCGAGGCGGCCTGCACGCTCAACGTCAACGACGACCCGGTGGGCATCAAGTCGATCGAGCACGCCATCATCGACCGTGCCTGGGCCGAGGGCTGGGTGACGCCGCAGGCGCCGGCGGCGAAGACCGGCAAGCGCGTCGCCGTGGTCGGCAGCGGCCCGGCCGGCCTGGCCGCCGCGCAGCAGCTCGCGCGCGCCGGCCACGACGTGACGGTGCTGGAGAAGAACTCGCGCATCGGCGGCCTGCTGCGCTACGGCATTCCCGACTTCAAGATGGAGAAGAGCCACATCAACCGCCGCATCGCGCAGATGCAGGCCGAGGGCGTGGTCTTCCGCACCGGCGTGATGGTCGGCGAGCTGCCCAAGGACGGCCCGGCGGCCAGGATCACCAACGACGCCGCCGAGACCCTGAGCCCGCAGCAGCTGCTGGCCGACTTCGACGCCGTGCTGCTGGCCGGCGGCAGCGAGACCAGCCGCGACCTGCCGGTGCCCGGGCGCGAGCTCGACGGCGTGCACTTCGCGATGGAATTCCTGCCGCAGCAGAACAAGGTCGTCGCCGGCGACAAGGTCAAGAAGCAGATCCGGGCCGACGGCAAGCACGTCATCGTCATTGGCGGCGGCGACACGGGTTCGGACTGCGTGGGCACCAGCAACCGCCACGGCGCGGCCAGCGTGACGCAGTTCGAGCTGATGCCGCAGCCGCCGGAGGAAGAGGACAGGCCGCTGACCTGGCCCTACTGGCCGTACAAGCTGCGCACCAGCTCCAGCCACGAGGAAGGCTGCGAACGCGAATTCGCGATCGCCACCAAGGCCTTCGTGCCCGGCACCGGCAAGGACAAGGGCCGCGTCGTCGGCCTCAAGACCGTGCACGTGCAGTGGCAGGGCGGCCGCATGGTCGAGGTGCCGGGCACCGAGAAGGAGTGGAAGGCCGACCTGGTGCTGCTGGCGATGGGCTTCACCGCACCGGTGGCCAGCGTGCTGGACGCCTTCGGCGTGGAGCGCGATGCACGCGGCAACGCCCGCGCCGGCACCGACGACGGCAGCGGCTACCGCACCAGCGTGGCCAAGGTCTTCGCCGCCGGCGACATGCGCCGCGGCCAGAGCCTGGTGGTGTGGGCCATCCGCGAGGGCCGCCAGGCCGCGCGCGAGGTCGACGCCTTCCTGATGGGCCGCAGCACGCTGCCGCGCTGAGGCTGCGCGGCAGGGACGCGGCGCCCCGGGGCGGGCGTCGCACGGGCGCTACAAACGGTCACCGGGTCGGGACGACCCGCAGGACTGCGGGTATGCCCCTAGCGTGCGAGAATCCGCCGCTTCGCACTCACGGCTGCACGGGCTGCGCGCTATGCCCTGCCCGGCCCGGCAACCGCTTGTTCGACCATCCCTTCATCGAGATCGACCGCGTCACGTTCGGCTACGACAGCAGCCGGACGATCCTGTCGGACGTGTCGCTGCGCTTCCCGCGCGGCAAGGTCACGGCCATCCTGGGCGGGTCGGGCTGCGGCAAGACGACGCTGCTGCGGCTGATCGCCGGCGTGCACGCCGCCGACAGCGGCCGCGTCGTCTTCGACGGCGATCTCGTCAACGCCGCCGACCAGGCGCAGCTGTTCCGGCTGCGCCGGCGCATCGGCATGCTGTTCCAGTTCGGCGCGCTGTTCACCGACCTGACGGTCTTCGACAACGTCGCCTTCCCGATGCGCGAGCACACGGCGCTGCCCGAGGCGATGATCCGCGACCTGGTGCTGATGAAGCTCAACGCGGTCGGCCTGCGCGGTGCCGCGCAGCTGCGCATCAGCGAGGTCAGCGGCGGCATGGCGCGACGCATCGCGCTGGCGCGCGCCATTGCACTGGACCCCGAGCTGATCATGTACGACGAGCCCTTCGCGGGCCTGGACCTGATCAGCATGGGCGTGGCCGCCAAGCTGATCCGCACCCTGAACGACGCCACCGGCGCCACCAGCCTGGTCGTCAGCCACGACGTGCCCGAGTGCATGGCGATCAGCGACTGGGTGATCCTGCTCGCCACCCAGGGCCGCATCGTCGCGCAGGGCACGCCGAAGGAGCTGATGGACTCGACGGACCCCGAGACGCGGCAGTTCGTGCGCGGCGAACCCGACGGCCCGGTCAAGTTCCACTACCCGGCGCCCGAGATCGGCGCCGACTTCGGGGTGAGCGCATGACTGCCCCCAGGCTCACTTCGTTCGCCACCCCCCAAGGGGGCTGCGGCTCCCTTGGGACGGCCCGGCGGGTGCCGCGATGAACGCGCTCGCGCGCCTGGGTGCCGTCGCGCTCGAGCACTTCCGCGGCTGGGGCCACGCCGCGTTCTTCTTCCTGGACCTGCTGCGCGCGGTGCCGGCCTCGCTGCGCCGCTTCGGCCTGGTCGTCGCGCAGATCCACGCCATCGGCAACCGCTCGCTGGTCATCATCCTGGCCAGCGGGCTGGCGGTGGGCTTCGTGCTGGCGCTGCAGATGTACTACGCGCTGGTGACCTACGGCGCCGCCGAGAGCCTGGGGCTGATCGTCAACCTGGCGCTGGTGCGCGAGCTGAGCCCGGTCGTCACCGCGCTGCTGTTCGCCGGTCGCGCCGGCACCTCGCTGACCGCCGAGATCGGCCTGATGAAGGCCGGCGAGCAGCTCGCCGCGATGGAGCTGATGGCGGTGGACCCGAAGTCGCGCGTGCTGGCGCCGCGGCTGGTCGGCGGCATCGTCAGCATGCCCATCCTGTGCGTGCTGTTCTCGGCCATCGGCATCCTCGGCGCCTGGGTCGTGGCGGTCATGCTGATCGGCGTGGACGCGGGCAACTTCTGGTCCATCATGCAGACGCAGGTGGACGTCTGGCGCGATGTCGGCAACGGCCTCGTCAAGGCCGCCGTCTTCGGCGTCATCTGCACGGTCGTCGCGCTGTACCAGGGCCACGAGACCGAGGCCACGCCCGAGGGCGTGGCCTACGCGACCACGCGCACGGTGGTCATCTCCTCGCTGTGGATCCTGGGCATGGACTTCGTGCTCACCGCGATGATGTTCTCCACGCCCTGAGCGGCTGAAGGAAGGTAGAGACTCGACATGGGCAAGCGTGGCATCGAGACGATGGTCGGCGCATTCGTGCTGCTGGGCATGCTGGGGCTGGTGTTCCTGGCGCTGCAGGCGGCCAACCTGGGGGCGGTCACCGGCGGCGACACCTACCGGGTCAGCGCACGCTTCGAGAATATCGGCGGGCTGAAGGTGCGCGCCCCGGTGCGCAGCGCCGGCGTGCTGGTCGGCCGCGTCAGCGGCATCGCGCTGGACCCGCAGACCTTCCAGGGCGTGGTCACGCTGGACATCGACCGGCGCTTCCAGTTTCCGAAGGACTCGGCGGCCAAGATCCTGACCTCGGGCCTGCTCGGCGACCAGTACATCGGGCTGGAGGCCGGCGGCGACGACGCGAACCTGGCGCCCGGCGACACCATCGCGCAGACGCAGTCGGCCGTGGTGCTGGAGAACCTGATCGGCCAGTTCCTCACCGGCCGTGCCGATGCCGCCGGCAGCGCCGGCGGCACGGCCGGCGCCGCCGGCGGGAGCGGGCAGTGAAACTCGGCACGCTGCGCCGCGCCGCGACCTCGGCGCTGCTGGCCGGCGCCTTGCTGGCCGGCGGTTGCGCCACGGTCGCGCCGGCCGGCGGCGGCGCCGAGCCGGCGCCCTACGCCGCCAACCCGGTCGACCCCTGGGAGCGCTTCAACCGCCGCGTCTTCGCCTTCAACGAGGCGGTGGACGAGGCCGTGCTCAAGCCGGTGGCCGAGGGCTACCGCCGCGTCGTGCCGCAGCTGGTGCGCACCGGCATCGGCAACGTGCTGGGCAACCTGTACGACGTGTGGTCCGTGGCCAACCACCTGCTGCAGGGCAAGGTGCACCACGGCCTGGACATGGGCATGCGCGTGCTGACGAATACGCTGTTCGGCCTGGGCGGGCTGCTCGATCCGGCCACCGAGATGGGCCTGGTCCGCCGCAGCGAGGACTTCGGCCAGACGCTGGGCCGCTGGGGCCTGCCCTCCGGCCCCTACCTGGTGCTGCCCTTCCTCGGCCCCTCGTCGGTGCGCGACGGCGTCGGCCTGCTCGCCGACCGACAGGTCTCGCCCTCCAGCCTGCCCGATCGCGACGCCGCGCGCTACGGCGTGACCGCGCTGGAGGTGGTGCAGCAACGCGCGCTGCTGCTGGGCACCACGGCGCTGGTGGACCAGGTGGCGCTGGACCGCTACAGCTTCCTGCGCGACGGCTACCTGGCGCGCCGCCGCGACCTGGTGTACGACGGCGCGCCGCCACTCGAGGCGCTGGAAGACTTCGACGACTTCGACGACGAAGACGACAAGACGGCGCCGAAGGACGGCGCGAAGCCCACCGAAACCGAGCCCAAGGCGCCTGCCGACGGCACCCGGACGCGCCCGCCCGCGCCGCCGCCGGCCACGCGGCCCTGACCCGAACTGAACCGACGGCCGTGATCGGGCTCCAACGCCCGGGACGATCGCCGACGAAAGGACGCCCTCGATGCTGAAACGATTCCTTACCCTGCTGACGATGAGCGCCACGCTGCTGCTGCCGCTGGGCCACGCACACGCCAGCGGCGCACCCGAAGAGCTGGTGCGCCGCATCTCGGCGGACGTCATCGACACGGCGAAGAACGACAAGGCCATCCAGGCCGGCGACCTCAACCGCATCCTCGCGCTGGTCGAGGACAAGGTCATGCCCTACGTCAACTTCGAGGTCGTCACGCGCTCGGCGGTCGGCCCGCAATGGCGCGGCGCCACGCCCGAGCAGCGCACGAAGCTGCAGACCGAGTTCAAGACGCTGCTCGTGCGCGTCTATGCCGGCGCGCTGTCCGAGCTGGGCGACCAGAAGGTCGAGATCACGCGCACGCAGCCGGTGCCCGGCAGCAGCCAGATCGTCGTGCAGTCCGAGGTGCGCGGCAAGGGCGAGCCGATCAAGCTCGACTACCGGCTGGACAAGGCCGGCGAGAGCTGGAAGATCATCGACGTCAACGTGGGCGGGCTGTGGCTGGTGCAGAACTACCGCACGCAGTTCGCGCAGGAGATCGGCCGCGGCGGCATCGACGGGCTGATCAAGGTGCTGGTCGAGCGCAACAAGAGCGCGGCCAAGAGCTGAGCGGCACCCCGGCGATGAAGCTGCCCGCCACGGCCACGCTGGAGGAGACCGCCGAGCTGGCGCAGGCCCTGCCGGCCGAGGTGGCCGCCGGCAGCGGCGTGCTGACGGTCGACGCCAGCGCGCTGGCCACCTTCGACAGTTCGGCCATCGCGCTGCTGCTGCAGGCGCGGCGGCTGGCGCAGGCCGCCGGGCGCGGCTTCGCGGTGCATGGCGCGCCGCCGAAGCTGGCCGAACTGGCGGCGCTCTACGGCGTGGTCGAGCTGCTGTCGCTGGACGGCAGCGACGGCACCGCGTAGCGCCGCTCGCGCAGGTTGCGCTTGATCGCCTGCAGCATCGGCCGCAGGCGCGCCGAACCCAGGCGCAGGGCCACCCCGGTGGTCAGGATGTCCACGATCACCAGGTGCAGCAGCCGCGAGACCATGGGGCTGTAGCGGTCGGCGTCCTCCGGATGGTCGGCCGCCAGCAGCACGTGCACCGGTGGCGCCACCTCGGCCGCCGCGCCGGCCGCCGCCGGCGCGGCGTGTGCACCGCCCTGCTTGACCTCCTGCGCCAGCAGCGAGCCGCTGGCGGTGATCGCGATCAGGTGCGCGCCGCGGCGGCGCGCGATCTCGGCCACGTCCAGCAGGTCGCGGCTGCGCCCGGAGTTGCTGATCACGACGGCACAGTCGCCGGGGCCGAGCATCGTCGCGCTCATCACCTGCACGTGACCGTCGATCACCGCGGCGGCGCTCACGCCCAGGCGGAAGAACTTGTGCTGCGCGTCCATCGCCACGATGCCCGAGTTGCCGACGCCGTAGAACTCGATGCGCCGCCCGGCCTGGCCCGCCGCGGCCAGCACCGCGATCGCGCGCTCCATCGCCGCCGGTGCGGCGGCGTTGCGGTAGCGCAGCAGCGAGGCCACCGCGTTGTCGACGATCTTCACGATCAGGTCGCCGGCCTTGTCGTCGTCGTCGACCGCGCGGTGCACGAAGGGCACGCCCTCGTTGACGTTGCCGGCCAGCTTGAGCTTGAAGTCCGCCAGCCCGTCGTAGCCCACGCTGCGGCAGAAGCGCACCACGGTGGGCTTGCTGACCTGCGCCCGCTCGGCGAGCTCGCCCACCGGCAGCGAGGCGAAGCTGCGCGGGTCGGCCAGCAGCAGCTTCGCCACGCGCTGCTCGGCCGGCGGCAGCGCGGGGATCGAGGCGCGGATGCGTTCGAGCATGGGCGGGTCTCCGGATGATGTCGTCGTTCTCGGCCGCCGCACGCCGCGCTCAGGGCTGCACCGCGCCGGGCCACAGCGGCCCGTCGGACGGCAGCGGCCGCGTGCCCAGCGGCAGCACGAACTGCTCACGCGGCCGCAGCACGGGGTCGGCCAGTGCCGGCGTGCGCCAGCGCCAGGCGGCGCGCGGCGGCGGCGCGAAGGTCTCGCCGGCCGCGTCGCCCCAGGGCGACTGCGGCAGGCGCACGTTGCCCGGCCCCATGCCGGCGTCGCCCGGGCCGGCCAGCACGTTGGCCCGCAGCAGCAGCCGCGGGCGCTCGCGCAGGCCCTGCGTGTGCACCTGCACGAAGCGCGCGGGCCGGCCGGCGCGGTTGACCAGCGTGTTGTGCACCATCACCAGCGCGTGCGTGCGCGGGTCCTCGCGCGTGGCCTCGGCGCCGTAGGCCACCAGCACGTCGTTCTGCGTGCGCGGGCCCTGGGCGATCAGGTTGCCGACCACGGTGGCCAGCCCGCCGTTCGGAAACTCCAGCTCGTACGAGGCGCCGCCCTGCCCGGCGTCGCCGTCGACGAGCCGGTTGTAGCGCACCTCGTTGACGAGCGCGCGCGACTTCACGAGGTGGCCGCGCCAGCCGTTGCCGAAGCGGCTGCCGACGAGCTCGAAGCGCGCGATGCGCCCCACGTACAGCAGGTGGTGGTTGACCGTGCCGTGGCGCGGCGCATCGCCGAAGGCGCAGTGCTCGATGCGCAGCTCGGCGTCCTCGGTGTTGCCGCTGAGCAGCCCCATCTCGTTGTCGAGGAAGTGGCAGCCGCGCAGCAGCAGCCGCCCGCGTTCGAAGCGGATGCCGGCGCCGTTGCCGTCGGGCACTCGCGCGCCGCGGAACGCGAGGTGCTCGATCGTGTGGTCGCCGTCGCGCAGCACCAGGATGGCCTTGCCCTCGGCGTGGCGGCCGGCGGCGTGCAGCACCGGCGGCACGGCGCCGATGCCGCGGATCGTCAGCCGCCGCTGCGTGACCACGGCCACCTGACCGACATGCTCGCCGGGCCCGATCTCGACCGTGTCGCCGTCGCGCGCCTGCTCCAGCAGCGCCGGCAGCGACTCGCCCGCGGCCAGGTGCAGGGTGCGCGCGGGCGGCGCCGCGGCTGCATCGGCCGCACCGGCCGGCCCGGGCAGCGCCGTGGCCAGCGCGGTGCCGAGCAGCGCGCGGCGCTTCACGCCTCCTCGGACCAGGCGCAGCCGTCGCGCGCGACCAGCGCGCTGGCCGCCGGCGGGCCCCAGCTGCCGGCGGCGTAGGGGCGCGGCCCGTTCGGGTCGGCCGCCCAGGCGTGGAGGATGGGTTCGACCCAGCGCCAGGCCTGTTCCTGCTCGTCGCTGCGCACGAACAGGTTCAGCCGACCGGCGATGGCGTCCAGCAGCAGCCGCTCGTAGGCGCCCACGCGTTCGCTCGGGAAGGCCTTGTCGAAGTCCAGGTCCAGCGACACCGGGCTCAGCGTCTCCAGCCCCGTGCCCGTCGCGCCGCCGCCCTTGGCGGCCAGCAGGTGCAGCTCCAGCCCGTCCTCGGGCTGCAGCTTGATGACCAGCTTGTTGGCGCGCGTCGCGCCCGGGAAGATGGGGTGCGGCACCTCGCGGAAATTGACGACGATGTGCGCGTCGCGCGCCGCGAGCCGCTTGCCGGTGCGCAGGTGGAAGGGCACGCCGGCCCAGCGCCAGTTCTGCACCTCGGTGCGCAGCGCGACGAAGGTCTCTGTACGGCTGCCCGCGGGCACCTTGGGCTCGTCCAGATAGCCGGGCACGGCGCGGCCGTCCACGGTGCCGGCGCGGTACTGGCCGCGCACCACGTCGCGCGCCACGGTCTCGGCGGTGAAGGGCTTCAGGCTCTTCAGCACCTTGAGCTTCTCGTCGCGGATCGCGTCGGCGTCGGCCGTGGGCGGCGGCTCCATCGCGATCATCGTCAGCAGCTGCAGCGCGTGGTTCTGCACCATGTCGCGCAGCGCGCCGGTGGTGTCGTAGAAGTCGCCGCGGCTGCCCACGCCCAGGCTCTCGGCGATCGTGATCTGGATGTTGGCGATGCTCTCGCGCCGCCACAGCGGCTCGAACAGGGCATTGCCGAAGCGCAGCGCCGCCAGGTTCTGCACCGCCGGCTTGCCCAGGTAGTGGTCGATGCGCAGCGCCTGCGACTCGGCGAACGAGGCGCCGACGGCACGGTTGATCTGCTGCGCGCTGGCCAGATCGTGGCCCAGCGGCTTCTCGAGCACCACGCGCACCTGCGGGCCGTTCAGGCCGGCGGCGCCGAGCTGCGCGCAGACCACCGGGAACAGGTGCGGGCTGGTGGCCAGGAACAGGACCACGGTGTCGGCGCCGCGCTCGTCCACCCAGGCCTTGAGGCCCGCATAGTCGTCGGGCCGCGAGAGGTCCATGCGCCGGTAGTGCAGCAGCTCGGCGAAGCGCGCGAATTCCTCGTCGCTGGGCTGCTTGGCCGGCTCGACCTCGGCGAAGCGCTCGCGGATGAAGGCGCGGTAGGCCTCGTCGCTGCGCTCGTCGCGCGCCACCGCCAGGATGCGCCCGCCCGGCGGCAGCTTGCCGTGGCGGAAGGCCTGGAACAGCGCAGGCATCAGCTTGCGCCAGGTCAGGTCGCCGGTACCGCCGAAGAGGACGAGGTCGAAGGCCATCGCGTCTGTAATAAAGTTACAGCGCGATGATGCCGGGGTTTCAACTTCGGGTCAACGGCGCCCGGCGCCGGCGCGCCGGCCTGTCGTCCGCGGGGTGGGCACGGCGCAGCAGCACGCCGGCCAGTGCGGCGAGCGCGGCGCCGGCGGCCAGCGCCACCAGCATGGCCTTGACCGGCTCGTCGCGCACGCCCTCCACGGCCAGGTCGCCGGCGCGGCCGATGCTCTGCCGCAGGCCGCTGCCGATCTCGCCGGCGCGCTGCAGGCCGTCGCGCGCCAGTCCGGCGACCGTGCCGGCCGCGCGTTCGGTGAGCCGGCCGGCCTGCTCGAGGGGCTGCGCGGCCAGGGTGCTGAGGTCGTTCATGGGGTCGGGCTCCGTAGGTGTCTTCGGTGGGCGGGCGGCGGCGGCGCGTGGGCGCCGCCGGGCACTGCGTCAGTGGCGGATCCAGCGCTCGTCGGCGCGGTGCTCCCACTCGGTGACCTGCTTCTCGGCCTCGTCGCGGGCCACGCCGTAGCGCTCCTGGATCTTGCCGGCCAGTTCCTGGCGCCGGCCGGCGATGACGTCGAAGTCGTCGTCGGTCAGCTTGCCCCATTGCTGCTGGACCTTGCCCTTGAGCTGCTTCCAGTTGCCTTCGATGATTTCCCAGTTCATGGCGATTCCTTTCCTTGGCGGTTGAGACGGGCCGGGATGCGTGCCGCGCAAGCGCGCCGCGCCCCGGACCAGCGATCTCGGCTGTGCTGCGCAGCGGGTGCGCCGAACCGATGGACCCAGTCTAGGAAACGGATCGGCGGCAGCCCATCGGACGAGGCGGCGCAGGCTTGTAGGACAGGGACCCGTCGGCCTCGTGGTGCCTGCACGGCCTCACCGCGGCGGCTCGACGGTGCGCGAGCGCCTGGCCGAGGCCTTCGAGCGCCTGCAGCGACCGGACCGCGTGGTCGGCATCCCCGGGCGCGCGCATGGGCGCGCCACTCGCATGTTCAGTCCAGATCGCGCGCCAGGCGCAGCCCGCTGAACTGCCAGCGCGCCTCGGGCGGGAAGAAGTTGCGGTAGCTCGCGCGCAGGTGCGAGCGCGGCGTGGCGCAGGAGCCGCCGCGCAGCACGAGCTGGTTGACCATGAACTTGGCGTTGTATTCGCCGACCGCGCCGTCCCAGGCGCGGAAGCCCGGGTAGGCCTGGTAGGCGCTCGCGGTCCACTGCCAGACCTCGCCGTAGAGCTGCCGCGGCCCGGCCGGCTGCGGCGCCGGCGGTGGCAGCGGCAGCAGCGCGCCGGCGTCGATGCAGCGCGCGGCGGCGATCGCCGCCGGGCCGGCGGCCTGTGCCGCATGCTCCCACTCGGCCTCGGTGGGCAGGCGGTGCGGCGCACCGTGCTTCGCGCCGTGCCAGCGGGCATAGGCATCGGCCTCGTAGGCACTGACGTGCACCACCGGCGCCGCCTCGTCCAGCGGCAGCAGGCCGCGCAGCGTGAAGCGCCGCCAGCGGCCGTCGTCGCCACGGCGCCAGTACAGCGGTGCACCGATGCCCTGCGCCCGCCGCCAGTCCCAACCGGCGGCCAGCCACCAGCGCGGATCGTCGTAGCCGCCGTCGGCGATGAAGGCGAGCCAGTCGCCCTGCGTGACCAGGTCCTCGGCCAGCGCATAGTGACGCAGGAAGACGCGGTGCCGCGGCGTCTCGTTGTCGAAGGCGAAGCCGGCTCCGGCATGACCGATCTCGACCAGGCCGCCTTCGAAGGCGGTCCAGCCGCCTCGTGTGGCGGGTGCGGCCACCGCGGGCGGCGGCGCCTGCGCATAGACCGGGTCCAGCGGGTTGCACGACAGCAGGTGCAGCAGGTCGGTCAGGATCAGTTCCTGGTGCTGCTGCTCGTGCTGCAGGCCGAGTTCCACCAGCGCGGCGATCGCGTCGCCCTGCCCCGGCGGTGGCGCCGCCAGCAGCGCCTGCAGCCGTTCGTCCACCGAGGCGCGCCAGGCCCGCACCTCGGCCAGCGAGGGCCGCGTGACGAGCCCGCGCTGGGGCCGCGGATGCTGCTCGCCCACGCCCTGGTAGTAGCTGTTGAACAGCGCGCGCCAGGCCGGGTGCCAGGCCCGGAAGCCGGGCTCGAAGCGCTCGAGCACGAAGGTCTCGAAGAACCAGGTCGTGTGCGCCAGGTGCCACCTGACCGGGCTCGCATCGGGCATCGACTGCGCCTGGCAGTCGGCCTCCGACAGCGGCGCGGCCAGCGCCAGCGTCTGCGCGCGCACCGCGGCCACGCGCGGCGCCAGCGTCGGGTCCGCGCCGCTCACTTCAGGTGCTTGCCGAAGAAGTCCAGCGTGCGCCGCCAGGCCAGCGCGGCGGCCTGCGGTTCGTACTCGATGACGGGCAGCAGCTTGCCCGCACCGACCTGCGTCTCGTTGAAGAAGGCATGCTGCGCCTCGTAGCGGTGGAACTCGAAGGCCACGCCGGCGGCGCGCAGCTTGGCCTCCAGCGCATCGACGCCGGCGATCGGGAAGGGCACGTCCCGGGTCGCCCAGTGCGCCATCAGCGGCGCCTTGATCTTCGTGGCGTCCACGTAGTCCAGCGGCGGGTAGCCGTAGAAGACGACGCCGGCGTCCATCTCCGGCACGTGCACGGCCGCGAGCAGCGTCAGCGCGCCGCCCATGCAGAAGCCGGTGACGCCGACCTTCGTGCTGCCGCTGCCCTTGAGGTACTGCACGGCACCGCGCACGTCCTGGCCGGCGGCTTCGCCGAAATCCAGCGCGCCCATCAGGTGCTCGGCCTCGGCGGCCTCGAGCGTGCTCTTGCCGCGGTACAGGTCGGGCACCAGCGCGCGCCAGCCCTGCTCGGCGTAGCGGTCGGCCACGCCGCGGATCTGGTCGTTGAGCCCCCACCACTCCTGGATGACGACGACGCCTGGCGCACCTTTCGGATGCGCGGGCTCGGCGAGGTAGCCGTTGACGCTGCCCCCGTCGGGGCGCCGGAAGCTGACGGTCTGGCCCATGGTGCTGTTCTCCGTTCGTCGTGGTGGCGGGCCCGTAGATTACGCGACCGGGCCGGCGGACCGAAGCATCCGGCCCTGCGGCGCAAAGACCGACCGGGCTTGCGGACTTCGCGAGCGGCGGCATCATCAGGCGCTGTCACCACGACCCGGAGGCACCGCGATGGCCCGACTGAACGTGAACGGCAGCGTGCGCGAGTTCGACGCCGAGCCCGACACCCCGCTGCTGTGGGTGCTGCGCGAGCAGCTCGGGCTGACGGGCACCAAGTACGGCTGCGGCATCGCGCAGTGCGGTGCGTGCACCGTGCACGTGGACGGCGCGCCGCTGCGCAGCTGCGTGCTGCCGGTCTCGGCGCTGCAGCCCTCGCAGAAGATCACCACCATCGAGGGCCTGTCGCCCGACACCAGCCACCCGCTGCAGAAGGCCTGGGCGCAGCTCGACGTGCCGCAGTGCGGCTACTGCCAGAGCGGCATGCTGATGGCCGCCGCCGCGCTGCTGAAGGACAAGCCGCGGCCCACCGACGCCGACATCGACGCCGCCATCACCAACATCTGCCGCTGCGGCACCTACAACCGCGTGCGCGCCGCGATCAAGGTCGCGGCCGGCGAGACACGCGCGGCGGCGGATGCCGGCATCGCGGTCGTGCATGTCGTGAGGAGCGCGTGATGGATCAGGACACCACCGTGAACGAGGCCGCCGCCCTCACGCGCCGCGGCTTCCTGGGCAGCAGCGCCGCGCTCGGCGCCTGGGGCGCGCTGGCTGCCGGCGGCGGCTTCGTGCTCGGCTTCCCCACGCGCGCCGCGGCGCAGGGCGCGGCGCCCGAGATCACGGCCTGGGTCGTCGTGCACCCGGACGAGCGCGTGGTGATCCGCATCGCGCGCAGCGAGATGGGCCAGGGCACGCTGACCGGCCTGGCGCAGCTGGTCGCCGAGGAGCTGGCGTGCGACTGGGCGCGCGTGACCACCGAATACCCGACGCCGGGCCAGAACCTCGCACGCCAGCGCGTGTGGGGCAACTTCTCCACCGGCGGCAGCCGCGGCATCCGCGAGAGCCACGACTACGTGCGCAAGGGCGGCGCCGCCGCGCGCACGATGCTCGTGCAGGCCGCGGCCCAGGGCTGGGGCGTGCCGGCGGCCGAATGCAAGGTGGACAAGGGCGTCGTCACGCACGCCGGCAGCGGCCGCCGCACGACCTACGGCGCGGTGGCCGCCGCGGCGGCGAAGCTCACGCCGCCGACCGACGTGGCGCTGAAGGACCCCAAGGACTGGAAGCTCGTCGGCCAGCGCATCGCGCGGCTGGACACGGTGGAGAAGACGAACGGCAGCCAGGTCTACGGCTCGGACCTGAAGCTGCCCGGCATGCTCAATGCCGCGATCCGCGACTGCCCGGTCTTCGGCGGCAGGCTGCGCGGCTTCGACGCCGCGGCGGTGGAGAAGATGCCCGGCGTGAAGAAGGTCGTGCGCGTGGGCGACAGCGCGGTGGCCGTGGTCGCCGACACCTGGTGGCGCGCGAAGAAGGCGCTGGACGCGCTGCCGGTGGACTGGGACCACGGGCCGAACGCGCAGCAGCAGCAGGCCGGCATCGACGCGACCATCCGCGCCGGGCTCGACGCCGAGCAGGCCGCGGTGGGCAACCGCCAGGGCGACGCGAAGGCCGCGCTGGCCGCGGCGGCGCGGCGCATCGAGGCCGTCTACAGCTACCCGCACCAGAACCACGCGACGATGGAGACCATGAACGCCACGGCGCGCTGGACGCCGGAGCGTTGCGAGGTCTGGACACCGACGCAGAACGGCGAGGCTGCGCTGGCCGCCACCGCCGCCGCGGCCGGGCTGCCGCCGGCGCAGTGCGAGGTCTACAAGATCCACCTCGGCGGCGGCTTCGGGCGCCGCGGCGCCGTGCACGACTGGGTGCGCCAGGCGGTGACGATCGCGAAGGAACTGCCCGGCACGCCGGTCAAGCTGCTGTGGAGCCGCGAGGAGGACATGGCGCACGGCCTGTTCCACCCCGTCACGCAGTGCAAGCTGACGGCCGGGCTGGACGCGCAGGGCAAGCTGCAGGCGCTGCACATGCGCATCAGCGGCCAGAGCATCCTGGCCGGCATCTTCCCGCAGAACGTGCGCGACGGCCGCGACCCGGTGGTCTTCCAGGGCCTGAACCCCGGCGGGCCGGAGTCGGCCATCGGCTACACGGTGCCGCACCTGCTGGTCGACCACGCGATGCGCAACCCGCACGTGCCGCCGGGCTTCTGGCGCGGGGTCAACCTCAACCAGAACGCGATCTACCTCGAGTGCTTCCTCGACGAGGTCGCGCACGCCACGCAGCAGGATCCGCTGGCGCTGCGCCGCGAGCTGATGAGGAACCACCCCAAGCACCTGGCGGTGCTCGATGCGGTGGCCGAACGCGCGGGCTGGGGCCGCCCGGCGCCCGACGTCGGCGGGCAGAAGGTCTTCCGCGGCCTCGCGCAGACGCATGGCTTCGGAAGCTACGTCGCCGCCTGCGCCGAGGTCTCGGTCTCGCGCGAGGGCGAGCTGAAGATCCACCGCATCGTCGCCGCCACCGACTGCGGCCACGCCGTCAACCCGCAGCAGATCGAGGCGCAGGTCGAGGGCAGCTTCGTCTACGGCCTGACGGCCATGCTGTACGGGGCCTGCACGGTGAAGGACGGCCGCATCGAGCAGCTCAACTTCGACACCTACCCGATGATGCGCATCAAGGACATGCCCAAGGTCGAGACCATCGTGATGCCCTCCGGCGGCTTCTGGGGCGGCGTCGGCGAGCCGACGATCGCGGTGGCCGCGCCGGCGGTGCTGAATGCGATCTTCGCCGCCACCGGCAAGCGCATCCGCGAGCTGCCGCTCTCGCGCCACAGCCTGAAGGCCTGAAGGGCGTGATCGCGGCGCTGGCCCTGAGCGGACTCGTCGGCGGCCTGGCGATCGTCGGCGACGGCATCCCGCAACCGCTGACCGCCACGCCCGGCGACGCGGCGCGCGGCCGCGCCATCGTCGCCGACCGCCAGCTGGGCCTGTGCCTGCTGTGCCACCAGGCGCCAGTCGCCGAGGTGCGCCAGCAGGGCAACCTGGCCACCGACCTCGCTGGTGCCGGCGCACGCTGGACCCCGGCCCAGCTGCGCCTGCGCGTGGCCGACGCGCGTGCGCTGAACCCGGACAGCCTGATGCCGGCCTTCCACCGCCCCGACGGCGGCGCGGGCCTGAACCGCGTCGGCCGCGCCTGGCAGGGTCGGCCGCTGCTGGACGCGCAGCAGGTCGAGGATGTCGTGGCCTGGCTGGCGACGCTGAAGTGACCGAGACCTCGTGTTCGTCAGCTTGCGGCGCATAACGGACATGGCACTCCCTGTCCCCTACACAACCGCTCGCGCTGAGCCTGTCGAAGCGCCCGCTCGCGCCGTTCGCGCTGAGCCTGTCGAAGCGCACGTGGTCCTCGAGGCTTCGACAAGCTCAGCCCGAACGGTTCGTTGGCGCGCCTCCAGCGTCCGCAACGCGCCACAAGCTGTCTCGCCCGTTGTTCAGAGCCCAGCAGCGCATTGCGCCACGTCCGCGGCATTGGAGCCACTGCGTTGAACGCCACCCCGACCCGCCGCTCGCTGCTGTTCGCCGGCGCCGGCGCGCTGCTGCTGGTCGTGCGGCCGGCGGCGGCCACGCCCGAGGCCCTGCGTGCCGCCATCGAGCGCTTCGCCGGCGGCGCAGTGCCGCGCGACGGCCGCGTGACGCTGACGATCGCCGAGCTGGTCGAGAACGGCAACGCGGTGCCGGTGGAGGTGGTGGTGGACGCGCCGGTGGCGCAGGTGCGGCGCATCGCGCTCGTCACCGAGCGCAACCCCAGCCCCGAGGTCGCGGTGTTCACGCTGGGGCCGCTGGCCGGCCGCGCACGCGTGGCCACGCGCATGCGGCTGGCCACCTCGGGCGGCGTGGTCGCGCTGGCCCAGCTGGCCGACGGCAGCGTGTGGCAGCAGCGGGTGGACGTGCTGGTCACGCTCGCGGCCTGCGTGGAGGGCTGAACCGCATGAGCGTGCGCGCCCTGCTGCATGCCCCCGCCAGCGCGCGCCGCGGCGAGGTGGTCGAGATCCGTGCGCTGATCGCGCACCCGATGGAGACCGGCCACCGCCGCGACAGCGGTGGCCGCCTGCTGCCGCGCGACCTGGTGCGCACGCTGGAGGCGCGCTTCGAAGGCGAGCTGGTCTTCGCGGCCGAGCTGCATGCGGCCGTTGCCGCGAATCCCTACCTCGCCTTCCACCTGCGGCTGCCGGGCAGCGGCACGCTCACCGTGCGCTGGGCCGGCGACCGCGGCTTCGCGCATGCCGAGAGCGTGCGCATCGAGGCCACGTGAGCGGGCTGCGCCGCGGGCTCGCCGTCGTCGTTGCGGCGGCCGCGGCGACGGCAGCGCTCGTGCACGCCGAGCCGCGTCGCTCGGGCTCCGACGACATGACGCCCGCCGTGCAGGCCCTGCAGCGCGACGACACGCAGAACCCGGCGATGCTGTGGGTGGCCGACGGCCAGCGCCGATTCGCCGCCGACTGCGCGGCCTGCCACGACGCGGCGACGATGCGCGGCGTGGCGGCGCGCTACCCCGCGTTCGATGCCGCCGCCGGCCGCGTGCTCAACCTGGCCGGCCGCATCAATGCCTGCCGCGAGCGGCGCCTGTTGCGCCCGCGCTGGCCCGTCGGCAGCGACGAACTGCTGGCGGTGGAGAGCTACCTCGGCCACCTCTCGCGCGGCCTGCCGATCGCCCCGCCGTCCGACCCGCGGCTGGTGCCGGCGCGTGAACTCGGCGCGCGGCTGTGGCGCCAGCGCCTGGGCCAGCTCGACCTCTCGTGCGCGCAGTGCCACGACACGAATGCCGGTCGCCGCCTGGGCGGCAGCGTGATCCCGCAGGGCCACCCGACCGGCTACCCGATCTACCGGCTCGAGTGGCAGGGCATGGGCACGCTGCAGCGCCGGCTGCGCGGCTGCCAGGTCGGCGTGCGCGCCGAGCCCTGGGACTGGGACAGCGACGAGATGCTGGCGCTGGAGGCCTTCCTGATGCAGCGCGCCGCCGGCATGAGGCTGGAGACGCCCGGCGTGCGACCATGAGCGGCATGCCGCCGCCGCCCGACGACCCGATCGCCGCCACGCGCCGCTGGCTCGAGCGTGCGGTGATCGGCCTGAACCTGTGCCCCTTCGCGAAGGCGGTGCACGCCAAGGGCCGCATCCGCTGGGTGCTCAGCGGGGCCACCGATGACGAGGCGCTGCTGGCGCACCTGGCCGACGAGCTGCGCCTGCTGGCCGCCGCCGACCCGGCCGAGGTCGAGACGACGCTGATCGTGCACCCGCAGGTGCTGACGGACTTCGCCGACTACAACGACTTCCTCGACCTGGCGGATGCCGCGATCGACGCGCTGGGGCTCGAAGGCACGCTGCAGGTGGCGAGCTTCCACCCCGACTACCGCTTCGCGGGCACCGAGGCCGGTGACATCACGAACGCCACGAACCGCTCGCCGCACCCGACGCTGCACCTGCTGCGCGAGGACAGCATCGCGCAGGCCGTGGCCGACACGCCGGACGCCGACCGCATCGTCGAGCGCAACCTGGCCACGCTGCGCCGGCTGGGCGCGGCGGGATGGCGGCGGCTGCTCGAGGACCGGGAACCTTAGACTGCGGCCATGAGGATCTGCATCGTCGGCCTGGGCGCCATCGGCGGCCAGTTCGCCGCCTGGCTGCACCGCTTGCCGGCCGGCCGCGTGGACGTCTCGGCGCTGGCCCGCGGCGCGACGCTCGAGGCGGTGCGCACGCACGGGCTCGTGGCCGAGAGCGCCGATGGCGAACGCCGCGTCCCGCTGCGCGTGGCGGCCCGCGCCGCCGAGCTGGGCCCGCAGGACCTGGTGATCCTCGCCGTGAAGGGGCCGGCGCTCGGCGCGGTGGCGCCGGCGGTGGCCGAGCTGATCGGCGAACGCGGGCAGGTGCTGACGGCGATGAACGGCGTGCCCTGGTGGTTCTTCTCGGGCCTGGGCGGCCCCTGCGAAGGCTGGATCGTGCAGAGCGTGGACCCCGGCGGCGCGGTCGCTGCCCTGCTGCCGGCCGCGCGCGTGATCGGCGGCGTCGTGCACCTGTCCAGCACGACGCCGGCACCGGGCCGCGTGCGCCATGTCGGCGGCAACGGGCTCATCGTCGGCCGGCCCGCCGGTGCCGGCGACCGGATGCTCGCCGAGACGGCAGCGCTGCTGCAGGACGCCGGCTTCGCCGTCACCGTGTCGGACCGCATCCAGCGCGACGTGTGGTTCAAGTTGTGGGGCAACATGACCATCAACCCGGTCTCGGCGCTGACCGGCGCCACGGCCGACCGCATCCTGGACGACCCGCTGGTGCGCGGCTTCTGCAGCGCGGTGATGGTGGAGGCCCAGGCCATCGGCGCGGCCTTCGGCATTCCCATCGACCAGCAGCCCGAGCAGCGCCATGCGGTGACGCGCAAGCTGGGCGCCTTCCGCAGCTCGATGCTGCAGGACCTGGAGGCCGGCCGCCCGATGGAAGTGGACGCGCTGGTCGGGGCGGTGCGCGAGATCGGCCAGCGCCTGGGCCTGGCCACGCCGAATGTCGACGCCTTGCTCGGCCTGGTGCGGCTGCTGGCGCAGCAGCGCGGGCTGTGGTCGCCGCCGGCGCCCTGAGCAGCACGGCGGCAGGAAGTCACGCCGCCCGCCGCCGGCTGTGCCGGCGCGTGTCGGACCGGGCCCCGCGGTAGCAACTCGTCACGCTGCTCGGCGGCCGCGCGGCCGATGCTGCCGGGCATGCATGCCCCGACCCCTGCCCGCCCGCGCCGAGCGGCGACCCTGAGCGCGCTGGCCGCGCTGTGTGCCCTGGCCGCCTGCG